>DVNQ01000124.1 GCA_018714245.1 Candidatus Avilachnospira avicola
AGTCGAAGTTTATGCCCCTGGACTCCATGTCAAGTCCTATCTCCTCAGCACAGTCATCAAAATAATCCCTTACGTTAAGCTTTTTATAATTGTAGGGGATACGGTTGGTATCGATCTTGGAGTAATAGGTAAGCTCATCTATGAGACGTGCCATGTCGTTGGCTTTATTATAGATGGTCTTTATATATTTTTCCATCATCTCCGGATTGGAAGCCACTCCATCCAGTATGCCCTCCGCATATCCCTGTATGGCAGTGATGGGAGTCTTCAAGTCATGGGCTATATTGCTTATGAGCTCCTTGGATTCATTTTCCGATTTGATCTTCTCTTCCTGGGATTCCTTGAGCCTTATGCGCATCTCTTCGAAATCCTCGGTAAGCTGTCCGATCTCATCGTCATTTTCCGTCTCCAGGGTAAAATCCAGATCCCCTTCCTTTATCTTCTGAGTGGCATGCCTCAGGTCATCAAGAGGCCGCAGTATGGAGGAATAAATCCAAGAGAGCAGGACAAAGCCTGCTCCCACCAGTATGAATATATCCGTATTGTAATCCGTCTTTCCGGTCAGCGTAAGATACATGAGCACCAGCGGAAGCACCGTGCTTATGCAGAACATGACCGCAAGCCTTGTGAAAAGCTTCATGCCGTGTATCCTTTCAGGGCTGTTGCCGAAATGCCTATGGCCTCAGCCAGGCGATCAGAAATCGAACTTTCCGTCAAAGTAGGAAAGGAGCTCGTCTATCTTTACCCTCTCCTGCTGCATGCTGTCGCGATGACGTATGGTCACTGCTCCGTCCTCTTCGGAATCAAAATCATAGGTGATGCAGAAGGGAGTACCTATCTCGTCCTGACGTCTGTATCTCTTTCCTATGCTGCCTCTGTCGTCAAATTCACAGTAATATTTCTCAAGCAGCGTGTCAAATACCTTTTCAGCGCCCTCATTGAGCTTCTTCGAAAGGGGCAGCACCGCGATCTTGACAGGAGCAAGGGCGGGATGGAAATGCATGACCGTCCTCTTGTCTCCTCCCTCCAGCTCTTCCTCATCGTAGGCAGAGCAGAGGAATGCGAGGGTGACTCTGTCCGCACCCAGTGAAGGCTCTATGACATAGGGGATATACTTTTCATTTGTCTCATCATCCAGATAAGTAAGATCCTGCTTTGATACCTCCATGTGGCGGCTCAGGTCATAGTCCGTCCTGTCGGCTATGCCCCAGAGCTCTCCCCATCCGAAGGGGAACAGGAACTCAAGGTCGGTAGTGGCCTTTGAATAGAAGGACAGCTCCTCCGGGCTGTGGTCCCTGGCGCGAAGCTCTTCGTCCTTTATGCCAAGGTCCCTGAGCCACTTTATGCAGAATTCCTTCCAATACGCAAACCATTCAAGATCCGTATCCGGCTTGCAGAAGAACTCCAGCTCCATCTGCTCGAATTCCCTGGTCCTGAAGGTAAAGTTTCCGGGAGTGATCTCGTTTCGGAAAGACTTTCCTATCTGTCCTATACCAAAGGGCAATTTCTTTCTCGAAGTCCTCTGTACGTTCTTGAAATTGACAAAGATGCCCTGTGCGGTCTCAGGCCTCAGATATACGGTATTCTTGGCATCCTCCGTTACTCCCTGGAAGGTCTTGAACATGAGGTTGAAGCTCCTTATGGGAGTCCAGTCGTGGGCTCCGCAGCTGGGGCAGGGGATGTTGTTGTCAGCAATGAACTTCTCCATCTCCTCATTGGACATGCCGTCCGCAGAATCATTGGGAAGCTTTATGCCATGCTCCTCACAGAAATCCTCTATAAGCTTGTCCGCACGGAATCTCTCATGGCACTTGCGGCAGTCCATAAGGGGATCCGAAAATCCGGCAAGGTGTCCCGAAGCGACCCAGGTCTGAGGGTTCATGAGTATGGCACAGTCCACGCCCACATTGTACTTGGAGCCCTCAACGAACTTTTTCCACCAGGCCTTCTTGACATTGTTTTTAAGCTCAACTCCCAGGTTTCCGTAATCCCAGGTATTTGCAAGCCCTCCGTAGATCTCAGAACCGGGATAAATGAATCCCCTGTTCTTGCAGAGAGCGATGATATCGTCCATCTTTATCTTTGATCTGTCCATTTCCGTATTCTCCTCTTCTGATCAGCGTACCAAAAGTATAAACCAACAGGCCGCCTTTATCAATACTATAAAAGGCTCAGGGATCTGAAGTCATGCCTGCATATCCTCCGGGACATGAGGAGCGCCTCCCTGATAAATCCCTCGTCCGCCTTTTCATCTGCAAATATCTCCTCCGAAAAGAGCCCGGAGAGCGGCGAGGTGATCACATGCTCCCATATCCTCAGAAGCCCAGGCTCTTCCTCTGACGGAGGCCTTTCGTCATATTCCCCCTCTATCACCAGAAGGCGAAGCTCAAATATGGCCCGTATAAGCTTCCGTCCGAGCTTTCCCTCCCTCAGCGCCCGAAGACTTACATAAAGAAGGTTCAGCATCCGTTTTGCCTCTCCTTCCTCCATGCCTTCCTGGGCAAAGTATTCGGCCATCTCAAGGAAATAGATGCCGTAAAGGGATCCCTCCAGGTCCTTCGAAAGCTCATAAAAAGAATCTATGAGCTCCACTCCATGAAGGTTATAGGCAGAGCGTCCTTTCGAAAGCTTGAAGGAAGCGGCGGTCATGGGCCTTAATTTTCCGATAAGCTTCGAGTTCTGCTTGGCTGCCCCCTGGGCAAAGACACAGATCTTTCCGAGCCTGTCCGTGATCAGCATCACCCTCTTGTTATATTCCGACTGGGGAGATACGGACAGCACTATGCCCTTTACAGTGATCTCTTCCGTCATAGCTTCCTCAGGTCATAGCCGAAGTTCCGTATAAAGCCTTCATTGTCACGCCAGTCCTTCCTGACCTTGACAAAAAGCTTGAGATTCACCTGGGCCTCCAGCTGTGCTTCTATCTCCTTCCTGGCAGCGCTGCCGATGCTCTTGAGCATCCGTCCGCCCTTTCCTATGATCATGCCCTTATGGCTGTCCCTCTCGCATACTATGTCGGCCTCGATGTCATAAAGTCCGGGCCTTCTTTCCTTGAAGCTCTGGACCATGACTGCGATGCCGTGAGGCACCTCATCGGAAAGCTGCCTGAGTGCCTGCTCCCTTATGAGTTCCTCGGCTATGCTCCTCATGGGTATCATGGTCACCGTATCCTCATCATAATACAGAGGGCCCTCAGGCAGATAGGAGAATATCCTGGAAAGGAGCTTGTCCACATTGGTCCCTTCCTTTGCCGACACATCCAGGATCTCATCGAAGCTGGCCTTTTCACTGTAGGCCTTTATCACCGGTGTAAGCTCTGAAGGATCCTTCAGCCGGTCACATTTGTTTATCACCAGGATTACAGGCCTTTTCCCCTTGTTTTTATCCCTCAGGAGTCCTGCTATACGTTCCTCACCTGCACCGATCAGCGTAACCGGCTCCACTATCCATACTATGACGTCAGCTTCATTGAAGGTCCGCTCTGCCACCGTGTCCATATATACCCCAAGCTTGTTCTTGGCCCTGTGTATGCCAGGAGTATCCAGAAATACTATCTGCCCCCTCTCATCAGTATATACGGTCTCTATCCTGCTTCTTGTGGTCTGGGGCTTTCCCGAGGTTATGGCTATCTTCTGTCCTATAAGCTCATTCATGAGGCTGGACTTTCCCACATTTGGCCTGCCTATGAGAGCTGCATATCCTGATCTCATAAATAAAGCTCCCTGATCGTCCTGAAGCCTGAAGCATCCCTTGTTATGGCTCCGGCATTTCCTATGGTGCAGTTATAATCCTCTGCGATCAGCCTTTCCGCATAAGGAGCAAGTTCCCTGAGCTTTTCGCAGGTACAATCCAGTATCTCTTCCCTTTCCTTCTGTCTCTGTTCCCTGGTCACTCCGGACATAAATGCAGATATGGCATCTCTGGCCTTCATGGAATAGGTAAGAGGCCTGTCCGTCTCGGAAATGGCTCCTATTATATATTTGTTGATATCCCGTTCATCTATGCTGAGTGTCCTGAGGTATTCAGGAAGCCCCCGGTATATGCCGTCGGTCTTTGCAACCTCCGGGTCCCTGTAACTCACAAGGTAGGCCTTTCCCGAACGGGCAAAGCCTGACATACAGCCGTAGGCACCGCCCTTGACTCTCAGGTTCTGCCAGAGATATTCATAATTGAGAAGCACCTTGAGTACGCTGAGCTCTCCTCTGTAGGGAAGCCCGCTGAAGGAGCCTGCCCTGGCCACATAATTGACCATGGAGGTGGTCTTTATGCCTTCGTTGAGCCTTCCTGCAGGCCTTATGTCCCTTACCTTCTCATCCCCGTCCGTGCTTTCGCTGCGGCCCTTCTCAGGCAGGGCAGATAAAAATCTCACCGCAGCTGGCTTTACTATGAAATAAAGCTCATCATCGCAGGCGGCATAAAAGCTTGTCCTTTCCCTGACAAAAAGCTTTTCCGCAGTCTTAAGCACGGAATCCAGGAACCTTTTCTGATGCACGGGTTCCCTGTAAAGCTTTGATGCGGCACTCAGGAAATCGTAAAAGGCTATACCCTCGGTAAGGTCATCGAACCTTGCGGAGCAGTCAAAATAAGAGGAAGCCCTGGTGACTGCAGCCACATGGGAGGCACCGTCTATCCGGGCCTGCATGCGGCTCTTAAGCTCATTAAGCTTCTCACCTATGCGTCCGGCATCATCAAAGAGGGTATCCCTGATGATCTCAAGTCCGATGTCAAAGCCAAGGTCTATCCTGTCCTTAAGTACCCTGAAGTCAAGGTATACAAAACCCTGATGATCTCCGCTCCCGCCTGCCCTGGGATAGGATACGGTATCCAGATCAAGTCCTCCGGTGTTAAGCAGTATCAGATCACTGAGCTCCGAGTACGTATGCCTGCTGGTGTTCAGCTCTCCCAGTATGTAGCTAAGGAAAGATGCAAGCTGGAGCTCATCCTCGGAAAGTCCTGAGGTATCAAAAAGCACTCTAATGTATGCTATGCCGTTTGAATCCATGACTGCCCGGATGCATTTTCCCTCCACGAAGGCTTCAGGATATCCGGATCCGGGAAGTTCCCTAGGTATATCGCTTAAGGAAAGAAGCGGTATCCTTAAAAGATCCTCCGGAGAGTTCTTCTCATTCTGGTAAGCCTTAAGGTCACAGGCTTCCTTCCTGATGGCCGAAAGCTCTTCTTCTGAAAGAGAGTCCCTGTAATGGTCAAGCTTCTCCCTGTCCCGTTTTTCATTTTCTGCAAGCAGACCTTTTTTAGGGATTATATCGATCGAAGCAGAAAAATCGTTGTCTATAAGATATTTTTCTATCAGTTCCTCAAAATATCTGCCTTTTGCCTTTTCCTTCAGCTCATTCAATATCTCCAGGCTGTGAAGATGCATCATGGGATCCGCATCATAAAGCCAGGAATCAAAGGCATTGAGCCCGTAAACGAGTCCTGCAGGAGTCCTGCCGAAATCCGCCTCTCTGGTCTTGAATTCCGAATAATTTATGGCGGCAAGGATACTCTGCTTGTTTATGCCCTCTCTTGCAAGCTTTCTGAGAGTACCGTCTATGATCTCGTCAAACCTTTCCCTGTCTCCAAGGTCTGCATTTTTTGCAACTATGGAAAAATAGGGCTGCCTGATCCCGTTCTGATAGCCGCCCAGGATGTCCTCGCCTATGCCTGCCTTTATAAGGGCCTCGGAAAGCGGTGCTCCGGGAGCATCCAGAAGGAGAAAGCTCAGTATCTGGAAAGCATTATTAAGCAGGGGATCCAGGGCTCCTCCCACCACATAATCCCTGGAAAGATAGGTATGTCTCTCCTCGCTTTCCTCATCCCCGATGGGATAATACCAGGATCCGGAAACAGGAGCTGAAAATGCCTTCTGAAGCCCGATGGCAGAATCCACTTCCTTCCTGTCATAGTTCCTGAGATAATTTTCATCTATCCATAAAAGACGCTCTTCCATATCCATATCCCCGTAAAGATAGATATAGGAATTGGAAGGATGATAATAGGTCCTGTGGAAATCCAGAAAATCCTCATAGGTAAGGGAAGGGATACAGTCAGGATCTCCCCCTGACTCAAAGCCATAGGTCGTATCCGGAAACAGGGCATGCATAGTCCGTCTCTCAAGCACTGCATCCGGACTTGAAAATGCTCCCTTCATCTCGTTATAAACGACACCGTTATAGATCAGCTCTCCCTGATCGTTGAGCTCATAGTGCCAGCCTTCCTGCTCGAAGATCTTCCTCTCCCGGTATATGTTGGGGTCAAACACCGCATCAAGATATACATCCATCAGGTTCCTGAAGTCCTGATCATTGCAGGAAGCTACCGGATATACTGTCTTGTCCGGATATGTCATGGCATTGAGGAAGGTATTGAGGGACCCCTTCACAAGCTCCACAAAGGGATCCTTAAGAGGGAACTTTCCCGATCCGCAGAGCACGCTGTGCTCCATGATATGAGGCACTCCTGTATCATCCTTGGGAGTGGTCCTGAAGCCCACAAGAAAGACCTTGTTGATATCATCATTCTTGATGGTAAAGATCTTTGCTCCGGTCTTTATGTGCTCATATACAGTCCCGATGCCGAGGCTGCCTTCAAGCCTTTTTTCATCCTTTTTGGAATAAACCTCAGAAAATGCTTTCAATGTCTTATCTCCTTTATACTTCTGCTTATGCCAGCCTTTGATATCCTCCGGGTGACAGATCTTCTGCTTAAAAGAGCCTCTTTCAGATCCCTCCGGTAAGTATGTCTCCCACCAGCGCACAGCTTTCCTTTACGCATTCATGGGGATAAAGTATCGGATCCGTGTCCGTGCTTATCCCGTACACCTCCGGATACCCAGTCTCCCTTGCATATCTCATCGCCCGGTACATATTGAAATCCGTGGTGAGTATACCTATCTCCATATCCTCAAGCTTCCTTTTTCTTCCCGGAAGAAGCCCCGCATTTCTCTGGTCTATGTCATGTTCTATCACATAAAGGGAAAGCTCTATGTTTTCCCTGGTATGTTCCGATGACATTTCCATAAGCAGATTGGCATCCGGTATGCCTTTCAGCCTCAGGTAATTATACATGGCAAGGGCTTCAGGGACCGGATCTCCATCCTTCTGGCCTCCGGAAAGCACCAGCACGGTCCCGGGGTCATGGAGAAAATAGTCCGCCGCCCGGTCCAGCTTCAGCCTCAGCGCATTTGATATGCCCTCGTCATACACTCTGTCCCCTACTACCACCACATAGTCCAGTCCGCCCTCTGGGCGCTGCCTGGTCCCGGAGACTACAAGATACATGGTGGCTCCGAATATGCATAGAGCCATCATAAAGCTTGTATATACAAATATTGGAAGTCTTCGCGGCATGCTGCCTTTTTTTGCATGGCTGCGTGCCCTGAAGGCTCCCATCATCATAAAGACCGCAGCCAGTATCAGCCAGATACCGCAAAATGGCGTGGATATCCCGCTGTAGGCTACGATTATAATAAAATATATGGCGCATATGCCCGCCATGGAGAAGAAGATGATTTCCATGACTTACTCCCTTTTCGCATCCGTCCTGAGTATCTCCCCCTTTTCCGGAAGCAGGGACAGTTTTACAAAAAGCTTCTGCTTTGCATGAGGGCAGGAATCCATATGCTCTCCCGACTCTGCGTCAAGTATGTCCAGGACCTGGGCTTCCTCATCCTTAAGATCCCTGTGCATGACATGGAGCCTGTCTCCCACGGAGAACTTGTTCTTCTGAATAAGGGCAAAATACCCCTCCGGCGCCGCCCCAATGGACAGGCTTTCTCCGTCAGTCACCGTGCCCAGGTACACCGTATCCTTTACATAGGTACTGCTGTCATAGATCTGGGCCTCATTTCCCGGATAGCCGAAAAAGAACCCGGTGGTATATTCCCTGTGGGTGCATTTTCCTATCTCCTCAAGATACACAGGGAGCCTGCTCTCATAGAGCTCAGGGCTCTCATAAAAGTCATCTATCGCCTTCCTGTAGCATCTTGCCGCCGTCGCCACATAAAGCTCCGTCTTCATCCGGCCCTCTATCTTGAAGCTGTCGATGCCTGCTCTGCAGAGCTCAGGTATGTGTCCGATCATGCAGAGATCCTTGGAATTGAGTATATAGGTGCCCTTTTCATCCTCTTCTATGGGGAAATACTGCCCCTCCCTTTTTTCTTCACAGAGGGCATATTTCCATCTGCAGGGATGGGTGCATGCTCCCCGGTTGGCATCCCTTCCCGTTAGGAAGGCAGAAAGGAGGCAGCGTCCCGAATAGGATATGCACATGGCTCCATGGACGAAGGTCTCTATCTCCATGTCTTCCGGGATCCTTTTCCTGATCTCCATAAGCTCGGAAAGGCTGAGCTCCCTTGCACTCACCACCCTTTTTGCACCAAGGGCATGCCAGAACAGGTAGTCCCTGTAATTGGTGTTGTTCATCTGGGTGGAGACATGAAGCTCAAGCTCCGGAGCTATCTCCCTTGCCATGGAAAATATGCCGGGATCGGAAACTATCAGCGCATCCGGCCCTATGTCGGAGAGCAGGCGGATATAGGGCTCCGCCCTTTCGATATCCGAATTATGGGCAAAGATATTGACCGTGACATAAACCCTGACCCCTCTTTCATGGGCGTATGCCACGGCCTCCCTCAGTTCTTCCGGCCCGAAGTTATCGGCCTTGGCTCTCAGAGAAAATGCCTCTCCGCCAATATATACCGCATCGGCTCCGTAATATATAGCTGTCTTAAGCGTATCCAGATTTCCTGCCGGAAGCAGGAGCTCCGGTTTTTTCTTCTGATCCATATTCATTTCCTGACTGATATGCTCACTCCGTCCCCTGCCGGTATGATCGTGCTCTCAAGCCTCTCATCATGCATGATCGCATGAAGGAAGGCCCTCATGCGCTTATGGGTAGTCCTCTCCCGGCGTTCCACCGTGAATCTGGATTCCATCACCGTAAGGTCCTGAAGTACATTGTCCGCAAAAAGCATGCCTCCCTTTGGCATAAGCCTCAGGATATCCGGCAGCCAGTTCAGGTACTGTCCCTTTGCTGCATCAAGAAAGATAAATCCATACTCTCCAGAAAGTTCTGAAAGCAGCCTTCCCGCATCTCCCTCAAGGAGTTTTATGCGGTCCGTAAGCCCCGCCCTCTCAAAGTTTTCCCGGGCAAGGGGGATACGTTTTTCATAGTTTTCTATGGTCGTCACCTTTGCGTCACAGCATTCTGCCATAACGATGGCGCTGTAGCCTATGGCTGTTCCGATCTCAAGTATGCAGTCCGGGTCTATGGCCGTGACCATGGTCCGAAGCAGGCTTTCGGTCTCCCGTCTTATGATGGGGATCCTCTCCCTCTCTGCAAATGCTCTCATCCCAAGAAGCTGGCCTTCATGATCCCTTGACAGGGAATGAAGATATGCCCTTATCCTGTCCTGGTCCATGTCAGACTCCATCGGGCTCTTGTCCCTGAGTCTCTCCCTGTACCAGCGAAGCTTCTGAGCCTCCCGCAAGTATGTCGGCCTCGTCTCCTCCACCGATCACATCACTGGCCTCGCTCTCTCTGGCAGCTTCCTCTCTGGCCTCGCTTTCCGCAAGCCTCTGCTGATACTCTTCCTCGGAGATATTGATCTCTGCCAGTATCTCCTTGGTGGTCATGGAGGAATTAAGGGTATATTCTCCGGGATATACATTGACTTCGTAGAGCTCTTCCTGTATGGTAAAGGCCTTTTCGTCCCTTATAAGCCCCTCCTCCTTAAGGATATCAGCCACGTCAGAGGTGGAGCTTCCTTCGGGTATCGTCACTACTATATCGGTCCCCGGTGCAGTCTCCATTGGATCCTGATAAAATATGGAGCGTCCGAAGCTGTAGCAAAGCCTGGACAGTTCAAATGCTATCAGGACCAGCAGTGCTGCTACTATGACACGTCCGGCCACGCCTCCCAGCATGTCCGCAAGTCTCCCTATGAATGTGCCTTCTTTCCTATCCATCAGACCTCCGAAATAATGGGCAGGATCATGGGATTGCGCTTCATCTTTTTCCATATGAAGTCGCTGAGCGTATCCTTTATGACGTTCTTGATCTTTGCCCAGTCACTTACATGATGCACCAGACAGTCATCCACCGCATCGGCAACCATGACTCTGGCTTCCTCCATCAGGCCCTCATTGTCCCTTACATATACAAAGCCTCTGCTGACTATGTCAGGCCCTGATACAAGCCTTCCCGAATATTTCTCAAGAGTCATGACGACAATAATGATACCATTCTGAGCCAGGTTCTGTCTATCTCTCATGACTATGTTGCCCACATCGCCTATGCCAAGCCCGTCCACCATGACAGGGCCTGCCTGTACATGATCCTTGATGCTATATCCGTCCTTTGAAAGGTCTATCACGTCTCCTGAGCTTGCGATTATCACATTGTCCGGCGATACACAGACATCCTCGGCCAGGGATTTCTGAGCCAGCCTGTGCCTGTACTCTCCGTGTATCGGAATGGCATACTCCGGGCGTACCAGAGCATATATCAGCTTGAGATCCTCCTGGCAGGCATGTCCGGATACATGGGTATCCTGATTTATGACCTCAGCCTGCTTCTGGACCAGCTCATTTATGATCTTGGCTACTGCCTTTTCATTGCCAGGTATGGGAGTGGAGCTCAGTACCACCACGTCCTTCGGACCGATGGTCACCTTCCTGTGCTGTCCGTTTGCCATCCTTGAAAGAGCTGCCATGGGCTCTCCCTGGCTTCCCGTCGTCACAAGGACCATCTTCTCATCCGGATAATCCTTGATATGATCTATGTCCACAAGGGTGCCTTCCTTGATACGTATGTATCCAAGCTCAGCGGCAGTGCCTATGACATTGACCATGGAACGTCCGTCAATGACTACCTTCCTGCCGTATTTTTCTGCATCATTTATTATCTGCTGCACCCTGTCCACGTTGGAAGCGAAGGTCGCCACGATTATCCTTTTGTCCTGATGTGCCGCAAATATGGCATCAAAGGTCCTTCCCACAGTACGCTCAGACATGGTAAAGCCCTGCCTTAAGGCATTGGTGGAATCCGCCATCAGTGCCAGCACCCCTTCTCTTCCAAGCTCGGCAAAACGCTGAAGATCTATGGGGTCTCCATACACGGGAGTATAATCCACCTTGAAGTCTCCGGTATGCAGTATGGTACCTGCGGGAGTCCTTATGGCCAGTGCGGAAGCGTCCTGGATGGAATGATTGGTCTTTATGAATTCCACGCTGAAAGCCCCGGTCCTGATCACGTCCCCGTGCTTTACTACATTGAGCTTTGTGCTCTCCAGCAGTCCAGCCTCCTTAAGCTTGTTTGATATGAGGGCAATGGTAAGCCTCGTGCTGTATACGGGGAGGTTGAGGCTCCTCAGCACATAGGGCAGCGCTCCGATATGGTCCTCATGCCCGTGGGTTATAAAAAATCCCCTTACCCTGTGTTCATTTTCCTTAAGATAGGTGATATCGGGAATGACCAGATCTATGCCCAGCATATCCTCCTCAGGGAAGGACATGCCGCAGTCCACGACTATGATATCCTCGCCATATTCAAAGGCGGTGATGTTCATGCCGATCTCCTCAAGCCCTCCAAGGGGAATGATCCTGATATGCTCAGAAGCCTTGCTTCTTCCTCTTTTCCCGAAGCCTCGTCCGGTCCTGGCTGTCTTTGTGGACTTTCCGGAAGCATTGCCTTTTCCGGAGGTCTCATTTTTCTGTATGCTCTTTTCAGCCATTTTCTTTTCAGCGGCCTTATTGTCCGCTGTCTGTTTTTTTGAAGTTCTCTGTTTCTTTTCAGCAGCAGCCCTCTTGACTGTCTTTTCTTCTGCGGCAGTCTTGTCCTTTGCTGCCGCCTTCCTCTGGGCACCGTTTTTTGCTGCCTGAGCAGTCTTTCTTTTTACTGTCTTTTTTACCGCGGCCTTCACGCCGTCCTTTTTCGTCTCTTTCGTCTCTTCCATCATACCTGTCTTACTGTTTCTCAATACTTATCTCATCCTTCAGCATCTCTTCAAAAACGCTCATCACGGACTCCCACTCGTCCTCATCTTCCACGTCCACGTAAAGGGCTTCCTCATCCTCCGGATCTGACATATCCTTCATAAGGTAGCATTCTCCGTCCTCATCCTCGGGAGCATCGGTCACGAGGATATAGTCTGTTCCTCCGATGGATGTGGTCTCAAGTACAGTAAACTCCACTTCCGTTCCGTCATCCATGATCATGATTATCTTGTCATCCATTTGATTTATCTCCATTTTTCATATAATCTTCCAGTATCAGCGATGCCGCTATCTTGTCCACATATGTCTTCCGTTCGGAGGCGGGTACCCCGGATTCTTCCAGGATCTCTATGGCGCCCACTGTCGAAAGCCTTTCATCCCAAAGTATGATGTCAGGCTCCATCCCTTCTGAAAGAAGGCGGCTGCGGAGGAGTTCTCTGAAAGCCTCAGTCTTTTCAGCCCTCTCGCCCCGGCTTCCGTCCATATTGAGAGGAAGCCCGAGGATGATCCTGTCAACTCCCTCATCACGGCAGATCTCAAGTATACGTCTCAAAGTGGGACGCAGCTTTCCTTCCTTTTCTCTTGTTACGGTCTCATACGGCGACGCTATCAGGCCCAGCTCATCGCTCAGAGCCACGCCCACTGTCCTGCTGCCGTAATCCAGGCCCATCATCTTTCCCATATGACATAAAAACGACATGCCGGCTGATACCGGCATGTTGAAAACAAATATATCCCGCTTAGTAAACAGCTGCAGCCTGTGCTGCCGCTCTGCGCCTCTCAGGAGAGCCTGCTCTCCACATAGGCAGCCATCAGCTCCTCAAGGATCTCGTCACGTTCCACTTTCATTATGAGGCTCCTTGCATTTTTATGGCTGGTGATATAAGTAGGATCTCCAGACATGATATATCCTACGATCTGATTGATGGGGTTATAGCCCTTTTCCACCAGAGCGCCATAAACCTGGGAAAGCACATCGCTCACATTGGGCTTTGCTGCTTCCTTGATCTGTCCTATGATCTGAGTGTTCTGAATATCGTTCATGTCATCACGTCCTTTTTTCAACTGACAATATTTTAAACTAAAACTATATATTCGTCCATAGCTTTTTCATTAAATATTTCTTTCGCAGTTCCGTCCATAAGGACATTGTGCCTAAATGTCCCGCATTCTTTGATGCACTTTACATACTCTCTGGTATGGCCCAGGGCATAGCGTCTTCCGCCTGATTCAAACTCCTCCTCGCTCAGGATCTCAAGCCTTCTGCCAAGGAACTTTTCCCTGTACGCATGGGAAAGCTCTGCAGCGATCCTTATAAGCTCTTCGCTCCTTTGGGCCTTTATCTCTTCGGCTATCTGGTCCGGCAGCCTGTCAGCTGCCGTGCCCGCCCTCCGGGAATACTTGAAGATATTGGCCTCATAGAAGCCGATACGCTTCATGAATTCCTGAGTCTCACAAAACTCTTTCTCAGTCTCTCCGGGGAATCCCACGATAATGTCAGTCGTAATGGAGGGATCATCAAAGTATTTTCTGAGAAGCCCGCAGCAGCGCTCATAGTCTTCCGTGGTATAATGCCTGTTCATGCGCTTAAGCACGGTGTCGGATCCGGACTGGAGGGAAAGGTGAAATGCCGGACAGAGCTTTTCGCATTTGGAAAGCTCCCTTACAAAACCCTCGGTCATAAGCCTGGGCTCCAGGGACCCAAGACGTATCCGCTTTATCCCAGGGATCCTGTCAAGCTCCCTTACTACATCTATAAGGGGCGCGTCCGGTCCGCTCAGGATATCATCACTCATGCGCCTGCTGCCTTCGGAAGGATCACCTTCCTTATGCTCAGCCTCCCTCTTGAGAAGATCCTTTCCATAGGAGCTCAGGTGTATGCCCGAAAGCACCAGTTCACAGATGCCGGTTTCGGAAAGCCGCTTTGCCTCGGCGACGATATCCTCCTTGGGCCTGGTCCTTATCCTTCCCCTGACATAGGGGATGATGCAGTAGCTGCAGAACTGATTGCAGCCGTCCTGTATCTTCATAAATGCCCTGGTATGTCCGCTTATGGAGGATATGCCAAAGCTGCCTTCATCTCCGGGCTCCGCCTTCTTTTTCATAAGTCTTTCCGCCGCAAGCTCCGGGATTCTTTTCTTATCCTCATTTTTTACGAAGATATCCACGGAGCTGTCGGAAAGAAGGGCCTTCATGCTTTCATTTTTAAGGGCAGCATCCACATAGCAGCCTGCTGCTATTATAAGCGCTTCAGGATTCCTTTTTCGTGCCCGGTGCAGCATCTGCCTGGATTTTTTATCCGCCACATTCGTGACGGTACAGGTATTTATGATATATACATCCGCTTCCTCGGAAAAATCTCTCCGCTCAAAGCCAAGCTTTTCCAGGCCTTCGCAGATGGCATCCGATTCATAGGTATTGACCTTGCATCCAAGGGTATGTATGGCATAGGTATGATTCATCTTATGTATTTCTCTTTATGCAATATTAACCGGTATTTTTGTCCGATTGATGTTGACTTTGACTACCCACATGGTAAAATTTAGTCAGATAAAGTTAGTTTAATTACTTCATTTGGAGGTAGAACATGAAGACTGTTAAGATATCACTCAATTCTATCGATCGCGTAAAGTCCTTTGTTAATGATATAAACCGCTATGACTGCGACTTCGACCTTGTAAGCGGACGTTACATCATCGATGCAAAATCCATCATGGGCATCTTCTCACTGGATCTCTCAAAGCCCATATCCCTCAATATCCACGCAGACAAGAATCTGGATGAGATCCTTGAGGTGCTTAAGCCCTATATCATCGAGTGATCGAGTGACCTTAAAGCTTCTGCTCCCATATAAGGCAGACACATTCATGCCCGGCCAAGTGCCGGGCATTTTTTATTTGTCACACCAGATGATCTCATCAGAAGCAATGGCTGCCTCAAAAAGCTCATCTATCCTCTCGGAAAGCTTCTTTTCCGATTTCTGGATGGACTTGAGATTTGGCTTCGTAACCGGGTGCTTTGCAACAAAGATCGTACAGCAGTCCTCATAGGGAAGTATGCTGGTCTCAAAGGTTCCGATCTTTTCCGCAAGATCAACTATCTCCTGCTTGTCAAAGCCTATGACCGGCCTGTATACGGGAAGCTCGCACACCTCGTCCGTCACCCTTAAGGAAAACATGGTCTGGGATGCGACCTGGCCTATGGATTCTCCGGTGATCAGGCCTATGCAGTCATCCTGCTCCGCAAGCCTTTCTGCTATGCGCATCATATAGCGGCGCATAATGATCGTAAGCTCATCATGGGGACATTTTTCATAGATATAAAGCTGGATGTCCGTAAAGTTGATGACATGGAGCTTTATCGGGCCTGAGAACCTTGCCACCAGCCTTGCAAGCTCTACCACCTTTTCCTTGGCCCTCTCCGAGGTATAGGGCGGCGCATGGAAATATACGGCTTCTATCGTAACTCCCCTCTTTGCTATCATATATCCCGCCACAGGGCTGTCTATGCCTCCGGAAAGCAGAAGCATGGCTTTGCCGTTGGTCCCCATCGGCATCCCTCCGGCTCCGGGCAGCACTCTTGTATAGACGTTGATCTTCTGCCTGACCTCTATATAAACGATAAAATCAGGATGATGCACGTCCACCCTTGCCTCAGGATATGCACAGAGTATGTCATATCCCACATCGGCATTTATGATATCGGAGTTCACGGGATAATGCTTGTCAGCCCTTCTGGCGTGGACCTTGAAGCTGAAGCTCTGCTCAGGATGCTCCTCCTTGACGAAGGCAAGCACTTTTTCCCTGAGCTCGTCATATCCGCATTTTTCGATCTGCATCATGGGGCAGATCCCGGTTATGCCGAATACCCTTGAAAGTGCATCTATCACATCATCGTACTCATATTCGGTCTTGGCATTTACATAGATCCTGCCCTGTTCCTTCTGTATGGCAAATTCTCCGTCTATCTTATTCAGCTTATGCCTGATGTCATGCATCAGAGCATCCTCAAAAATATATCGGTTCTTGCCCTTTGTGCCGATCTCGGCATATTTTATCAAAAAGCTGTGGTAAAACATGTATCTCTATCTCCTTACGAATCTGCGAAGCTGCGGAAGAAGCTCCTCCAGCGCATCCGCACAAAGGTCCGCCTCCTCCGGCGTACTGTATATCCCGAAGGAAAAACGAAGTGTGCTGTCAAGCAGGTCCTGATCCACCCCTATGGACCTTAAGGTACCGCTTATGGCCGGATGATTTGACGAGCAGGCTGAGCCGGAGGACACGTATATGCCCTTCTGCTCCAGGGCATGAAGCAGCACCTCGGCCCTTACTCCGGCAAATGACGCACTGACCACATGCGGAGCAAAGCCTTCGCCCTTTTCCGTGTTGAGCTTCACCCCTTCCATGGCTGAAAGTCTGTCGATAAGCCTGTCTCTAACGGAAAGCATCCCGGCCTCTATCTTTTCATGCTCCTTATAATACATCTCGGCCGCAAGGCCCATACCGGCTATGCCGGGTACATTTTCAGTACCGGATCTCATGTCCCTTTCCTGTCCGCCTCCGAGTATGAGCGGATGGAGCCTGACATGCTTATCGATATATATGAACCCTGTTCCCTTGGGGCCGTGTATCTTATGGGCGCTCACGGAAAGCATGTCTATATGCTCCGTCTTCGGCCTTATGCGCAGCTTTCCATAGGCCTGGATGGTATCCGTATGGAAATAGCACTCCGGATTGCGCTCCTTTATGATCCTGCCTGTTTCGGCAATGGGCTCTATGCTTCCGATCTCATTGTTTACATACATGAGGCTGACCAGTATGGTATCCGGCCTTATCGCCGCAGAAAGTTCCGAAAGGTCGATGTGTCCCTGCCCATCCACCGGAAGGATGGTTATGTCAAAGCCCTGCTCCCGGAGAAGATCCAGGGGCTTATAGATGGCGGCATGCTCTATGCCGGTGCTTATGATATGCTTTCCCCTTCTGGACCTGGCAAGGGCTGTACCTATAAGGGCCAGGTTATTTGACTCGGTGCCTCCGGAAGTAAAATATATCTCTCCCGGATCCACCCTTAAGGTCCTGGCGATCTGCTCCCTTGCAGTCTTTATATAATTTTCTGCCTTCATGCCCATGACGTGCCTTGCAGAAGGATTGCCGTAATCCTCGGTCATGACCTTCATCATGAGCTCTGCGACCTCAGGCCTTACTCTGGTGGTCGCAGCATTATCAAAATATATCTCTCTCATCGATGCCTGATCCTTATCTGAGATCAATCCTCATAGAGCGGATATCTGCTGCAGAGCTTCTCCACTCTTTCAATGATCTCATCCTTTTTATCAAAATCCGTAACTACCATGCGCATGCATTTGGCTATCTCCGGCATATCCTCCTCAGTAAATCCCCTTGAAGTAACTGCCGCAGTGCCTACCCTTACTCCGCTTGTAACAAAGGGTGACCTGGGCTCATTGGGTATGGAGTTTTTATTGAGGGTTATATGCACCTCATCACACCGGTTCTGCATGTCCTTTCCGGATATGTCAAAATTTGTAAGGTCCACAAGTATCAGATGATTGTCAGTGCCTCCGGATACCAGCTTGAATCCCTCCTTAAGAAGGGCGTCCGCAAGGACCCTGCAGTTCCTGACTATCCTTTCCTGATATTCCTTAAATGAGGGCTTCAGTGCTTCACCGAAGCATACCGCTTTTGCAGCGATGATATTTTCGATGGGGCCTCCCTGGATGCCGGGGAAGATGGCCTTGTTGAAATTGAATCTTTCATTTGTGGCTGCATCTGCCAGTATGAAGCCTCCCCTGGGCCCTCTCAGGGTCTTATGAGTTGTGCTGGTGACCACATGGGCATAGGGAACGGGTGAAGGATGAAGGCCCGCCGCCACAAGTCCGGCGATATGGGCCATATCCACCCAGAGCACGGCTCCGCACTTGTCCGCTATCTCCCGGAAGCGTTTGAAATCTATGATCCTGGGATATGCAGAGGCTCCGGCACATATGAGCTTCGGCCTGCTCTCCATGGCTATGCGCTCTACCTCATCGTAATCTATATAGCCCTCGGCATCCGTACCATAGGGTATGATGTCAAAGTACTTTCCTGAAATGTTTACGGGCGAGCCATGGGTCAGATGTCCTCCGCAGTCCAGGCTCATGCCCATCATCCTATCACCGGGCTCAAGGATCGCAAATTCCACCGCCAGGTTGGCCTGAGCTCCTGAATGGGGCTGCACATTTGCATAGTCGGCACCGAATATCTTTTTCAGCCTTGATATGGCAAGGTCCTCGATCTCATCTATATATTCACAGCCTCCGTAATAGCGCTTTCCGCTGTATCCCTCCGCGTATTTGTTGGTGGGCACCGTAGCCATGGCAAGCATGACCGCTTCGGATACTATGTTCTCCGATGCGATGAGCTCTATGTTCTGCCTCTGTCTTCTGCATTCCCGCTCCACTGCTGCACCCAGCTCTTCATCACAGGACCTTACATACGCCATGATGTCATCGATTCTTGACATGTCAATCCTCCTTAAATGCATTCTGTGCTATCTCAAGCCTTATCATGATCATCGAAAGTATGGCTATGGCAGCGGTTTCCGTACGCAGTATCCTCTTTCCAAGAGAAACCGGAAGGATGCCCTGCTTTTTGGCAAAGCTGACCTCCAGTCTGTCAAAGCCGCCCTCCGGCCCGATAAAGGCTCCTATCCTCCGGCCCGGCACAAAGCTGACTATCGCCTCACAAAGGCTTTCTATCCCTTCTTCATGCTCATAGGGTATGACGGAAATCTCAAAATCTCCCGCAAGCTTTACGGCATCGGAAAATCGCATGGGCTCATGCACCACCGGTATGACCGATCTTTTTGACTGCTTTGCCGAGGCTTCCGCTATGGACTGCCATCTCCGTATCTTCTGCCCTGACTTTTTTTCGTCCAGCTTTATGATAGTGTTTTTCGTGATCACCGGCACTATATGTGCCGCTCCGAGTTCTGTCGCTTTCTGTATGATAAGCTCCATCTTGTCGGACTTCGGAAGTCCCTGAAAGAGCCATACCTCCGACTCCAGCTCATGATTGTCCGAGAGCCTTTCAAGGATCCTCAGGCATAGCTCCTCCCCGGAGGCTTCCATTACCTCACAGCGGTAATCCTGTCCCTCCTCATCGCTTACCAGGATCTCCTCTCCCGGCCTTACCCGAAGGACATCCACCGCATGATGCCGGTCTTCTCCCTGGATCCTTATGATCTCCTCTGAAATAGATCCTTTATCCGTAAAAAAATGATGCATGCTTCCTTTTCTTCCGATCAAAATTCATGTATCAGGAACCCGCTCCTGAGCTTGGGCTCAAACCAGGTGGACTTCGGAGGCATCAGAAGCCCCGCGTCAGCCACCGAAAACAGCTCCTGCATGGATGTGGGGTACATGGCAAAGGCTGCCGCCCAGCTTCCATCTCCGGTTTTGTCATCTGCCATCCTCACAAGCTCGGAAAGCCCTCTTATACCTCCGACAAAACTTATCCTTCCGTCCGTCCTCGGATCCTTTATGGAAAGCAGGGGATCAAGGACCAGATCCTGAAGTACCGATACATCCAGGCTCCTCTGGGGATCTCCCTTCCTCTCTTCTGCATACCGGTCCTTAAGCCTGAGCATGTAGCTTTTATGATCCAGGTACATGCCGATCTCAAACTTATGTTCCGGATGCATGAGCTCTTCCGTCTCCCTGATGTCAAAATATTCCGCAAGCTTCCTCAAGAAGCCCTCAGGCTCATATCCTGACAGATCCGAGACCACTCTGTTATAGTCATAGATCCGAAGCTCCGTATCCGGGAAAAGGACGCTCAGGAAGCCGTCATATTCATGGAAGGGCCTGTCCGTAGCTTCTGACTCTCCGGCTTCGGACTCCTCTTCCCTTCTTTTAAGCGCCACCTTTACTGCCGAAGCAGCCCTGTGATGTCCGTCTGCTATATAGGTGCAGGGAAGCTCTGAGAAAAGCTCAGTCAGCCTTTCCACCTTATCCTTTTCTGATATGCACCAGAGCCTGTGCCCTATGCCGTCCTCAGATATGATGTCATAAACAGGAGGCTGCTCCTTTGCTTCATTGACCAGGGCATCTATGCGGAGGTCATGATGATAGCTTAAGAAGATGGGCCCCGTCTGGGCAGACAGGCTGTCCACATGCCGGATCCTGTCCCGTTCCTTTTCCTCTACGGTATTTTCATGCTTTTTGCATATGCCGCAAAGATAATCATCCACCGAGCTCAGGGCACCTATGCCCGTCTGTCTTCTCCCATCCATGCAGAGCTCATAAACATAATAGCAGGGCTCTTCATCCTGTATGAATATGCCCTCTCTTTTCCAGCTTTCATAAAGCTCTCTGGCATGGTCATAGACATCATCGGCATACATGTCATGATCCGGGGCAAATGCTGTCTCAGGCCTGTCTATATTTAAAAAGCTTAAGCCTCTTCCTTTTACATAGGCTGCCGCCTCGCTGCGGGAAAAAACATCATAAGGCAGGGCCGCCACCTTGTCTGCCAGCTCCGCCTTCGGTCTTACTGCCCGGAAAGGTCTTATATTAGCCATGATCCGCCTTTCATTTCATTATTAAGGCCTGCCGGGTATGGCAGGCCCCTTATCCTCTCATGTTACTTTACTATACGCACCCTCAGCATGCCCTTGCTTTGCTGAAGCCTGAGCAGCGCCTCATCGGTGATCCTGTTTTCTATATCCATCAGGGTGTAGGCATACTTATCCCTGCTCTTATTATAAAGAGTAGCTATGTTTATGCCTTCCTCACCCATTACGGTAGTGATCTGTCCCAGCATGTTGGGAATGTTGAGGTGCAGGCAGGCTATCCTGGACTCGGTGTGACATACGCCTGCATCCAGATCAGGGAAATTGACGGAGTGGGTTATGTTTCCGTTATCCAGATAGTCCTGGATCTCCTTAACGGCCATGACTGCACAGTTTTCTTCGGACTCCTCCGTGGATGCACCAAGGTGAGGGATCACTATGGCATTCTTCATCCCTACCGTCATGGGATCAGCAAAGTCGGTGATGTATCTGTGTATCTTTCCGGCGCTTAGAGCCTCTGCCATGTCGGCTTCATTTACAAGATCAGCACGGGCAAAATTAAGCACGCTCACCCCGTCCTTCATAAGGCCAAGTGCTTCCTTGTTTATCATGCCTCTTGTGTCAGGCGTTGAGGGAACATGCACCGTAATGAAATCGCAGTCCTCATAAAGCTCAGAGAGCTTTTCCGCATGATGGACTTCCC
Source organism: Candidatus Avilachnospira avicola (assembly GCA_018714245.1). GTDB lineage: Bacteria > Bacillota > Clostridia > Lachnospirales > Lachnospiraceae > Avilachnospira > Avilachnospira avicola. The sequence continues at coordinate 21,268 of DVNQ01000124.1, forward strand.
TTTTCAGGTTCCAGGCAGAGCCTATGGATATATAGGGATCATATCCGTATACTTCCATCCCAAGAGATACGGCCACATTTGCCACCAGTACGCCTATGGCTCCAAGTCCTATGACCCCGAGCTTCCTGCCCTTTATCTCATGTCCTGCAAATTCCTTTTTTGCCTTTTCCGCCGTCTTTGCTATGTCCGGATCATCACTGTGGTCAGCGACCCACTTTATGCCTCCGGTGATATCCCTTGCGCACATAAGGAGAGCTGCTATGACCAGCTCCTTTACTGCATTTGCATTGGCTCCGGGGGTATTGAATACTACCACGCCCTTTTCCGAGCAGGCATCTATGGGTATGTTGTTTACTCCGGCACCGGCTCTTGCAATGGCTCTCAGGCTTTCAGGCATCTCCACCTCAAAAAGATTGGCGGATCTGACCAGTATGCCATGGGCTTCGGAAAGCTCCTCCGTAAGCTCATATCCTTCCCTGAAAAGGCCGGTCCCTGCGGGACTGATCTTATTAAAACAATATATCTTCCTGTCCTTCATGTTTCCTTCCCCTTTATCAGTGCCTTGCCTCAAAATCCTTCATAAAGCCTACCAGGGCCTCTACACCCTCATAAGGCATGGCGTTATAGATGGAGGCTCTCATGCCTCCCACGGTCCTGTGGCCCTTAAGGTTCTTGAATCCTGCCTTTGCAGCCTCTGCGATGAATTCCTTGTCAAGGTCCTCATTTCCCGTAACAAAGGGTACGTTCATCAGTGAACGTGACTCCTTTTCAACAGTCCCCCTAAACAGCTCTGAGCCATCCAGGAAGTCATAGAGGAGCCTTGCCTTCTTTTCGTTTCTTTCCTTCATGGCAGAAAGGCCGCCCATATCCTTTACCCAGTGAAATACCTTGCCGCAGATATAGATGGCATAGCAGTTCGGTGTATTGTAAAGGGAATCCGCATCTGCCTGGGTCTTCCATTTAAGCATGGTAGGCGTTCCCGGGAGCACCTCATCAGTGATCAGGTCCTCTCTTATGATGGAGACTACCAGGCCTGCAGGACCAGCATTCTTCTGGACTCCCGCATATATGACTCCGTATTTCTCCACATCGATGGGCTCCGAAAGGAACATGGAGGATACATCCGCTACAAGGAGCTTTCCCTTAGTGTTCGGAAGCTTGGGATACCTGGTACCGTAAATGGTATTGTTCTGGCAGATATATACATAATCCGCATCCTCAGACACCGGAAGGTCCTCACAGTCCGGGATATAGGAAAAGGTCTTGTCAGCAGAAGATGCTATGCGGTTCACCTTTCCGAACAGCTCCGCTTCAGAAGCGGCCTTTTTTGCCCACTGTCCGGTAATGATATAGTCGGCCACCCTGTTCCTCATAAGGTTCATGGGCACGGCAGCAAACTGCTGTGAAGCTCCTCCCTGAAGGAAGAGCACCTTATAATTGTCCGGAATGGACATAAGCTCTCTGAGGACGGACTCAGCATCGTGAAGGATATCTTCAAAATCCTTTGATCTGTGGCTCATCTCCATGACACTCATTCCGCAGCCGCGGTAATCGAGCATCTCATCTGCAGCTTCCCGAAGCACTGCCTCCGGAAGGACTGCAGGGCCAGCGCTGAAATTGTAAACTCTGCTCATGTGGACCTCCTCAATTTTTACCGAAATATATGTGCTCTATTATATAACCAAAATGTCTTTATGGACAGCTAAATATAATTAAAAAATCCAAAGGCTGCCCTTTCCCGGACGGCTTACCCCGAAAAAGCCTTTGGAAGGGCTTCTGCCGTCTCCCTCGCCAGGGTCCCGTGCTCGGAAATGCCCCTGGATGCCAG
>DVNQ01000022.1 GCA_018714245.1 Candidatus Avilachnospira avicola
TCCCACCACACGATGACAGGGCACAATGATCGAGATCTTATTGTGTCCTACCGCTCCGCCTACAGCCTGTGCCGACATACGAGGCAGTCCCTTCCTGGCGGCGATCTGCTTTGCAATTTCGCCGTATGTCATCGTCTGGCCGTATGGAATGGTACAGAGGATTGACCATACCTCATTTTGAAAGTCTGTGCCCGTGAAATGAAGCGGTACGGTAAAATCCGGCTCTTTTCCAGAGAAGTAAATGTCAAGCCACGTTTTTACTTTTTCAAAAATAGGAATTTCTTTTTCCTCATATTCTTTGCCCGGATAAAGCGGGAAATATTTCTGCCCCTCAAGCCAGAGACCAGTAAGGCCAATCTCATCGGCAGCCAATAATATATCTCCGATAGGTGAGCGGTAATGGCTGATGTACTGCATATCATTTCTCCTTATGTCCATTCTGCCTTGTCCCATCACCCGTATAGCTCCCTTATCCTTTCAAGTATCTCCTTATCTGCAGGACAGAACTGATAATCCGGGATCTCAGAAGGCTTTATCCACCTGAGGTCATTATGCTCAAGGAGTCTTGGCTCTCCCTTTTTTATACAGGCGTTGTAAAGAGAAAGATGTACATAAAGATCCGGATAGTCATGATCCAGCTCCATAAAAAGCTCTCCTACCGAAATCTCTATGTCAAGCTCCTCCCTGCATTCACGTACAAGAGCCTGCTCCCTGGTTTCTCCGGCCTCGGTCTTGCCTCCCACAAACTCCCATAGAAGGCCTCTGGTCTTATGCTTCGGGCGCTGGCAGATCATGAATCTGCCCTCCCTCCATATGAGTGCCGCAACTACCTGGACAGCCTTTTTCTCCTTATCCTCTGCCATGCTGCTTTCCCCTTTCTGAAAAAAGCTCAGGTTCCTTTTCCATGAGCATCCTGGCAAGCTCCCTGTAGCCAAAGTGCTGCAGTCCGTACTCATTTCTGGCTACCTGATCCGCGAGCCTGCTGCTGTAGTATATGTCCATGGCCTCAAGTGTATCCATTTTCCTGGTCCTTGCAAGATATGTTATGACCCTTTCCTCAAGGAGCTCATGACGTATGTTTTTAAGATCCTTATCCTTCAGCATCTTCCGGCACCTCGATCCCCTTGTTTTTCAGATAATCAATGATCCCATCCAGAAAATATGATTCCTCAGGCTGGTAGATGTCCTTTACCTCCGGGATCAGATATTCCTCTATGCATCCGCTGTCCCTGAGTATGCGGTATGCTCCGCTGGGAAGTATGTCCCATCTGCGGGCAAAGTCATGGATCAGGCATATGATAAATGCCAGTGTATCTCTGTCCATATGTTCCTTTCTTTCCTTTCCGGATCAGTTTTCAAGCCATGAAGCCGCAGATTCCTTAGTAATGCCTGTCAGCCTTCCAAGCAGCTCCGCGTCTTTTTCATCCAGTTCACCCCTGCATATCTCCCTGAATTTTATCTCTGCCTCCCGAAGTTCCTCCATCAGAGGCTCAGATGCAGGCAGCCATTCGAAGCTCTGGGCCTTCGGGCCGAAGAGACTGTAGTCCCTGTCCGAAGGAATAACATCCTTTGAACGCAGCATCTTCTTTACGGCAAGGGTCGTAAGACATCTGGCGATCCCTGTTATGCCAAGGCCCGTCATATCGGCAAGCTCCATCCTGGTATAGGTATCATGAAGGCTGTCCAGGCATAAAAGAAGCCTTATCTCGTCCATGTCCACGTCATATCGTATCCTAAGGGTCTCAGTAAGCTTTTCAAAGAGTTTCCCGTATCGGTAAGCATCGGCAAAAAGGCTGTTTCCATGAAGAAGCTCTGAACACAGCTTTTCTTTCCCATCGCTGAGCTTTTTTGAGCCTGCCACAGGGCTGAAGCCGTCACCGGCACTGTCTATCAGAAAGCTGTATACGCGAAGCCTTGCCTTCTGATATTCCTCCTCGGAAAAGACATTTTTATAGAAGCTGTTATAGCATTCAAAGACCTCTGCCTTCATCCTTACAACCCTGGCAAGACTCATGCCCTGGGAAACAAGGGAGCCCTTGGTCTTTACATAATAATATAACGGCTTCTGTACGGCAAAGAAGGTCTTTGCATGCACAAGGTATTCAAGGACGAACATAAAGTCCTCGCACCAGCTGACTTCCTCATTCATCCTGAGTCCATACTGTTCTATGATGTCACGTCTGAAGAGCTTGTTCCAAAGGACGCCATAATAAAAGTCGGCAGGATTTTCCATCATGTACTCTGCATATATCTCCCTGGAAAAAACTCCCGTCTCATCGATATTGCCCTTCTGCTGTACCCGTTTTCCTACCACCCGGTAAAAGTCACAGATGACCATGTCGCAGTCATTGGCCGCTGCAGCCTCATAAAGCTCAGCAGTTGCATCATGGGATATCCAGTCATCACTGTCCACAAACTGTATATACCTGCCTTCTGCACTGGAAATGCCCAGGTTCCTGGCTCTTGAGACGCCTCCGTTTTCCTTATGTATGGCCCTTACCCTCGGATCCTTTTCCGCATATCCATCGCATATGGCTGGAGACCCGTCGGTGCTGCCGTCATCTATCAGAAGGAGCTCAATATCCTTGAAGTCCTGGCCAAGTATGCTGTCCACACACCTCCTGAGTGTTTGCTCCGCATTATAGACCGGTACTATAAAACTTACAGCCGGCGCATTCTTCGTCATGTCCTTTTCATTGATAATATCTTTCATAACTCTCATTATAACAGAAAACTGCCGGAAGTCATGAACTTCCGGCAGTTTAATGATCTTTATAGGATCAGATATCTGATTTAGTGAAGCGGGTACAGGATATATGCAGATATTGCATATCCAAGTATACTTACCGCCATGTAAGGTATTGTGAACTTAAGCACCTTAGCGGGGTTATATCCGCCTGCCGCAAAGGCAACTGCTGCCTCTCCGGATCCTGAAGGAAGGGCTACGTCTGCCATGTTGGCGATACCAGGGATAAGTACAAGTCCTCTGGGATCCCAGCCGGCTGCAAGTGCAACTGATGCAACCAGGGGTACAAGAACCGTCTGGCAGGCTGCATTTGACAGGAAGTTGGTCATGATGACGGTAACTGCAGAGATAAGCAGGTACAGTACGAAAGGATTAGGATCAGATCCTATAGCTGTAAGCAGCCAGTCTCCGATGAGCTCTGAAGCTCCGGAAGTTCCAAGGGCATCAGCAACTACAAGTACTCCGGCCATCATCCAGATCATGTCGGTGGTAAGAAGCTGAGAAGCCTCTCTTGCGCTGATGACTCCGGTCCAGATGAGCACTAGGGTAGCAATAGCAGGTGCCAGATACAGGAATCCTCCGATGTTGAAGATCATGACGATCATGGCGAGTATAAATACCACGTAGATGATCTTCTCCTGTGCAGGAGTGTAATGTCTCTGGTCGAACCTTGAGGTATCAACTGCATCAGCATTGACCGTGCCGCCATCCTTGGGCATGAGCTTCCATCCGAAAAGACAGAAAACGCCTACCATGAGCATGGGGATGATGCAGAATATGAAGGGCTCAAGCATGGTCAGCTGATACTTAGGATCAGAGATGATTCCTTCATAAAGTGCATTGATGGTAGCGAAGTTTCCTGCACCTGCGCTGACGGGTGTACGGAACTTGAAGCAGGATGCAACACCGAGCATGGGAAGTATCAGCCTGTAAGGCGTTACGTTGCCTGTGTTTCCGATCTGCATCGCAAATACTACCATGATGGCCATAACAGCCGTTGAAGGTATGAACTGCGCAAGCAGTGCTGTGAAGAAGAACATAAGGAGCACGAGCAGTGTGCCGCTCTTTCCCTTAACCCTCTCCATGACTCCTCTGATGCCTGCTATCATGCTGGTCTTACCAAGCACGTTTCCGAGCAGTACCATGGGAGCAACCAGGATTACAGTGTTACGTCCGAATCCGCTGAATGCAGTCTCGATGTCGATAACTCCTGTAAGAGCCAGTATCGCACAGCAGGTCATGGTTATGACGCCAAAAGGCATCTTCTGCCATACGAACATCACCATCATAAAGACAGTGACCGCAAGTACGATATACATGTCTTGCATTTTTATTCCTCCTTTTTCATACTCCTGCCCTCCCCTCGAAGGCAGGTAATATCTCCATCCTGCAGGATCAGCATCCTTGCCTTACTCTTTCATCAGCATGGAATTTTTAACTATGATCCCTTGCTTATGCAGGCAAAAAATGTTGATTCCCACTGAAAATCAATTATAATGGAAGCATAAACTAAGTACAACTTAGCGCTTTTCTTTATTTAACTAAGTTTTTTTAAGTTCATAAATTTTGCAGGAGTTTTTTTGTGGAACTTAGACAATTGGAGTATATCGTAACCATAGCCGATGAGCAGAGCATAGCAAAGGCAGCCCAGAAGCTGTTCATCACCCAGTCTGCCTTAAACCAGCAGCTCCTTAAGCTTGAGCGGGAGCTGGGGGTCCCCCTCTTCAACCGCATCAAGGAAGGCCTTGTGCCCACCCATGCAGGTGAGGTATATCTGGATGCCGCAAGAAAGATGCTGCTTATGAAGGCTGAGACCTATCGCTATATCCAGGATATAGCCGATATGAAAAAGGGAGAGATCTCCATCGCCTATACGCCGGAGCAGGGCTCACTCATGTTCAGTCATATATACCCTATCTTCCACAAGATGTATCCTGACATAACTTTCCGCATCGTCGAGGCCAGGGTAAAGCAGGCTGAACAGCTGCTTTCAGCCGGAAAGGTCAACATAGCCCTTACCTCCTATGCCTCCGGCGGGAAAAAGCCCCAGTTCGATTATACGGATATCGGCGCAGAGCTCCTGGTTTTCGGGGTGCCCAAAAGCGATCCCCTCTCAAAGCTTGCAGGTGAGCAGAGCTATATAAGGTTTCCGAAAATAGACATCCATCTCCTTCAGGACAAGCCCCTCATCATGCTTACAAAGGATACCCGCTTCAGGAACATGCTGGACTCCCTGTTTTCAGAAGCTGGCTTCAAGCCCCGCATACTCTTTGAATCGATCAATACAAATACAGTATTCAACATGGTAAAAAGCCAGGTTGCCCCGGCTTTCTTCCCCCAGTCCTATGTGGACCCCAAGGCCCCTGTAAGCTATTTTTCCGTAGGAGAAGAGCTCAGATGGATGCGCTCCATAATCATAAGGAGAGGCTCCTACATCAGCAAGGCGGAAAAGGACTTCATCGAGCTCGCAAGAGACTATGTACAAAGTCTTCCCGGAGGATCAAAATATGATCCGGAATCATAACGATTCCGGATCATTTTTTATCTCCAAGTCAGAGTTCGTCACAGACCTGGAATACATAAAATTTCAGATAATAGGATTCATCCGCTGCCCAGAGTATGGGATGATCCGGAGCCTGCTGGCGGAATTCCGCCTGGCGAAGCCGCCTGTGTCCGGCAGCTGCCGCAGCCTCCCTTATGGTCTTTTCCATAAGCTCAGGAGTAAGGAAGTGGGAGCAGGAACAGGTCACAAGAAAGCCTCCGTCTTTCACGAGCCTGAGGCCTCTCATGTTTATGTCCCTGTAGCCCTTTACTGCCTGCTTTACCGTCTCTCTGGACTTTGTAAATGCCGGCGGGTCCAATATGACCACATCATAGCGCTCTCCTCTTTCCTCAAGTCTCG
>DVNQ01000125.1 GCA_018714245.1 Candidatus Avilachnospira avicola
TAAAGGGGATTTCAAGCGTTGGCAGCTATGCCTTCATCCTCTATAAGGTTCTGCCCGGTGGCCGCCTTTACGGCCAGTCTGTCACAGCGTTCATTCTCCGGATGTCCGTCATGCCCCTTTACCCATATGAAGTTGACTCTGTGGGGTTCCATGGCCTTAAGGAGCCTTTTCCAGAGATCTATGTTTTTCACAGGGCCTGATCTGCCCCGCTTCCAGTCATTTTTGACCCAGTTTTCTATCCATTTCTGGTTGAATGCATCCACAAGATACTTTGAATCACTGTAAAGATCCACAAGGCAGGGTCTGTTCAGAGCCTCCAGGCCGGCTATTGCGGCCATCAGCTCCATACGATTATTGGTGGTGCGGAGATAGCCCTGGCTGATCTCCTTTTCATGGATCCTGCCTTCATTATCCCTGTACTGCAGTATGGTACCGTAGCCTCCGGGGCCATCCGGGTTTCCCCGCGCCGCTCCGTCTGTAAATATGCTGACTGCTCCCAATTCTTCTCAGTCCTCCGTCCCATATTTTTCTATGATGGCATTGATGTCTGCCGTAAGCCTGCGTATATCCTTGTTTGAAAAATCCTCATATCTGACGCATAGCCTGCGGAGCCCTTCGATGGCCTCTGAAAGATCCGAGCGCACCTTGTCGTTCCGCATGCTTATGGCAGTCTCCTTCTTCCGAAATACCGGCTCTGCCATATAGTCAAAGGTACCTGCTGCAAGGTCAAATACGGAGCCGCTGTAGGGGCAGGAGACCTCATATCCGTACTTATCCTTTATAAGCCCGGAAAGATTTTCCATGGCAGAGTCTTCGCCATGGACAAGGAATACCAACTTAGGAGCCTTCTTATAGGCACCTATCCACTCCATGAGCCCGTCACAGTCCGCATGGGAGCTCATGCCGCCCATATTTTCTATGGATGCCTCCACATGGACTGCCTCACCCAGGATCTTGACTTCCTTTTTGCCGTCCTGAAGGAGCCTTCCAAGGGTTCCCTCCGCCTGATAGCCGGCAAAGACCACTGAGCAGGAGGGCTTCCATAGATTATGCTTCAGGTGATGCCTTATCCTTCCGGCGTCACACATGCCGGAGGCAGAGATTATGACCTTCGGTTCTTCGTTATAATTGATGGCCTTGGAATCTTCTGCCGTCACACTGAGCCTGAGGCCCTCAAATCCGATAGGATTGATCCCTGAAAGGACCAGTTCCTTCGTCTCCCTGTCATAACATTCAGCCAGGTTTTCCCTGAAGATCTCCGTGGCTTCTATGGCAAGGGGACTGTCCACATATACCGGAAATCCATCATGTCCATTCACCAGGCCCTTCTGCTTTATATGCCTGATAAAATAAAGCATCTCCTGTGTCCTGCCCACTGCGAAGGCAGGGATTATGACATTGCCTCCCCGATCCAGGGTGCGCTGGATGATATCCGCAAGCTCAGCCACGTGGTCCAGTCCCTTTTCATGGTATCTGTCACCGTAGGTGGACTCCATGACCACATAATCGGCCTCCTCGATGTACTGAGGATCCCTGATGAGGGGTTTGTTCTTGTTTCCTATGTCTCCGGAAAATACGATCTTTTTGGAGATCCCATCTTCATTTATCCAGATCTCTATGGAGGCTGAGCCCAGCAGATGGCCTGCATCCACAAACCTTATGCTCACGGTATCGGAAAGCTCCTCTGTCTTTCCATAAGGCACAGGGCGGAATCCGGCTATGGCCTTTTTTGCATCCTCCACGGTATAAAGAGGTTCCACCTCAGGCCTTCCGGCTCTTTTTGCCTTTCTGGACTCCCATTCTGCATCCTGCTCCTGGATATTGGCGCTGTCAAGGAGCATGATGCCGTCAAGATCCATGGAAGCATCAGTGGCAAGTACGGATCCCCTAAATCCCCTGGCATAGGCATAGGGGATCATGCCTGCATGGTCAATATGGGCATGGGTAAGCAGTATATAATCTATCTCCGAATAAGGTATGGGCATGTCAGCATTTTCATAAGGATTGCTCCCCTGCTCCATTCCGCAGTCTATAAGAAGATTAAGGTCCTTTGTCTGAAGAAAATGCATTGATCCGGTCACTTCATGATCGGCTCCGATAAATGTAAGCTTCATATATCCTCCTTTCCTCTGGAAGTCAAACTTTTGAAAAAGATTATAACACAAAAACTCCGCTCTGACAGCATGACGATTTATTGACTTCCCTGGCCTTTTGTGATAATAAATCCCTTGCACGGCAGTACCCCATGACATAAGGTACTGCCCTGAATCCAGATTTTATTAAAGGAGCATCCCATGACAGGCCTTCTTCTTTCGGTAATATATCTTTCATTCATAAGCCTTGGGCTTCCCGATTCCCTTCTTGGGTCGGCCTGGCCCTCCATGTATCGTGAGCTTAACGTGCCCGTATCATATTCCGGCATCATATCCATGATCATATCCGTCGGCACCATAGTCTCAAGCCTTCAGAGCGACAGGCTTACCAAAAGGCTCGGCCCGGGAAAGGTAACTGCAGTAAGCGTCGCCATGACTGCGGCGGCTCTCCTCGGATTTTCATTTTCAGGAAGCTTCCCTGCCCTCTGTCTGCTTTCCATACCCTACGGGCTCGGAGCAGGCAGTGTGGATGCAGCTCTCAATAATTATGTCGCCCTTCATTACAGCAGCAGGCATATGAGCTGGCTCCACTGCATGTGGGGAGTCGGGGCATCTGTTGGTCCTTACATCATGGGCTATGCACTTACCAGGGGATCAGGCTGGAATCAGGGCTACCTCATTGTTGCCCTGCTGCAGTTCCTGCTTTCCGCCATACTCATATCCAGCCTGCCTCTTTGGAACAGACAGGGCAATGGCAGTCAGAACCAGATCAAAAGTCCTGAAACCAAGGTTTCTGAAACTTCCGGGGAAGAGATAAGAGGGACCATGGACATAGGGCCTGCTGCCCTTTCTTTAAGACAGATCTTTTCCATACCCGGAGCCAAATCCCTTATCACCGCATTTTTCTGCTACATGGCTCTGGAGACAACGGCCTCCCTCTGGGCCAGCAGCTATCTTACTTTTGAAAAGGGAATTCCCTCAGCCTCAGCCGCCTCCTATGCAGGCCTCTTCTTCATAGGCATAACCTTGGGAAGAGCCATAAGCGGCTTTCTCACGATGAAGCTGAGCGATACGTCCATGATACGTCTGGGTGGCGGGATCATCGGCCTGGGACTTATCTCCCTGCTGCTTCCTTTAGGCAAAGCCTCATCCCTTTTGGGGCTTTCACTCATGGGGCTTGGATGTGCTCCCATATATCCCTGCATCATCCACTCAACTCCAGTATATTTCGGCGCAGAAAGATCCCAGGCAGTGATCGGAGTCCAGATGGCAAGCGCCTATGTGGGAAGCTGTCTTATGCCTCCCCTGTTCGGTGTCCTAGGCAATCATCTCGGCTTCTTCCTCTACCCGCCGGTACTCCTGATCTTTCTGGCGCTTATGATACTCATGCATGAAAAGCTGGTAAAGATAAAGCCATGAACAAATATAGCCCATATATCCCAGGGCCCTTTGCAAGAATAATCAATACAGGAAAAAACTGCCCGGTATATATTGTTGGGTGTCTGCTGCCTCAAAGAGGCGAAGGGCCCAACAGTATATACCGGGCAGAATTAATTCTGTAATGGTTATTCTGACAGATATGCCGACTTTACCTTCGGATCCTCCATAAGCTCCCTGGCATTGCCCTCAAGCACGATCTTGCCTGTCTCAAGGACATAGGCGCGGTCAGCGATAGACAGGGCCTTCTTTGCATTCTGTTCAACCAGAAGTATGGTCACTCCATCGGCATTTATCTTCTTTATGATCTCAAATATCTCATTTACATATATAGGAGAAAGTCCCATGGAGGGCTCATCCATAAGCAGCAGCCTGGGCTTTGACATAAGGGCCCGTCCCATGGCCAGCATCTGCTGCTCTCCTCCCGAAAGGGTGCCGGTACGCTGCTCCCTTCTTTCAAGGAGCCTGGGAAATCTCTCATATACCATATGAAGATCCTTTTCCACCCCTTCTTTATCACTGCGGGTATAGGCTCCAAGCATCAGGTTCTGATATACGCTGAGATCCGCAAACACACGCCTTCCCTCAGGCACATGTGCAAGTCCCCTTGATACCAGCTTGAATCCGGGCACCTTCAGTATGTCGCTGTCCTCATATATGACCTCACCGCTCTTTGCAGGTATCAGCCCTGATATAGTCTGCAGCGTGGTGGTCTTTCCCGCTCCGTTTGCACCTATAAGAGTGACTATCTCACCCCGTCCCACATGGAAGGAGATATTTTTTATGGCATGGATGACACCATAATATACATTTAAGTCCTTTACACTGAGTATGTTTTCCATATCTCCTCCTGTCAGTCTCCAAGATAGGCCTTTATGACCTCAGGGTCATTGAGCACTGTCCTGGTCTCTCCCTCTGTCAGTATCTGTCCGAAGTTGAGCACCGTCAGTCTCTCACATATGCCGCTGACCAGCTTCATGTCATGCTCTATAAGAAGTATGGTCATGGAAAATTCCTTACGTATAAGTGCTATGGTATCCATGAGCTCAGCTGTCTCCTGAGGATTCATGCCGGCAGCAGGCTCATCAAGAAGTATGAGCTTCGGCTCCGTAGCCAGAGCCCTGGCTATCTCAAGCTTTCGCTGCTGTCCATAAGGAAGCTGCGAAGCCTTGTATTCGGCAAGCTTGTCAAGATCAAAGACCTTCAGTATGGAAAGAGCTTTTTCATCCAGTTCTCTTTCCATCCTGCGAAACTTAGGCGTTCTGAAAATGCTGTCCAGAAGCCCATAGGTATATCTCTCGTCCAACGCCGCCTTGACATTATCCAGTACGCTGAGATTATTGAAGAGCCTTATGTTCTGAAAGGTACGGGCTATGCCCTCATGATTGATCTCAGTAGTCTTTTTGCCGGTAATGTTTTTTCCATCCAGCACTATGGATCCGGTATCAGGCTTATATACTCCTGTAAGGAGATTGAAGACAGTGGTCTTTCCTGCGCCGTTGGGCCCTATCAGGCCATAGAGCTCTCCTCTCCTTATGCTCATGCTGAAGCCGTCCACGGCCTTTAATCCCCCGAAGGAGATGCTCAGGTTTTCCACGGAGAGAAGGATATCTTCCCTGTTTATGCTGAAATTATCGCTCATCATCCACCTCCGCGCTGTTTTTGCGTCTCGCAAACTTTGCCGCCATCCTTGCCCTGAACTCTATGGCCGAAGGAGCAGAATTGAATAGCATCATGGCTATGAGCACCACGGCATAGATCAGCATGCGATAGTCATCCAGGAAACGGAGCTTCTCTGGAAGTATGGTCAGTATGGTTGCAGCTATAACAGAATTACGTATATTGCCTATGCCGCCGAGCACCACAAATACCAGTATCATGATGGACTGGTTGTATCCGAAGTTTGCACTGGTAGACTGAAGGGTGGACAGGTTGTGGCTGTAGAGCACTCCTGCCACTCCGGCTATGGATGAGGCTATGACAAAGGCAAGCATCTTGTACTTGGATGCGGATATACCTATGGACTCAGCTGCTATCCTGTTGTCTCTTATGGCCATGATCGCCCTTCCGTGCCTCGAATTGATCAGATTGAGTACGATAAAGAGAGAAATAAGCAGCAGTATGATGCCCAGTGTAAACGTGGCATTTCTCGGAAGCCTGGATATGCCCTGGGCTCCCTTTATGATGGTCACGCCGTCCGGCTCAAGCCCCAGGCTCAGACTGTCCTTGAAGGAGATATGGGGCCCTCTGGAATCTATGCCGAAATAGACCACATTTATGACATTTTTGATGATCTCGCCGAAAGCCAGCGTCACTATGGCCAGATAGTCTCCCCTGAGTCTGAGAACGGGTATTCCGATCAGGAAACCGAAGGCGGCCGATACCAGGGCTCCGAGTATGATCGCAATCAGAAGCTCCAGCCAGCCTGGAAGTGCAGCTCCTATGGTCATTGCAAATATGGCTCCGGTAAATGCGCCTATGCACATGAAGCCGGCATGGCCCAGGGAAAGCTCTCCGGATATGCCGACTACCAGATTAAGTGATACGGCCAGCATGGAATAATAACAAAGGGATACCAGCATGCCCTTCATGAGGGAGGACATATTGCCCGTGTTCATCATGATCTCCCAGAGCACATAGAAAAATATGACCATCCCATAGGTGATCAGGTTATAGCGCAGAGCACGTTTTCTGTATTTTAATTTCATGTCCTACTGCCTCCTCAGACCTTTTCCTGTATCTGCTTTCCCATAAGCCCGGAGGGCTTGAATAGCAGCACAATGATCAGTATGCCGAAAACTATGGGATCAGAAAGCTGTGACGATATATATGCTTTGGAAAGATTTTCTATGATGCCGAGCAGCAGCCCGCCTATCATGGCACCGGGGATCGAGCCTATGCCTCCGAATACCGCAGCCGTAAAGGCTTTTATACCTGGCATGGATCCTGTGGTCGAGGAAAGCACAGGATATGAGGAGCAGAGAAGCACTCCTGCTATGGCAGCAAGCCCGGAGCCTATGGCAAAAGTCACGGCTATGGTCTTATTGACATTGATACCCATAAGGGTGGCAGCCCCACGGTCTGCTGATACGGCCAGCATGGCCTGTCCTGTCTTCGTCTTATTTATGAAGGCAGTAAGCAGCACCATCACCAGTATGCAGACCACTATGGTGACCAGAGTCTCATCCGAGATGGTTATGGCCCCGTCCATAAGCTTCAATGACGGAAGATTCACCACCGAGTTAAAGGATTTGGTATCTGCACCAAAAAGTATGAGGGCAGCATTCTGAAGAAAATAGCTCACGCCTATGGCAGTTATGAGCACCGACAGAGAAGAAGCGCCCCTCAGGGGCTTATAGGCTATGCGTTCTATGGTTATGCCAAGGAGCGTACACACAACGACTGCCATCAGTATGGCTGCCCAGGCGGGAAGGCCCAGTATTGAAGTAGCCAGAAAGACCACATAGCCTCCGACCATAATAACATCGCCATGGGCAAAGTTAAGCATCTTTGCTATACCGTATACCATGGTATAGCCCAGTGCTATGATCGCATAGACCGAGCCCAAGCTTATACCGTTTATCAGGAATGAGATGAAGCTTGACATAGGATTCCCCTTTTAGTAAAAAATTATGACTACGATATCATAGCATTGGAGGGCTGTCAACACAGCCCTCCATGATAATAGAGATAAATGCTTTTTAACCGCTTATCAGTCCATCATAACATAAGCGCCATTTTCGATCCTTACGGCTCTGGGCTCCTTATTGGGCTCTCCGTCCTCGGAGAAGCTGATGCCTGCTCCTGTAAGTCCGTCATAGCTTACATTTACCATCTCTGCACATACGGCGTCACAGAGATCAGATACGCTCATATCGGGAGTTACGCCTGCTGCCTCCATAGCCTGCTTGAGCACATATACACAGTCATATGCATCTGCTGCGAACTGGTTGGGGGTCTCGCCGAACTTCTCCTCATACTTTGTAACGAAGCTTACGGTCTTGTCGTCGGTTGCATCTGCTGCAAACGGAGTAAGGAGCATAAGTCCCTCTGCAAGGCTTACATCAAAGTCAGGAAGGGTAAGTATGCCGTCCATGCCGTCACATCCGAAGAACATGGGCTCATATCCCATCTCATTTGCCTGACGGAGCACAAGAGATGCCTCAGTATAATAGAAGGGAAGGAATACCAGCTCAGCACCTGCATCCTGGATGATCTGGAGCTGAGTCCTGAAGTCAGTATTGCTCTCAGAGGTAAATGCCTCTGCAGCCACGATCTCAAGTCCCTGGTTGGCTGCCTCTGCAGCAAAGTTCTCGTAGATACCGCTGGAATATGTATCGGAGCTGTCATAGATAACACCGATCTTGGTAGCCAGCTCATGGGTCGCTATGAACTCTGCTGACTTGGTTCCCTGAGCAGGGTCAGAGAAGCACATACGCCATACATTGGCAGGTGCCGTGATGTCTGCGGTGGTTCCGGACGGTGTGATCTGGAACATGTTGTCTGCTTCTGTCTCTGCTATAACAGCCATGCAGGATCCGGATGTGGTGGTTCCGATGAGCATCTGCATGCCCTGATCCTTAAGTGCATTATATGCGTTTACTGCAGTCTCGGTACCGGCCTCATCATCCTCGAAGATCCAGTTTACCTGGTATCCGTTGATACCTCCGGCCTCATTGACCTCATCTACTGCGATCTGTGCACCGTTCATAACGGCGGTGCCATAGATGGCAGTGCTTCCGGTGATAGGGCCAAGACCTCCGAATGTCCAGACTGCTCCCTCCGAAGCCTCTGCTTCTTCAGCCTCAGCCTCTGTCTCAGCGGCCTCTGCCTCCTCAGCTGCGGCTTCGGTGGCTGCCGTGGTCGTCTCCTCTGCAGATCCTCCGCAGGCTGCAAGCATCATGCTGGCAACTACGGCTGCTGCTGCGATCCTCCATTTTTTCATAATCTTTCCTCCTCAAGCTTACTTTGAAAATGATATGTGTCAGATTATATTTTTTCATGATTTGGCTGTCAATTCTTTCAAAGGCATATATCAAAAAAGAGAGCCTTTTGGCTCTCTTTATAACTTATGGTTATATTAGTCCCACTTTATCTCCGCGTGTTCGACTCTTCTTTCCCTGCACATGAGGTCGCTGACTGCCTCCTGTGCCGGTTTTCCTTCAAATAATATCCGGTTCACCTCTTCAATAATGGGCATGCTGACATTGTACTTTTCTGCAAGCTGGAGTCCCGCCTTTGCGCTGTAGACTCCTTCAACCACCATCCTGACCTCATCCATGGCCTGCTTTACGGTATACCCCTTGCCGATCAGTACTCCCGCTCTCCGGTTGCGGCTGTGTTTGGATCCGCAGGTGACCATCAGATCCCCAAGCCCAGTAAGTCCGAAGAAGGTCTGAGGGTCACAGTCCATGGCCTTTCCAAGCCTGCTCATCTCTGCAATGCCCCTGGTGATGAGCGCCGCAAGAGCATTGTCACCGTATCCAAGGCCATCCGACATGCCGGCTGCAAGAGCGATCACGTTTTTAAGGGAACCGCCTATCTCCATGCCCTTGATATCGGATGAAGTATAGACACGGAAGGCAGGACTCATAAATACATTCTGTATGTACTCAGCCGTTTCCCGATCCGGTGCCCCCACGACTACTGCCGTAGGAAGGCCTCTGCTCACCTCCTCCGCATGGGAAGGGCCGGAAAGCACGCATACCTTGGCCTGGGAGATCTCCTCAGATGTTATGTCTGTCTGAGTCTTAAGGCTTCCTTCCTCTATGCCCTTTGCCACGTTTATGATGAGCTGGCCCTGCGGGATAAAGGGACAGAACCTCTTTGCAGTAGATCTTGTAAAGATGGAAGGCACCGACAGGACTATAAGATCCTTTCCGCTGCAGAGCTCAGCATCATCGGAAGTATAGCTTATGCCTTCCGGAAGCCTGACTCCGGGAAGGTTTTTATGCTCACCGGATGTCTTTATCTCCTCTATCTCTTCCTTTATTGCGGACCAGAGTGTCACCTCATGCCCCATCTTCCTGAGATGGATGCTGAGCGCAGTGCCCCAGGTCCCGGATCCTGCTATGCCGATCTTTGCCATCAGCGCTTACCTCCTCCGAAGGAAAGTTTATTTTCATTTCCTCTGATAAGTCTTATGATATTTGAGCGGTGCTGAAATACTATCATCGCAGAAACAACAAATACCAGTATATAAAACTCCGTATGGAATGCAGGCGAAAGAGGCTCATTACCGCCCCAGCCCATCCTGTGTCCCCGGGAGACCAGAAGGATGTTCACCGCAAAATAGGTGACTGAAACCAGAAGAGATCCAACGGATACGAATCTGGTCAGCAGAGTGCCTCCGAAAAATGCTATCGCACAGCTTATAAGAAGTATCGGATCAGAGTAAATGATCATGGCACCGGTACAGGCCACACCCTTCCCACCGTGAAATCCAAGGCTTATCGGAAAATTGTGCCCTATAACCGCTCCAAAGCCTGTATATACAGTAAGAAGATACCTCATATCCAGAGCGTCACGGAACATAAAGGAGGTGATAAAAAGCGGAATAAGAGTCTTCGTAAAGTCTCCAAGGAGTGTCAGAAGGCCGGCCTTCGGGCCAAGATTCCTGAGCACATTTGTGGTGCCCACATTTCCGCTTCCCTTTTTGGTGATGTCAACTCCGTATATCTTCCCAAGCAGATATCCCGTGGGAAAATTACCAAAGGCATATCCTATCAAAAAGCATATGACCCTCTCCATTTAAGCATCCTTGTCCTTTCTTTCCCTTATGATAAGCTTTATGGGCGTGCCGGTAAATGAAAAGGCATCCCTGATCCTGTTCTCTATGTACCTCTGATAGGAAAAATGGAACAGCTCCCTGTCATTGACGAATATGACAAATGTGGGAGGCTCAATACTTACCTGGGTGACATAGTAGATCCTGAGTCTCTTTCCCTTGTCTGAAGGAGGCTGCTTAAGGGCACATGCCTCGGTAATGATCTCATTGAGAACGCCTGTCTGTACTCTGAGGGTCTGGGACTGCCTTACCTTGTCTATCTCAGTAAACAGATTCTGAAGCCTCTGTCCGGTGACCGCAGAGATAAAGAGTATGTCCGCATAAGGCATGAAGGAAAATTTCTGCCTCAGCTCCTCCGTAAATCTGTATATGGTCTTATCGTTCTTATCAGGAACTATATCCCATTTATTGACCGCTATGATGACGCCCTTTCCTCTCTCATGGGCTATGCCGGCGATCTTGGTATCCTGCTCAGTCACTCCCTGGCTGGCATCGATCACCACCACCGCTATGTTGCAGCGGTCTATGGCTGCCACTGTCCTGATGATGGAGTACCGCTCTATATCTTCCTTGATCTTGGACTTTCTCCTGAGCCCCGCCGTGTCTATGAAGACATATTCCTCTCCATTGTGGACGACTGCAGCATCCACCGCATCCCTTGTAGTCCCGGCTATGTCAGAAACGATCATGCGGTTCTGCCCTAAAAGCCTGTTGATGATGGAGGATTTTCCCACATTCGGCCTTCCAACTATGGCGATCCTGGGCCTGTCGTCCTCTTCTTCCATGGAACTTGAATCCGGAAGCTTCTCAACTATCTCATCCAGGAGCTCTCCAAGTCCCAGCTTGCCCTGGGCGGATACTGCTATGGGATCTCCCAGTCCCAGATTGAAGAACTCATAGACATCGTTCTGCTGCTTCTGGAAATTGTCCACCTTATTTACGCAGAGTATAAGAGGCTTTTTGCTCTTTCTGAGCATGTTTGCCACATGATAATCCGCATCAGTCACCCCGTCTCTTACATCCGTAAGGAAGACTATCACATCAGCGGTATCTATGGCTATCTCAGCCTGCTCCCTCATCTGACGAAGTATCACGTCATTTGAGTCCGGCTCTATGCCTCCTGTATCTATAAGTGTAAAGAAACGTCCCTCCCAGTCACATTCCGCATATATCCTGTCCCTGGTCACTCCGGGGGTATCCTCCACTATGCTCAGTTTCGTACCTGAAAGCGCATTGAAAAGCGTGGACTTGCCGACATTTGGACGGCCGACCACGGCTACTATGGGTCTGCTCATATATACCTCTCTTATCTTACTGTTATTAGAAGTATATAACATGACCGGGGCTTTTTCCACTTTAAATTTTCTCTGAAAAAAAGTTGAGAGATATTTACCTATTTGTTACAATAAGCGTAAAGAGAACTGATCTGCCTGATCTCTTTAGAAAGGATCCCTTCATGCCTAATACAAATAAGTATATTATAGAGGACATCCCGATAGCTCCTCTTAAGATTGCTGCGCACATAAGCGCACGGCCTCTTGCGGAAGAGGTCGATCGTCATCTGGTCTCTTTTCGTAAAAATGATTATGAGATACTTAAGCAGACCTATAAGGAGAGCCTTCTCCTTAAAGGTTTCGCTCCGGATACCTTCCTTCTCAAGCTGGACTGTCCAAGATTCGGTTCCGGAGAGGGAAAGGGCATCATATACGAATCCACCAGAGGTGTGGATGAATTCGTAATCTGTGATATCACAAACTATTCCAATACATATACGGTAAACGGCTTCGTAAACCATATGTCCCCTGATGACAATTATCAGGATATGAAGCGTATCATAGGCGCATCCGTTGCCAGATGCCACAGGGTCAATGTCATAATGCCCTTCCTCTATTCATCCAGACAGCACAAGCGCACCAAGAGGGAGTCCCTGGACTGTGCAATGGCTCTTATGGAGCTGGTAAATATGGGAGTGAAGAACATCATAACCTTCGATGCCCATGATCCCCGTGTTCAGAACGCCATACCCCTTTCCGGATTCGACAATATCATGCCTACATATTCATTTGTAAAGGCACTGCTCAAGTTCGATCCCAACATACGCATAGACAGGGACAATTTCATGGTCATATCCCCCGATGAAGGTGCCATGAACAGAGCCGTATACCTTGCCAACAACCTGGGTGTGGACATGGGTATGTTCTATAAGCGGCGGGACTATTCAAAGGTCATAAACGGACGTAATCCCATAGTAGCCCATGAGTTCCTCGGCTCCTCAGTAGAAGGAAAGACAGTCCTTGTGGTGGATGACATGATATCCTCAGGAGACTCCATGCTGGATACTGCAAGGGAGCTCAAGGACAAAAAGGCCAAGAGAGTCATCGTATGCTGCACCTTCGGCCTCTTCACCTCAGGCTTTGACAAATTCGACGACTACTACGAGAAAGGCTATATAGACTGTGTAGTGACCACAAACCTCAACTACAGGCCTGCAGAGATATATCAGAAGCCCTGGTATTATGAGGCTGACATGAGCAAGTATCTCGCTTCGATCATAAACTCCTTCAACTATGACATAAGCCTGAAGCATGCAGTCCAGTCCACAAAGAAGATCCAGAATCTCCTCAAAGGACACAGGAGCGACGGCTACGAGTATGAAGGAAGCCTGTTCGGCTAAACTGTTAAACAAGCTACATTAAGACATAATAAGGCTCCGGCCGTATATGATCGGGTGTCTGCTGCCTCTTTGAGGCAAAGGGCCCGATGTATACGGCCGGAGCCTTAATTTATCTTATTTTTAGTTTGCCTTGTCCGCTATCTCCTTCTTTACCCGGTCCATGAACTCGCTGAGAGCTACTGCACCCTCATCACCCTGCTTCCTGGAACGTACGGATACGGTCTTATCATTCATATCCTTTTCACCGACAACGAGCATGTAAGGTACCTTTTCCTTCTGGGCTTCCCTGATCTTCCAGCCAAGCTTCTCGGAGCGCTTGTCCACCTCGACCCTGATACCCTCAGAATCAAGCTTTGCGGCAACCTCCTGGGCATAATCCATGAATTTGTCGGATACGGGAAGGACTTTGACCTGAACAGGAGCGATCCATACCGGAAATGCACCTGCATAGTGCTCGGTAAGTATGCCTATGAACCTCTCTATGGATCCGTAAAGAACCCTGTGGATCATGATGGGCCTATGCTTCTCTCCGTCAGCTCCCATGTATTCAAGTTCGAATCGCTGAGGAAGCTGGAAGTCAAGCTGTATCGTTCCGCACTGCCACTCACGTCCTATGGCATCTATAAGATGGAAATCGATCTTGGGGCCGTAGAAGGCTCCATCTCCTTCATTTATCTTGTATTCCATGCCGGCCTTATCAAGGGCATTTTTAAGGCCGGACTCTGCCATCTCCCAGTCCTCATCGGATCCCATGGAGTTTTCGGGCCTTGTGGACAGTTCCACAAAATATTTGAAGCCAAACAGTGAGTATACCTGATCAATAAGTCTTATGACTCCCAGTATCTCATCAGTTATCTGATCAGGAGTCATGAATATATGAGCATCATCCTGGGTAAAGCAGCGTACCCTGAAAAGGCCGTGGAGCTGTCCGGATTTCTCATGTCTGTGCACTATGCCAAGCTCTCCAACCCTAAGGGGAAGGTCCCTGTAGGAACGGGGCTCTGACTGATATATCAGTACTCCGCCGGGACAGTTCATGGGCTTTACGGCATAGTCCTCATCATCTATCACCGTAGTATACATGTTCTCCTTATAATGATCCCAGTGTCCTGAGGTCTCCCAGAGCTTTCTGTTAAGGATAATAGGGGTGCTTACCTCCACATATCCGTTCTTGTGATGTATCTGTCTCCAGTAATCAATCAGTGTATTCTTGACAGTCATGCCGTTGGGAAGGAAGAAGGGAAATCCCGGACCTGCTTCATTGAACATGAAAAGCTTTAATTCCTTGCCGATCTTTCTGTGATCCCTCTTTCTGGCTTCCTCCATCATGCGGACATATTCTTCAAGAGCCTCCTTATTGTCAAAGGCTGTTCCATAGATACGGGTAAGCATCTTGTTCTTCTCGGATCCTCTCCAATATGCTCCGGCTATATTCTGGAGCCTGAAGGCCTTTCCGACTGCCCTTGTGCTCTGCAGATGAGGGCCTGCACAAAGATCCGTAAAGTCCCCCTGTCTGAAGAAGGATATGAGCTCACCCTCGGGAAGATCCTCTATAAGCTCTACCTTATAGGGCTCGTCCTTTTCCTTCATGAGCTTTATTGCATCCTCTCTGCTGAGGGTAAAATACTCGATCTTAAGATCTTCCTTGATGATCTTTCTCATCTCTGTCTCGATCTTTTCAAAATCGGATTCGGATATGGGCTCCTCAAAGTCAATATCATAATAGAATCCGTCAGCAATGCTGGGGCCTATGGCAAGCTTTGCGCTGGGATAAAGTCTCTTTATCGCCTGAGCCAGCACATGTGAGCAGCTGTGACGAAGTGTGCTGAGGTAAAGGGGATCTTCCTTTGTGATCTCCTTTATGCTTCCGTCATGCATGGTGATCTTTACGTTGTCCATTTTTGTCCTCCTTATTGTTAGGGGATCCTGGAATTAAAAAATCCCCTACTACAGTTTTGTAGTAAGGGACGATATGATCGCGGTTCCACCCTTATTGCGCAGGGCCTGGCCTGCGCCTCTCATTTTTGATTATAACGGAATCACCGTTCCCGATTAAGGGACGCTCCGAGGTGGTCTTCACTTCCGCTTCCCGTAAGGCGCTTCCAGCCATGGCGTCTCTCTCTGTCACGTTTCACGGAGCTACTGTCCTCATCAACGCTTTAAATATACGTTACCAATTATAACAGACTGGATGGCGTTGTCAAGCTGAGTATGAGCTTATATATCTCCTCCCTGCCCTGTTTGGTCTCAGCAGAAAACTGAAGGAGAAGGTCATCCTCTTCCATGGAAAGAGTCTCCCGTATCAGCTTTACTGCCTTCGGGATCTCGTTTTTCTTAAGCTTGTCACGCTTTGTGGCAATGACTACCGGATGAAATCCGTTTGCTATGATCCAGTCATACATCAGTACATCGTCTGCAGTAGGCTTATGCCGCATGTCGACCAGCAGGAATACGGCCTTAAGCACCATGGAGGACTTCAGATAACGTTCCACCATCTTTCCCCATTTGGCCTTTACGCTCTCAGAGACCTTTGTAAAACCATAACCGGGAAGGTCAACAAAATACATCTCATCATTTATATTATAGAAATTGACTGTCTGAGTTTTTCCCGGCGTCTGGGAGGTCCTGGCCAGTGACTTCCTCTGCATCAGTGCATTTATAAGGGAGGATTTTCCCACATTGGATTTTCCGGCGAAGGCAAACTCCGGAAGCCCGTTCTTCGGAAAAACCGAACTGATGCCGCAAACGGTCTCAAGCTCGGCCTTCCTTATCTTGAGCCCGGGTGCTTCAGCCGATGTTTTCTGCGGCATGGCTAATCTCCTTTCTTTTCGCTCAGGCGATCTCCGGAGCAATATGCTCTATATCGGCGCCCTTGTTTACAGGCTCTATGACATTGTCCTTAAGCCTGAGCTCAGGCTCCTGAAGATGCTTTACACAGTCGCTGGTGATGATCACTTCCTCGATCTCCGGCCTTGAAGGGATCTCGTACATGATGTCATTCATCACAGACTCCATTATGCTCCGAAGACCCCTTGCACCGGTCTTTCTTAGCACCGCCTGGTGAGCCACCTCCCTGACTGCATCATCAGTAAAGGTAAGCTGTACTCCGTCTATCTCAAAGAGCTTCTGATACTGCCTGATAAGGGCATTTTTCGGCTCCGTCAGTATGCGTACAAGAGAGTCCTCATCCAGGGACTTAAGGGTAACATTGATCGGCACCCGTCCTATGAACTCAGGGATAAGTCCGTATTTTATAAGATCCTGGGGCTCGACAAGACTGAGGAGCTCATCTATATCCCTGTCGTTCTTTTCAACCAGCTTGGCCCCGAAGCCCATACTGCCGTTTGACACACGCTGATCAACAATCTTTTCAAGCCCATCAAAGGCACCGCCGCAGATGAAGAGTATGTTCGTCGTATCGATCTCCATCATCTCCTGATGGGGATGCTTCCTTCCTCCCTGGGGAGGAACTGAAGCCACGGTTCCCTCCATGATTTTGAGCAGGGCCTGCTGTACTCCCTCTCCGGAAACGTCTCTTGTGATGGAGACATTTTCAGATTTCTTTGTGATCTTATCTATCTCATCGATGTAAATGATTCCGAGCTCAGCTCTCTTGATATCCATGTCTGCAGCCTGGATGAGCTTGAGGAGTATGTTCTCCACATCCTCTCCCACATATCCCGCCTCAGTAAGGGAAGTGGCATCAGCTATGGCAAATGGCACTCCCAGCATCTTGGCCAGGGACTGGGCAAGATAAGTCTTTCCTGATCCGGTCGGGCCTATCATAAGTATGTTTGATTTCTGCACCTCTATGTCCTGGATCTTGCCCGTAATACGCTTATAGTGATTGTATACGGCTACGGAAAGGACCTTCTTTGCATCCTCCTGTCCGATGACATAGTTATCAAGGAACTCCTTGATCTCCCTGGGCTTTGAGAGGTTTATGTCCTGAAGCATCTCATTTTCAGCCTGCCCGTCTGCGGCAAACTCTTCTTCAAGGATCTCAGTGCAAAGCTCCACGCATTCATCACAGATATATGTGTTGTTAGAACCCGCTATAAGCTTGCGGACCTGTCCCTGGGACTTTCCGCAGAAGCTGCAGCGTACTTTTCCTGTCATGTTGGATGGCATAGATTATATTTACCTCAAATCAATGTTTATCAAGGATACGGTCTACTATACCGTAATTCATGGCTTCCTCAGCAGTCAGCCAGTTGTCTCTTTCCGTATCGCGGCATACTTCTTCGTAGCTGCGTCCGGTATTTTCCGCAAGGATACGATTGAGCTTTTCCTTGGTCTTTAAGATCTGCTCCGCAACTATCTGGATCTCCGTAGCCTGCCCCTGGGCACCGCCGCTGGGCTGATGGATCATGATCTCCGCATTGGGAAGGGCTATGCGCTTTCCCTTTGCTCCTCCGGCAAGAAGAAATGCACCCATGCTGGCTGCCATGCCCACGCAGATGGTGGATACATCGCACTTGATGTAGCGCATGGTATCATAGATAGCCATACCGGCAGTCACTGATCCGCCCGGGCTGTTGATGTACAGATTTATGTCCTTGCCGGGATCCTCGGATTCGAGGAAAAGGAGCTGGGCCACCACAAGTGAGGCAGAGGCATCCGTAACCTCTTCTCCAAGGAAGATGATCCTCTCCTTCAGCAGTCTTGAAAAAATATCATATGAGCGCTCTCCTCTGGAGGTCTGCTCGATAACGTAGGGTATGGTGAACGGCATTTTCCTGCCTCCTTTCTTTTATCCAGTCATTCAAGAAGTGCTGCCCTCATAAGGCAGCACCTTGATTTGTCTTATGTCATTACTTTTCGGAAGCTTCTTCCTTAACGGCATCCGTAAGCTTGGCCTCAGCTACGAGGAAATCTATGGCCTCCTGAACGGCCAGGTCTCTCTTAAGCTGCTCGATCTGATCTCCGATGGCCTCCTTGAAAGCATCCGGCTCCATGCCGTACTGCTTTGCAGCCCTATCGATCTCAGCCTGTACCCTGTCATCGGGAGCTGATATGCCTTCCTTATCAACTATGGCCTCAAGGGTCAGTCTGGTCCTGATGGTGGTCTCAGCCTGAGGCTTCATATTGTCCTTAATGGACTCTGCTGTCATGCCTGTGTACTTCATGTACTGATCGAAGTTCATGCCCTGAGATTCAATCCTTCTTCTGAAGTTCTGAGCCATCTGCTCAGCCTCAGTGTCGATCATGGCATCAGGTACATCTATCTTTGCGTTGGCTACGACTGCAGCAACCACATTGTTCTCATTCTGCTGAGCTGCCCACTTCTCCTTCCTTTCCTTGATCTCCTTGCGTACGGAGTCCTTGTACTCGGAGAGCGTTTCAAACTCGGAAACCTCGCTGGCAAAATCATCATCTATCTCAGGAAGCTGTTTTTCCTTGATGGTCCTTACCTTTACCTTGAAAAGTGCAGGCTTGCCCTTGAGCTCCTCTGCATGATAGTCTTCAGGGAAGGTAACATTTACATCCACCTCTTCTCCTGCCTTGTGTCCTATGAGCTGATCCTCAAAGCCTTCGATAAAGGAATGGGATCCTATGGTAAGGGGATAATCCTCGCCCTTTCCGCCGGCAAACTCCTTGCCATCCACAAATCCGTCAAAGTCTATGTTTACGATATCTCCATCCTTGATCTCTCGGGATTCATCCTCGATGGAAACTATACGGGCATTGCGCTCCTGAGTCCTCTTTATCTCAGCATCAACTTCCTCATCGGTTACCTCAGCATCAGCCTTAGCGACCTCAACACCCTTGTACTCCCCAAGCTCTACCTCAGGTTTTACTGCAACTGTAGCAGTGTACACAAGGTCCTGTCCCTTTTCAATCTTCTCTACTGAGATCTCAGGGCGGCTTGCGATCTCAAGTCCGGACTCCCTGCATGCCTCGGGATAAGTACGGTCAAGGATTATGTCAACTGCCTCTTCATAGAAGATAGCTGCGCCATACATCTTTTCTATCATGGCCTTGGGAGCATGGCCCTTACGGAAACCGGGTATGCTTATCCTGTTTTTCTGTCTGTTATAGGCCTCAACGGTAGCCTTGTCAAAGTCCTCAGAGGGAACAGTGACAGTCATCTTAGCCATATTCTTTTCAAGCTTTTCTACCTGTACGTTCATGATATCGCTCCTAATCTATACTTTCAAATATGTAGTCAAAATCAATCATAGATTCTAACACAAAACTAAAGGCCTTGCAAGCCATTACAAAGGCCCTTATGGAATATCCAGAGAAAACTTTGCATGAAGCACGATATCATTGCCGACAGTATCAGTCTGGAAATCCCAGCGATATCCGTTTTCCAGATACCAGCCTTCAAATTTATAACCGGGAAGTTCAGGTTCCGAAGGTTCCGTGACCTTCTTTCCATATCCGACATCCTGAGTTTCGATCTCCATCCCGGGAATATCGGTCTCAAACCTGACCTCATATCCCCCGTCCCTTGAGAAAAATATCATTATGACTATGATACAGATTATGAGGATGGCAATAAATCCATCCAGGAGATGCAGGCTGATCCTCTTTTTGTCTCCATATATCCCAAGGCCGAAGCCTCGCTTACTTTTCTGGATCTCCTCGTCCGTACTGGGAAGCTTCTTGGCGGCATCAGCAATCTCCGGAAGGTCTCTCTCCTGTTCCGGCAGGTTCTTTTTTTCAATATCTTCGTTCTGCAAATATTACTCCTTAGAAAACGATGGGAAGCTTTGGCACTCCCCATCGTGAAATCAGACAACTTATAAGTTTTTCAGTCCATTACTTACGTACAAGGTACTTACGCATATCGATGGAACATGCAACAAGGATGATGCATCCCTTTATGATATACTGCATGTTCTGGTTGATAGCCAGGAACTGAAGGGCAACGAAGATGATCCTCAGAAGGAATACACCAAGCACTATGCCTGAGATCTTTCCGGTACCACCTACGAAGGATACTCCTCCGATAACGCAGGCAGCTATGGCATCTGACTCATAGTTCTGTCCTGTGGTTGCTGAGTTAGAACCTATACGTGAGGACTCGATGAATCCGGTAAGTCCGTACATGGCACCTGCAAGTGTATGAACTCCGATGATGGTCTTCATGACATTGACACCGGATACATTAGCTGCCTCAGGGTTTGAACCGACTGCAAACATGTTCTTACCAAAGGATGTCTTGTTCCATACTACCCACATGATGACCGTTATGATCAGAGCAAATATGATGTAGTTGGGTATGGTGGCATTTCCGATCTTAGGAAGCACTGTTCCCTTTACAAAGTTATTGAAGCCCTCATCAAGGCCTGAAAGAGGCTGTCCGTTATTGCCATTGATGGTAAGGAATATCAGCAGCAGGCCATAAACGATAAGCTGGGTAGCCAGCGTAACGATGAAGGGATGCAGGCTGAACTTTGCTACGAAGAATCCGTTTACGAATCCAACAACACCGCCGACCAGCAGCACAAGAAGGATAACCAGCGGAACGGGAACGGGGCCGATGTTCGGAAACATCTTTGAAGCATAGTCAACAGACTGCTCCAGGGCTCCGGTGATACAAGCCGTAAGTCCAACGATACGTCCTGCGGAAAGGTCGGTACCTGTAAGTACGATACATCCGGCAATACCAAGAGCTATGGGCAGGTTAGCTGCGGAAAGGCTTATGATATTGATAATAGAACCGGATGATATGAACATGTGGTTCTGAGTATAGGTGTAAATAACAGCTATTACAAGCAGTATATACAGCGCATTGTTTATAAGTGAGTCCTTGATGTAAGCCTTCTTTTCCTTGGCATCAAGCGACTGATAATGAGCTATCTTTGACTGTAGTCCTTTCATTTCGAGTCCCCCTTATACATATTTGGCGGCAAGAGTCATGATCTCTTCCTGAGTGGTCGTCTTGGCATCTACCTCTCCGGCAAGCCTTCCGCCTGACATAACGAGTATCCTGTCACATACGCCCAAAAGCTCGGGCATCTCGGAGGATACCATGATGACTACCTTGTCCTGCTTTGCAAGATCGATGATGAGCTGATATATCTCATACTTTGCTCCTACGTCGATACCTCTTGTAGGCTCGTCAAGAAGCAGTACCTCAGGCTCCGTAAGAAGCCATCTTGCAAGGATGACCTTCTGCTGATTGCCTCCGGAAAGAGACCTGATCTGTGTCTCCTGGGTAGGTGTCTTGGTACGCAGTTTGTCGATATATTCCTGAGTATCCTTTGCCATATCCTTGTTGACCAGCAGATGGAACTTGTTTTTATATTTGTTGAGGTTGGAGATAACGGTGTTCTCACGGATATTAAGTATGCTGAATATACCGGTGGCACGTCTCTCCTCTGTCAGAAGGGCAAAGCCGTTCTTTATCGACTCTCCGGAGTTGCGGTTCTTGCACTCCTTGCCGTTAAGCTTTATGGTGCCTGACTTTCTTGTGGCAACTCCAAATATGTTTTCCAGGGTCTCAGTCCTTCCTGAGCCGTCCAGTCCTGCAATACCGAGGATCTCTCCCTTTCTTGCAGTAAATGAAACATCCTTGAGAAGTGAATACTGAGCTGTAAGGTTGTTGACCTCAAGAGCCACATCACCGGGCTTATTGTCCTTGGGCGGGAACTGATTGCCAAGCTCACGTCCGACCATAAGCTTTATGATGCGTTCCATGGTCATCTCCTTTGCGGGCTCCGTAGCGATCCAGGTACCATCACGCATTACCGTGATCTCATCGGATATACGGAGAATCTCCGCCATCTTATGTGAAATGTAAATGATGCCGCAGCCCTGATCCCTGAGCATATTGATGATCTCGAAAAGATGATCTACCTCTTTCTCGGTAAGTGAGGAGGTGGGCTCATCGAATACGATGACCTTTGAATTGTAGGATACTGCCTTAGCGATCTCAAGCATCTGCCTCTGCGATACCGGCAGGGTGCTCATGGTCCTGAGCGGATCCACGTCAATGCCCAGCTTTTCAAACAGAGCCTTGGTATCGACATACATCTTATGTTCGTCTATCAATCCGCCTTTTTTTGGAAAGCGCCCAAGCCAAAGGTTATCCATGACATTGCGCTTAAGAGCCTGGTTAAGCTCCTGATGCACCATCGCAACTCCATTTTCCAGCGCTTCTTTTGAGGTCTTGAAATTGACTTCCTGACCTTCCAGATAAATATGGCCGCTGTCTTTCTTGTAGACACCGAAAAGGCACTTCATGAGGGTAGATTTTCCGGCTCCGTTCTCTCCCATCAGGGCATGAACGGTTCCTCTCTTTACTTCGAGATGTACCTTGTCGAGGGCCTTGACGCCGGGAAATTCTTTTGTGATGTCGACCATTCTTAATAAAACATCATCCTGTGCCATACGTTTCCCCCTTAAAACTACTTAAAAATATAGCTGCTGCTTGCGCAGCAGCTATATGCTTTACAATATGATCTTGCTTATCAGCCGTTGTACTCGCCGTAAGGGATGTAGATCTTGTTGGCTACGTTCTCAGAGATAACGAAGCTGTCGGTTCCATCCATAAGGGCCTTGCCGGCACCAACATTCTCAGTAAGGAATGCGATGCAGTCAGCCATACCCTGTGCATCCTGCATGATGGTACCAACCATCTTGCCGTCAGCGATGAGCTGCTTAGCTGCGTCTGTAGCATCAACACCGAATACGGGGATCATGGTGCTGTCCTCGGTTCCGAGGTTGTAACCCTGATCGTTAAGAGCTGAGATAGCTCCCTCTGCCATACCGTCGTTGTTGCAGATAACGAGCTCGATCATGTTGCCGTTAGCCTCATTGTACTGGCTGAGGTTGGTGGTCATGTACTCGTTTGCAGCCTGTGCGGACCAGTTACCGTTTGCATCAACCTGATACTTATCAGTGTTGGAAGCATCGAAGTAAACAAGCTCAGGCTTTCCAGCCTCGGTAAGAACTGCGTTGGCATCCTCTACTGCGTACTGAGTACGATAGATAGCCTCTGCATTACCAAGCTGTCCCATGAACATAGCGTAGGAGATCTGTCCGTCACCGTTAAGATCTACTGCATCATAGTTCTCTACAAGATAGTTACCGATCATCTGACCCTGCATGTGTCCAGCCTCAGGAGCATCGGTTCCTACGAATGCACACTTGTCATAGCTGCCAAGTACTGCGCCCTCGTTTGCATCATCCTCAACAGCTCTGTTGAAGAAGATAACGGGGATGTCAGCTGTCCTAGCCATCTCTACAACTGCAGAAGAAGCATCAACTGATCCGGAAGTAACGATGTTTACGATAAGAAGGTTAGCTCCGGTAGTGATAGCCGTATTGATCTGCTCGTTCTGAGTAGTCTGGCTGGAGTTGGAATCATAATCCTGATACTTGATGCCTGCTGCATCAAAAGCAGCATCAAGAGCGGTACGTACTGATGAAATGTAGGTATCAGCGTAGGTGTAGTAGAATACTGCAACGTTGAGGTCAACTGCCTCTCCTGCTGCCTCCTCTACTGCTTCGGTAACTGCCTCTGCCTCTTCCTCAGCAGCCTCTTCAGCTGCCTCTGTTGCTGCCTCGGTAGCTGCTGCGGTAGTCTCTTCCTTAGAACCTCCGCAGGCTGCCATTGAAAGTACCATAGCTGAAGCAAGGGCTACAGCCAATACTTTTTTGAACAGTCTCATGTTAATAGTTCCTCCCATTAAAAAATTAGTCAGTTTTCACAACTGATAGCATCATTATATACTGTTTTGCTTAAAATATCCATAGGAAAAAGAGACTTATTTATTTTTTTAACAATCTCTTAACATATGTTAATCCAGCCATCAGGATCGGGAAAGCCAGGAATTTTTATATTCCTCGCGCAGGCTGACGTCTTCGCCGAACCAGGAAGGTGCCATGAAGCTCCCGGCTTCCTCTTCTGAGGAAAATTCCACCTCGGCAGTAATAAGCCCCTCATGATCCCCCTTATATATGTCAAGCTCGATCACATGTCCCTCCTGATCTCCCGTCGGGATGAAATAACGCTGCTTTACGATAAGCTTTCCGTCACATTTTCTGATCAGTTTCTCGAAGGCATCTTTCGTAAGTGGCATATTGTATTCCTCCCGTTTCAGAAGTCCCTCTCCCTTATAGGTAAGGACATATCTGTCTCCTTCCTTCCTGACACGGACCACAGGAGAAGTACACAGGTAGCCCTGTATGTATTTTTCGTTAGGATATCGGCTGATATCCTCCGGAAGCTCTTTTACGAGCCATTTCCTTTCTATCTCGACCCCCACCTTCTGCTCCTTTCACAACTGTCACATCCTTATGAAGTACTATATAAGTGATCTGAAATAAAAAACGCCTTCCGTGATCTTTCATATCACGAAAGGCGCTGATCATGTCAATCTGCTGATACTCAGAGATCATTCTGCATCAGATGTCTCTTCGGTTTCCTCTGCTGCGGTCTCAACAACCTCTTCTACGATCTCCTCATCATCGCTGTCCGTATATACGGAAACAACATCTTCCTCCTTGGGAGCTTCCTTATGCTCGTGCTCAGGAGCATTGAGAGCCTTGATGGAAAGAGAGATCTTCTTGTCTGCGGCATTGAGCTCAGTAACCTTTGCAACGATCTCGTCTCCAACCTTGAGGACATCCGAAGGCTTCTCGACTCTCTCGCTGGAGATCTGAGAAACATGAAGAAGTGCATCGATGCCGGGCTCAAGATTTACAAAGGCACCGAAATCAGCAAGCCTTGCAACACGGCCCCTGACGATGTTGCCTACTGCATACTTGGTAAGTGCAAGTACCCAAGGATTCTCATCGGGGAACTTGCGGGTAAGAGCGATCTTATCTCCGTTGATCTCCTTGATCATGACTCTGAGTTCCTGTCCGGGCTTGTATACCTTCTTGGGATTCTCAGTCCTTCCCCAGCTCATCTCTGAGATATGAAGAAGTCCGTCAGCTCCTCCAAGATCCACGAAAGCTCCGAAGTCGGTTATGTTCTTGACTGTTCCGTCAATAACATCGCCTTCCTTGATAGTGGCAAGGAGAGCTTCCTTGGCTGCAGCCTTGCGCTCAAGGATAAGATGCTTGCGGTCTCCTATGATCCTGTGCTTCTGAGGATTGAACTCGGTGATCACAAACTCGATATCGGTACCTGCGTACTTGGAGAGATCTCTCTCAAACATATCGGAAACAAGGCTGGCAGGGATGAAGATCCTTACACCTTCAAATATTACGGAAAGTCCGCCGTTGACCACTCTGTCTACCTTGCCGGTGATAAGCTCCTTATTTTCAAAAGCTTCCTTGATCCTCTGGTTGCTCTTCTCGGAGATCACATCCCTGTGTGAAAGGGATACAAGGCCTTCACCGTCATTGACCTTTCTGACCTTGGCTTCGATCTCATCTCCGGGCTTTACCTCTGCGGTAAGATCCAGGGAGCTGTCTGCTGAATAATCGTTTCTGGTGATTATGCCATCTGATTTATAGCCGATGTTTACAATGATGTAGTCGGGCTTTACATCGATGACCTTACCGGTAACTACCTCTCCTGTACGTATTGTTTTGAAAGATTCATTGAGCATATCTTCAAAACTCATCTCTGACATATTTAAAAACCTCCTCAATAATGGTTCTTGGGGTCGACGCCCCAGCCGTTATACCAACGCAACGCACAGAATGATCAATAGTTCCCTTAATATCTGTTATGGACTGAATCAGATACGTCCTCTTACATTCAGAAAGACAGATATCATAGAGCTTCCTTGTATTGGAAGAATTCCTCCCTCCGATAACGAGCATCGCATCACACTTGGATGCCAGGTCAGCTGCTTCGCTCTGCCTTCTTTGTGTAGCATTGCAAATCGTGTCTATAACATTTGTATAATAGCTCTTTTTATTCAAAATATCAACTATATCTTGAAATTTTGCGGTGCTCTGGGTAGTCTGCGAAACAAATGTGAGCCGCTCTCCCTCCGGAAGTTCAAAAGCAGCCGCTGAGTCAGTATCATTGAAGACCTCTGCATCCCCATTTATCTGTCCGAGAATGCCCTTTACCTCCGGATGATCCGGATCTCCGCATATGGCTATCCTGTCTCCCATCGCATGCCTCTCCGTAACGATGTCATGTATCCTTTTTACATGGGGGCAGGTGGCATCTATGATCTCTGCTTTGGGAGCAAACCTCTTTATCGATTCAAATATCTCCCTGGGAGCTCCGTGGGCCCTGATGATGATGACTGCATCTGCGAGTTTTCCTGAAGACAGTAGATCCATGAGCATCTCCCTGTCCTCTATTACGCCGACTCCCCTCATCTTGAGTTCATCCACCACGGTCTCATTATGAACGATGGGCCCGTAGGTATATATGTCTCTTTTTCCAGCACCTGATTCTGCGGCATCATCCACTGCCTTATATACAAGCTCCACGGCCCGTTTTACCCCGTAACAGAATCCTGCCGTCTTTGCAAGCCTGACCTCCATCAGATCAGCTTCCTTTCTTTCAGCATATTGATTATGGCCTCCAGAGCTTCCTCCTCAGTCAGATCAGATGTGTCCAGAAGCACGGCATCCTCTGCCTTCATAAGCGGAGCATTTTCCCTGTGGGAATCCCTGTAATCCCTCTCCCTCATATCCTCCTCAATGGAAGAAAGAGTAGCCCCGCAGAGCTTGCCCTGCATGAGAAGCTGGTCATATCTTCGCTTTGCCCTGACTTCCGGCCTTGCAGTCACGTATACCTTGAGCTGGGCATCCGGAAGTATGACCGTGCCTATGTCACGGCCATCCATGATGGCATTTCTGTAAGCCGCCATGCTTCTCTGTATGTCCAGAAGCTTCTCCCTGACTTTTTTGTACTGGGAGGTGACTGAAGCTGCCCTGGATACCTCTTCGGTACGTAACAGGGACGTCACATTTTCCCCGTTAAGATACATCTGCTGCTGTCCATCCTCATAACCCGTATCTATGCTGCAGGAAGAAAGCACGCTGCATACCGCTTCCTCATCATCCGTATTGATCCCGCACCTGAGGAAATATACTGCCAGGGTACGGTACATTGCCCCTGTATCTATGTATGTAAAGCCAAGTCTTCCTGCAAGAGCCTTTGCTATGGTGGACTTTCCCACTCCCGAAGGCCCGTCAAGCGCTATGTTTATATATCCCATGTCAAAATTACCCTCTATTCAGCGATCTGCGCAGTTTTCCTGAAGATCGCATCAGTTCTTGAAGCTGTGTATGGGAGCAGGTATCCTTCCCTTCCTGCTTATGAATCCCTCACAGGAGAATCTGTTTACCGGCATGACCGGAGCATATCCAAAAAGTCCTCCGAATTCGACTCTGTCCCCCACATCCTTTCCGATGGCAGGGATAAGCCTGACGGCCGTAGTCTTCTGATTTATCATGCCTATGGCGGCCTCATCGGCTATGATTCCTGATATGGTGGATGCTGATGTATCACCTGGAACCGCGATCATGTCAAGACCGACGGAACATACGCAGGTCATGGCTTCCAGCTTTTCAAGCGACAGGGATCCTCTCACTACCGCATCTATCATGCCCTGATCCTCACTTACCGGTATGAAGGCTCCGCTCAGCCCTCCCACATAAGAAGAGGCCATGATACCTCCCTTTTTGACCTGATCGTTGAGAAGGGCCAGGGCTGCGGTAGTTCCCGGAGCTCCCGCGGATTCCAGTCCCATGGCTTCAAGTATCTCCGCCACGCTGTCTCCTACCGCAGGCGTGGGTGCCAGTGAAAGATCGATGATGCCGAAAGGTATCCCAAGCCGTTCCGAAGCCTCCTTTGCAACCAGCTGTCCCACTCTGGTGATCTTGAAAGCGGTTTTCTTCACCGTCTCACAAAGCACTTCAAAGCTCTCTCCCCTGCAGGATTCAAGAGCAGTCTTTACTACTCCCGGGCCGCTTACGCCAACATTTATCACTGCATCCGGTTCGCTAGGGCCGTGGAAGGCTCCTGCCATGAAGGGATTATCGTCCGGAGCATTGCAGAAGACCACCAGCTTTGCGCAGTGGGGAAATTCATCCTCTTCCGTATTTTCCGCGATCTCCTTTATGATCTCTCCCATAAGCCTGACCGCATCCATATTTATGCCGGTCTTGGTGGATCCCACATTGACCGATGAACATACCCTCTCGGTGGCAGGCAGGGCATAAGGCAGGGATCTGATCAGCATCTCGTCTGCAGTAGTCATCCCCTTGGATACCAGGGCAGAAAAACCTCCGATATAATTGACCCCTACTTCTTTTGCAGCATCATCCATGGCCCTGGCGATCTTTACAAAGTCTTCAGTTCCGGATGCGCAGGAAGCAGCTATCAGGGAGATCGGCGTTACGGATATCCTTTTATTTACTATCGGGACTCCATAGTCCTTTTCTATCTGTTCCCCGCAGCTCACAAGATCCTTTGCGGTAAGACATATCTTATTGTAGATGTTGCTGCAAAGCTCATCTATATTGCCGGCAGCACAGTCCAGGAGGCTTATGCCCATCGTTATGGTGCGTACATCCAGATTTTCCTGTTCGATCATCTGGTTGGTTTCATGTACTTCATAGATATTTATCATATCTCCTCCTTATCAGATCCTGTGCATGGAGGTAAATATCTCCTCACGCTGGCATTTTACGTCCACATGTTTTTCTTCTCCAACCGCATAAAGGCCGTCGGAAAGCTCATCAAAGCTTATGTCCGACGCGCTCACATCCACTATCATCATCATATTGAATATCCCCTGGAGTATGGTCTGGGAAATATC
Organism: Candidatus Avilachnospira avicola; assembly: GCA_018714245.1. GTDB lineage: Bacteria > Bacillota > Clostridia > Lachnospirales > Lachnospiraceae > Avilachnospira > Avilachnospira avicola. The sequence continues at coordinate 28,693 of DVNQ01000125.1, forward strand.
AAGTATGTTTATGTTATGCTCAGCAAGATAAGTACATATGCCTGCTATGATACCCACCGTATCCTTTCCTACTACAGTAATTATTGCTCTGTTCATATTCTGACCTCCGGAATTATTTTCAATAACAATACCATGCATCGGCTCATATCTCAATAGTCCATTACTGAGCCTATGAAAAAGGCACCCTGGCCATAGGCCATAGGTGCCATATCCTAAGCTTCTTCGGTCTTACTTTCTGATGCCAAGTCTCTGGATCAGGCTTCTGTATCCCTCAAGGTTCTTCTTTGCATAGTAATCAAGAAGTCCCCTTCTGCGTCCGACCATCATAAGAAGTCCTCTTCTTGAATGGTGATCCTTGGGGTTCTGCTTAAGGTGCTCTGTGAGCTCATTGATCCTCTCGGTAAGGACAGCGATCTGAACCTCAGGTGATCCTGTGTCATGCTCGTTACGACCGAACTCCTTCATGAGCTCCTGCTTCTTTTCCTTTGAAATCATTGTAAATATCCTCCTTAATGCGGCCTAAGCCTTACTTACCTCCGACTGAGCAGATGCAGGAGTCGCAAACTGCCGGGCCGTGGCGTTCATATCAAAACAGGAGCATTTTACCATCTGAAGATGGAAAAAGCAAGCGAAAATTCCCATCAGCAGCCATGTTCCAATGTATCCCTCATCATCCATGCTCCAATACATCTTTCATGCTCTTTCCGCCATGATCCGTATCAAATTCCCTGAGGAATATGAGTATCAGTTCCCTGACCTCCTCTGTTATGCTAAGGCTGTCACTCAGTACTATGCACAGCGTATAGTATGCCTCCGGCCTTATAGGCATATGAGCAAACTCATCCCCGGATTCTATAAAGCCCTCCGGCAGTATGCCGTAGGCAAACTGACGATTCAGAAGCTCCTTGAGATGTCTGTAGGAGGCAGTATAGCAGAGCGTATCCGGTTCAAGACCGGCGCATCTCAGATAATACATATCGGCACCGCTTAATCCCGTAAATGGCGAGGAGATATAGCCTATGCCTCTTAGCTTCCTGATGATCTCTTCATACTGCAGATCTGAGGGTTCTTTTCCTGCCACCCAGGAAGGAAATGCCAGATGCAGTATCTCTTTCTGTATTGGTATGCTGTCAAGGGAAGAGGCCTTTATGCCGGAGGCGATGATAAAAGCCATATCCGCATTGCCGTGGATCACCTCGTCCCTGGCTGAACTCTCATTTACTACTACGGCTTCAAGCTTTATATATGGAAATGCCGTTTCAAAGCCCCTCTTTATTCTGGCATTGAAAAATGACAGAAAATCCTTATTGAGGGCAAGCCTTATGGTGAAACTTTCAATTTCCCCGGAGCCCATGGCGCAGATCCTGCTCAAGGCATCCTGCTTCAGCTTCAGCATCTGCCTGGCCCCGGAAAGATATATATTTCCATCTGCCGTGGGGATGACTCCACCGCCCGACCGCCTGAAAAGCCTTGTGCCCAGTTCTCCCTCCAGCTGCTTTATCTGCTGGCTCAGCGCTGAAGGAGAGATATAAAGTTCCTTTGATGCTCCTGATATGCTCCTGTGCTTTTCAATGCACAGCATATATTCAAGCTGCCTGGTATCCATATCAGTTTTCTCCTTCGGATTCGAGCATGCGTCTTGAAGCTTCATTGAGATAAATGAAATCCTCCCTTTCCCTGAGGACTTCCTTTAAAAGTCTCCTTATCACCAGGCTTTCCACCTCATCAGGATCCTTACGGTCTCTTAGGCGTATGCCATAATATATGCATGGATGTGACTCCATCAGAAATATACGGCATCTTGAGATATCAGCACCCGATGCGGCATTGAGCGTCAGAAATGCCGCGCCGAAGCCTCCGGCAGCAAGTTCCATAGCCACATAAGGGTTATCAGAACGATAGCTTACATGCGGCATGTATCCGGCTTCGCTGAAGGCTCTGTCTACCAGCCCCCTGAGGACACTCCGTCCCTCTGGCAGTACAAAGGGCTGATCCCTGAGTTCCTCAAGGGGAAGCAGCTTATGCTCTTTGTTGTTTTCAAGGACCGGGAAGTTAAGGTTGAAAACTCTGGGGACAAGTATACAGACCTCGCATCTCATAAATACAAAGCCTGACTCAGGAGTATCCGGAGAATCTGCAGAGCCTATTATGGCCATATCAAGCTCTCCTGCGTCCAGCTGGTTTGAAAGGTCCAGGCTTACCGCATCCTTTATGCTTATGTCTATATTTTTTATGCTGCTGTACAGGGACGGAACTATCCTGGCTGCCAGCCGATCATAGTACTGATTCGGAACGCCTATCCTTACTCTCCTTATGCTGTCAGGATCAGGCCTCATGATCCTGCTGTAGGTCTGGTCCCTGACCTTCAGCATCCTTGAGGCTGCAGTGATATAAACATTGCCTGCAGGTGTGGGGATCATCCTATTTCCATAAGGTATAAAAAGTTTTGTCCCCAGCGCCTGCTCTTCATTAGCCAGAAACTGACTGAGAGCGGGCTGAGACACTCCCAGATGTCTTGCAGCCCCTGACAGGCTTCCCCATCTTCCTATCTCCACCATATATCTCAGCTGTCTGTCCTGCATAGATTTCCTCCTGCGAAGATCCGCTTAACTTCCCATTATTTCATTTCTATAACCACTCAATGGTATAAGTTTTACTTAAAATATATATAAATTATACATGTTTGTCTATGGAAACATGCTGGTATACAATAAAAATCACTAAACCCGGGAAAGTAACGAAGAAAAAAGCTTTTTGAAAGGAGAACAAAATGACGACAGATATGATCATCGTACTGGCTCTGCTGGTATTTGTCGTAACTGCTCTTTTGACTCATATCGTGCCCTATGGTGTAGCCGGAATGATATGCTGCGTAACCCTTGTCCTTACAGGAGTTTTTACCATTGAGGAGTCTTTCGCCAGCATGGCAAGCGGCAACTGTATCATGGTCGCATGTATGATAGTGGTAGCATCAGCTCTTGGCAAGCTCAGCTTCATAAAAAAGCTTCAGGCCAGGGTCAACAGCATGAAGGGAAACCGGCAGATGCTGGTAATAGTCATTATATTTGCATTTACCATACTGCTTTCCCAGTTCATGGGCTCTACAGCCTGTCTTTCAATCATGGTACTGCTTGTACAGACCCTTGATCCAGACAGTGATCTCAATCCAGGCAGGGTTTTCTTTGCAGTTGCAGTCATGAACTGCCTCTGGGTATCCAGGATCCCCATAGGCATGGGTGTAGCCATGACAGGCATCATCAACTCCCTGTATTCCGGAATGGTCCCCGCAGAAGATCTGCTTTCGGTAGCAGACTTCCTGAAGGTAGGCATCATACCCTCCATCATAGGAACTGTATACTGTCTGCTGTTTTATAAGTTCCTGCCCAAGACAGTCATGAATGAAGCTGCCGCTCCCGCCGCAGCTGCAGGAAAGGACGAACAGCCCATATCCGCTCTTCAGGAAGGTATCATCTGGCTGGTATTTGCAGCTGTTACCATAGGTTTCATGTTCCAGGATCAGCTTGGAAGTGATGTATCAAACATCATTCCTGCTGCAGGCGTGCTGGTTATGATACTCTTCAAGGTGCTTCCCGTTAAGCAGGTCACTGCCACTCTTGCCTCTGACATGATATTCATGGTCATCGGAATGCAGACCATGTCCTCTGCCCTGACTGCTACCGGCGTGGACGGTCTTATAGGCCAGCTGGTACTTAAGATCCTCGGCGGAAATCCCAGCGGTTTCATGGTCATAACAGTTTTCTGTCTTGTAGCTACAGTCATGACCAACTTCATGAACAACATGGGTACCATGGCAGTGCTTATACCCATAGCAGCTTCCACAGCCATGGCAGGCGGATTCAATGTACAGAACGTAGTGCTGGTAGTTGCAGCATCCGCTTGGATGATGGCCTTTGTACTCCCCACCGGAAGCTCTGCAGCCATCATGGGCTTCGGCATGGGAAATCACAACCCGTTAAAGACCATGAGATTTTCCCTGCCTCTTATAGCCATACTTGTTGTCAGTCTTATCATCTGTTCAAATATTTTCTATCCGATAGTGTGATAAGGCACATTCCACACCATACATGATACAGTATAAAATAATGCATTTATAAGGAGGATATTGATTTGAGATACTATATGGATCCGGGCCGGAAAAGACCCAGCATCAATTTTATCGACAGCATCGTTTATTCACATAAGCCTGACCTTGACGGCAACATGCTGGACCTTGAGATGTCCATTATGCTTCAGAACGGAAACAGTGAGATGCGCTTAGCCGCAGGCACTGAGGGTGAGGACCGCAAAAGATACCTTAAGCCCGCTATACTCTGGATACCCGGCGGCGGTTACAGAGGCTGTGACAAGAATCTTATGGTGGCTGAATGTGAGTACCTGGTAGAGGCAGGTTATGTGGTAGCTTCCATGTATTACAGAAGCAGCGCTCAGGCAAAGTATCCTGAGCAGCTCAAGGATGTCAAGACCGCTCTCCGCTTCCTCAGGGCAAATGCTGAAAAATACGAGATCGATCCTGACCGGATAGGTGTCATGGGGCGTTCTGCAGGAGGTCATCTTGCAGCTATGGCAGGTATGAATACCGAAGGCTATGATACGGAAGAATGGTCAGATTATTCTTCAGAGGTACAGGCAACCTACGATATGTTCGGACCTGTTGATTTCATCAAGCTCATGGAAGCTGATGAGGTGGCCATGAGAGAAAATCCCAATCACAGATGGAAGACCGTTGAGGACACCCATGCAGGAGCCCTTATAGGCGGAGATCCTGCTACCATGAAGGAAAGAGCAAAACAAGCCTGCACTCAGTATTTTATCACTGATAAGATGGCTCCCATCCTGATCATGCATGGGGATGCAGATCCTCTGGTACCCCTCGAGATAAGCGAGGATTTTTATAAGCAGATCTGTGATGCAGGCCTTGAAGACAGAGCTGATCTTTATGTACTGAAAAACGGAGGTCATGGCACTCCCGAATTCTTCCAGCCTGAGGTCAAGGAAGTCGTAGTTAAGTTCTTTGACAAGTATCTTAAATAAAATAAGCAGATGATCACAGTCCTCTTTAGTACTGTTCCATCTGCCAAATGCAAAAAGCTGAAGGATGTCATCCCTCAGCTTTTTTTATACCCTCAAAATACTTTTTTGCCTCCTGCATGTCCCGTGAAAGCAGCTGATCCCGAAGTTCCTCCAGGGATCCGAACTTCCTCTCCGGCCTTATGAAATGAAGAAGGCTTACCTTTATGTCCCTGCCATAGGCATCACCCTCATAGTCAAAGGCAAATGTCTCAAGCCATATTTTGTCCTTATAGACATCATCAGCATCCACGGTAGGCTTCCGTCCCAGGTTAGCTATACCCTCATAGGTATCCAGGATCTCTCCCTTTCTGTCCATGAAGCAAAGCCTTACCGCATATACTCCAAATGGCGGCAGCACAAGCTCGGGAGGCATCTCAAGATTCATGGTGGGAAAACCAAGTACGGAGCTTCCAAGATGTCTTCCATGCACCACCCTTCCGCCTATGGTGATATCCCGGCCCAGAAGGGCTGCAGCTCTTCCTATATTCCCCTCTACTATAAGGTTTCTGATCAGGGTAGAGCTGATCACGGTCCCGTCAGCAGTCCTAAGCTTATCTACGGTCTCGAAGCTGTAACCAAGCTCATCCATACGTGCTCTAAGGTAGTCCGCATTTCCCTCCTTCATATATCCGAAGCTTACGTCTTCCCCTGATACAAGGGCACGCATGGACAGTCTCTCCATAAGAACTTTCCTGAGGAAAGTATCAGCCTTCATATGTCTGAAGCTCTCGGTCATCCTTAGCCTTACGACATAATCAATATCCATGGAAAGGAGCTCCTGCTTGACCTCCTCCCTCTGACATACATAACCGCAGCCCGTATCAAGCATGATGACGCAGGTCCTGAGCTTATTTCTCTGAGCGCAGGCCCTGAGCCTCTGTATGATCATTTTATGTCCAAGATGCAGGCCATCAAATTTGCCCAGGGCAACAGCGCAGCCTGAGGCTATGGAAAGAGCCTCATCAAGGCTTCCCTCATCCCTCATCCTCTCTATATCCGAGAGCCTCAAGGCATCATCTATATCATACTCTCCAACCCTGAGGCGGATAAGCTCCTCCATGCAGGCCCCGCAGCCAAGCCTGTCTCCTATATCGCTGCAGAGCGTACGTATGTAGGTGCCCTTTGTACAGCTCACCGTAAATGTCACCCTCGGCAAAGCTATCTCATCTATGTCTATGCTGAGTATCTCAACCCTTTTGGTCTTTCGCTCTACTGTCATGCCCTTTCTGGCATATTCATAAAGCTTTTTGCCTCCCACCTTCCTTGCAGAATACATGGGGGTGAGCTGATCATATGTACCCACAAAGGAAAGCAGGGCCTCCTTTATATCCTGATCTGAAAATGCCGGTACCTCCCGCTCGGACAAGCGGCTGCCGGTGATGTCCTGTGTGTCCGTGACAACTCCCAGCAGCATGACGGCCCTATAGGTCTTTGTGCCGTCTCCCAGTCTGTCCACGTCCTTCGTAGCCCTTCCAAGAGCCACCGGCAATACGCCCTCAGCCATCGGATCCAGCGTGCCTGCATGGCCGATCTTTCGCATGCCAAGTATGCCTCTCAGCTTTGCGCATACGTCCATGGAGGTATATCCGGCTTCCTTATAAATATTCAAAAATCCGTTATAGGGGTTATTGTTCATATGCCTCTTCTGAATCAAGCTGCAGGCTGATCTCATGAACCAGCTTGTTTATATCATCCCTGAGATCAGTCCCCATAAAGCATCCTGCTGCCTTTACATGCCCTCCGCCCCCGAAGGCCATGGCTGTCCTGGCCGCATTGAAGCTGTCAGAATTTGAGCGAAGGCTTACCTTATATGTCCTGTTCCTGCACTGATACATGAATATGGCTCCCAGGACGCCTCTTGTGGTACGGAGCTGATCAACTATCCCGTCCATATCCTTGCTGGTCACACCATAAAGCTCCATGGCGGCTGCATCTATATGTCCCAGGGCTATCTTTCCGTCAAGCAGGACCTCCATCTCTGAAAGGACCCTTCCAAGGACAGCCTTCTGATTCTTATCCATGGCAAAAAAAGAGTCATCTATAATGTGTCCGAAATCTATGCCATGGGACATGCAGGCTCCCGCTATCTCCATGGTATGGGCGGAGGTGCAGTCATATCTGAATACCCCCGTATCATGTATGATGCCTGTATACACTGCTTCAGCGATATCCCTGTCTATGTATTCGGGAAGGAAAAGGTCATATACCAGCTCAGATGTGGAAGATGCATCCGGTTCTATAAGTGAAGAGGCCGCAAATCCCTCGTTGGTAATATGGTGATCCACACATATGGAATCTCCTGCTGCCTTCAAAAAGGGCAGGAACTTTCCCACCCTTCCTGTATCTCCGCAGTCAAGGACTATGCAGAGATCATATGACGTTACTTCCTTTTCATCGTGGCAGATATCGGAAAAGCCCTTGAGATAGGCAAACTTTGAAGACGCCTCTTCAAGATATACCCTGACCCTGTCTTCCTCTTTCCCGTCAGCACAAAAGCAATTTTTTATATAGGAGGCCACCGAAAGTGTGGATCCCAGACAGTCTCCGTCAGGGCTGATGTGCCCAAGTATGCATACGGAGCCGGCATTGCTGATCTTTTTATTGAACAGGGCCTTGAATTCAGTCCTCTTCTTCAGATCCATATCCGTCTCCCTCCGTGTCATTCTCTTCAATGTCAGAAGAAAAAGTCTCTGCCTTTATGAGATCGTCGATCTTTTTTGACATCTCAATGGCATATTCTATGCTTCTGTCCGCCACGAACTGAAGCTCAGGAGTCTTCCTCAGATTTACCGTATGGGCAAGCTCTCTCCTTATATAGCCTTCCGCATTGCGCAGTCCCTCAATACTGCGGTCCAGACTGTCGTCTGCTCCCAGGGTGGATACATGCACCTTGCAGAACTGAAGGTCAGGTGTGACCTCCACTTTGGTGATGGAGAGCATCGGATCTATCCTCGGATCCTTTACTCCTTCTCTGATGATCACGGAGAGGGCACGCATGACCTCTCCGTTTATCCTGTTATTTTTAATACTGCCTTTTTTCATTAATTATCCTCTTCGGCATGGGCAAATCAGGTCCGTCAGTCAGACTTCTTAGGTGTCCTGGGGACCTCCACCATCTTATATACTTCTATGTTGTCATCCACCGAAAGATCACTGAAATCTTCAAATACCATACCGCATTCAAAGCCGGTCTTTACTTCCTTGACCTCATCCTTGAACCTCTTTAAGGAAGCGATATTTCCATCGAATATCTTCTTGTCTCCACGGTAGATCCTTGCCTTTGATCCTCGCTCTATGATACCGTCGGTCACATAGCAGCCGGCGATTGTGCCTACTCCGGAGGCCTTGAAGAGCTGACGGATGATAGCCTTTCCGGTATCTCTCTCCTCATATACGGGAGCCAGCATGCCGGTAAGTGCAGCCTCAAGATCATCTATTGCCTGGTAGATGACCTTATAGAGCCTTATATCAACATGCTCATGCTCTGCCGTTGATTTAGCGACCGCATCAGGCTTTACATTGAATCCTATGATGATCGCATTTCCGGCCATGGCAAGGCTGACATCGGATTCGTTTATGTTTCCTACTCCGGAATGAATGACCTTAACAGCTACCTCCTCATTGGAAAGCTTTCCAAGAGACTGCTTGACAGCCTCCACCGAGCCCTGTACGTCCGCCTTGATTATGATCGGAAGCTCCTTAACGTTTCCGGCCTTGATTTCATCGAAGAGATCATCAAGGTTCATCTTCTGCTTGGTCTCCTCCAGCATGCGCTTCTTCTGCTCGGCTATGAAGGTATCTGCAATATTTCTTGCTTCCTTCTCATCCTCACATGCCATGAATACTTCGCCTGCATTGGGAACATCATTGAGTCCGAGGATCTCCACGGGGGTGGAGGGGCCGGCCTTCCTTACCCTTGCTCCCTTGTCATCTATCATGGCACGGACCTTACCGTAGCAGGATCCTGCAGCTATGTTGTCACCTACATGAAGGGTACCCTTCTGTACAAGCACGGTAGCCACAGGGCCTCTGCCTTTATCAAGCTCGGCCTCGATAACTATGCCTCTTGCCTTCCTGTTGGGGTTAGCCTTGAGTTCAAGCACATCAGCTTCCAGAAGTATCATGTCAAGAAGATCCCTGATGCCTTCTCCTGTCTTAGCAGAAATGGGCACCATGGTAGTGGATCCTCCCCACTCTTCAGCTATGAGTCCATACTCGGTAAGCTCCTGCTTTACCCTGTCTATGTCAGCACCGGGCTTATCGATCTTATTGATGGCAACCACGATCTCAACGTCAGCTGATTTTGCATGGTTTATGGCCTCTACGGTCTGAGGCTTGACACCGTCATCAGCTGCAACCACGAGCACGGCTATATCCGTAGCCTGGGCTCCTCTCAGCCTCATGGCTGTAAACGCCTCATGTCCGGGAGTATCAAGGAAGGTGATCTTCCTGTCTCCCACCTTTACAACCGATGCTCCGATATGCTGGGTGATGCCTCCTGCCTCATGGCTGGTGACATTGGTATTCCTGATGGCATCCAGAAGTGAGGTCTTGCCATGATCGACGTGTCCCATGACACAGACCACGGGGCTCCTCTGTACCATGTCCTTTTCATCTTCTTCCTCTTCATGGAGAAGATCAGCAATGACATCTTCCTGCTCTTCCTTCTCGCAGAGGATATCATACTCCATGGCTATCTCTTCAGCTTCTTCATAGCTGAGATCCGTATTGGGTGTTACCATCTTTCCCTGAAGGAACAGCTTCTTGATAATGACAGAAGGCTGCAGCTTGAGCTTCTCGGAAAGGTCCCTGATGGTAAGGGTCTCGGGTATGGTAATGACTTTGATATCATCCTCAGGCTTTTCCTTCTTGGGCTCCGGCCTTATGAATGCACCCTTCTTCTGAACTACTGCCTCATCCTTGTACTTGTCTCTCTTATCGTATCTGTCCTTCTGATGGGCATTTTTATTTCTGCTTCCGGCATTTTTGGATGAAGGCGCATCAAATGCAGGAGCCGAAGGACGTCCCGCATCCCTGCTTCCTGGCCTCTGGAACTGGCTGCGTCCCTGCTGTCCTCTCTGGTCAGAAGGACGTCCCTCTCCGGGTCTTCCGCCCTGTCTCTGTCCCTGGGACCTGCCTCTTCCGATTCCTCCTTCGGCTGCGCCTGTGCGTCCTCCCGAAGGTCTCTGGCCTGAAGGTCTCTGGGCCTTCCTCTCTGCGGCCTGCTTTGCCTTATTTGCAGCAGTAGCCTTGGCTATGATGGAAGCCACATCATAGTCAGCATAGGACTTTACGATCTTTATCTGGGGTGTTGCTGAGGGAACCTTTCCCACATCGCTTACCGCCTGTTTTTTCTGTTTCCTGGGCTCATTCTGGGCTTCAGCTTCAGAAGAAGCTGCTTCCTTCTCAGCTTTCTCAGCAGTTTCCGAAACGGCTGCAGCCTCAGTCTTCTGCTGTGAAGCGGCAGCAACAGTAACAGAAGGCTGATTTATATCTGCAGTTTCAGCTGCCTTATCAGCTTCAGTTGCTGCAGCCTCATTGGAAGCCTTGATCTCCTTATTCTGCAGGATCTCAGCCGGCTTCACGCCGTCTGTCACTTTTTTCTCCTCAGAGCCGAAAACTGCAGGCTTTACCGGCTTTGTTCCGGCAGGAAGAGGCCTGGGCCCTTTTCTCTTATCACTTCTTTGCTGAGACTTATCAAGCTGCTTTTCAGCATTGTCCTTTTCCCTTCTTGCCGCAGTCTGATATGCAGCCCCTCTGAGTCCCTTGGGAAGTTCCTTAAGGCCCTGTGCATTCTGCTGTCTGAATACGACGCTGACCTTTTTCTTCCGGGCAGGCGCAGCCTGCTCAGAAGCTTCGGCTGCAGGGTTTTGTCCTTTATTTTCTATATTTTCATTACTCATTCACGATCCCTCCCTCTGTCAGATCAGCAATACTCCTGGCAAATCCGGCATCTTCGACCGAAACTGAAGAACGCAGCTCCTTGCCTGCCGTATGTCCAAGTTCCTCTTTATCCAAATCACAAACCATAAAAGGTATCTTTCTGAAAGTACACATATCGGAAAATCTCTTCTTTGTAGCCTCTGAAGCATCGGAGGCAATGATGCACAGTCTTGATCTTCCGCTTTTTATTGATTTTTCAGTAGAGAATTCCCCGCTCTTAAGCTTTCCTGCTCTCTGTGCCAGCCCTATGAGGCCGGTCATTTTTTTCTTATCTATCTCTTTACTCACCTTATTCCTCTTCAGACTCAGCCTCTGATGACATGTCCTCAGGTTCCTCTGCCTCTATATCTTCCTCATCATAGCCCTCATACATCTCATCATCCTCATATCCATAATCTTCTTCCTCATAGGAAGCCGGAGAAGATATGCCGAATTCATCGAAAAGTCCAAGCTCCTGAGCCTGGGTCTCTGATTTGATGTCTATCTTGAAGCCGGTAAGCTTGGCAGCAAGTCTGGCATTCTGTCCTTCCTTGCCGATCGCAAGGGACAGCTGATTGTCAGGCACGATTACTTCTGCTTCCTTGGCATCCTCATCAGCCACGACAACGATGACCTTTGCGGGGCTTAACGCATTTTCGATAAGGTAAGCAGGGTTGTCATCCCAGTTTATGATGTCTATTTTTTCTCCGCCAAGCTCATCAACGACGGAATTGACCCTTGTTCCGTTTACTCCTACACAGGCTCCTACGGGATCCACATTTTCATCATGGGATACCACTGCCATCTTTGTCCTTGATCCGGCTTCCCTTGCAATGGCCATGATCTCGACTATGCCGTCCCTGACCTCAGAGGATTCCTGCTCAAAAAGCTTCTTTACCAGATCGGGATGGGTACGGGATACGGAGATCCTGGGGCCTCTGGGATTGTTCTTGACCTCAAGCACATAAACCTTGATCCTCTGATTCGGCTTCAGGGTCTCGGTCTTGATCTGTTCGCTTTCGGAAAGGATGGCATCTGCCTTGCCGAGATTTACGGATACGTTCTTTCCGAAGAATCTCTGTACGACTCCGGTCATTACCTCATGTTCATGCTCAAAGAAATCACGATAGAGGGAATTTCTCTCCTCCTCCCTGATCTTCTGCACAATGACTCCCTTTGCATTCTGGGTCGCAATACGCCCGAATTTCTGTGAATCTATCTGTATATCCACCGTGTCGCCAAGCTTTGCGTTTCTGTCTATGGTAAGCGCATCCGGAAGGCTGATCTCCATGACGGGATCAGTCACATTTTCCACCACAGTCTTTTTCTGGATTATGTTGTACTCATAAGTGTCCCTGTCGATATTGACGATGCAGTTTTCAGCCTTTCCAAAATGGTTCTTGCATGCGGTAAGGAGTGAATCCTCAATGGCCTTAAGCAGCGCCTCCTTGGGGATATTCCTTTCTTTTCCAAGTATTTCAAGTGCATCTCTCAGTTCGTTATTCATCTCAAACTTCTCCTTTAAACTTCCTCAGGCTGTCCCTCATCAGAGAGAAAACCCTTGGAGCATACCTCAAGAGTGTACGCTTCCTTAATAAAATCTTCCTTATCCAGCCATTTACTGAGCCTTCTCGATACCTTGGCACAGTCATTGATGCTTATCTCCCTTCCCTCTTCATAAGAACCCGGGATAAGATCGATATATGATCTCAGGAAATAATTGCCGTCTTCCTTTACAAACTCAGTCTTTATAAGCTTATAGCCTTCCTTCTCCAGGAAGGTCTGCAGGTAAGCGTCGACACGCTCGACATATCTTTCCATCGTCACCTCACAAAAGACAACTCTTTTTACAAACATTTGGGAGTGGGCCTTTCGGTCCACTCCCTGTAACTTAGTTTATACTATCAGCTTTCTTCCTTGTTTGCAAGCTTTTTTTCTATGGCTACCCCATTTTTGTCCCCCTTTGGCCTTATGAAGCTGACATACTCACACTCCGGGTCCTCACAGGCGTAAAAGATCCTGCCCTTCTTTGAGCGTCTTACGACTATGTCCTTCCCACATCTGGGACACTTGAGGCCTATCTTTTCTACAAAGGGCTTTGTATTCCTGCATTCCGGAAATCCCGGACAGGCAAGAAACTTGCCATGGGGCCCATATTTTATGACCATGTTCCTTCCGCACTTTTCGCAGATGACATCAGTCACCTGATCTGCCACCTTGACTCTGGAAAGATTCGCCTCAGCCTCATCCACAGCCTCCTTAAGGTCAGGATAAAAGTTCCTTATGAGAGATCTCCACTCCAGTTTTCCCTCAGCCACCGAGTCAAGCATATACTCCATGTTTGCCGTAAACTGCTCATCCACAATGGAAGGGAAAGATCCCCTCATAAGGTCATTTACCGCAGTACCAAGCTCGGTCACAAAAAGATTTCTCTTTTCCTTTGATATATATCGTCTTGAGGTAAGGGTAGTTATGGTCGGCGCATAGGTTGAAGGCCTTCCAATCCCATCTTCCTCCATCTTCTTTACTATGGATGCCTCAGTATAATGAGCCGGAGGCTCGGTCTGATGACGTATCGCTTCAAGCTTGTCAAAGCCAAGGCTCTGACCCTCCTTCATAAATGAAAGATCCTGTTTTTCTTCCTCCTCCTCGGAAGCCCGGTAAACGGAGAGGAAGCCGTCAAACTTAAGTTTGGAACCTGCTGCCGTAAAGGTATGGCTGCCAGACTGCATCCTGACATTGACAGTGTCGTAGCGGGCAGGTGTCATACGGCTTGCCACATAGCGCTCCCATATCATCTTATAGAGCCTGAATTCATCCCTTCCCAGCTGTTCCTTGAGTTCAGTAGGAGTAATGTCTATGTATGTAGGCCTTATGGCTTCATGGGCATCCTGAACATTCTGGCTGTTCTTCCCCGCTGGCCTTGCATAGGAGACATAATCCTTTCCGTATCTGGAGCTCACAAAGGCTTTTGCGGCCTCGAACGCCTCATCAGAGATCCTTACCGAGTCTGTCCTCAGATAGGTTATGAGGCCTATGCTTCCGTGTCCCTCAACATCCACGCCCTCATAAAGCTTCTGGGCGATACGCATGGTCTTCTGGGGAGCCATTGAAAGGGTCCTCGCAGCCTCCTGCTGCATGGTAGAGGTAGTGAATGGAAGGGGGGCGTTCCTGAGTCTTTCGGACTGTCTGACCTCTGTGACCGTCACACCGGAGCTCTTTACCTCCTTTACGATGGATTCGGCAAGCTCCTTGTCCCGAAGCTCAGTCTTTTTTCCGTTTTCCCCGTAATATGCAGCCTTAATGGACTTCTGCCCATGCTTTATGGTCCCCTCTATGGTAAAATATTCCACGGGAACAAAAGCGGCTATCTCTTCTTCCCTCTTGCAGATGATATTGAGAGTTGCAGACTGGACACGTCCGGCGGAAAGGCCCTTCCTGATCTTCTTCCACAGTACCGGACTTATCATATATCCCACCAGCCTGTCCATGATACGTCTTGCCTGCTGTGCATCCACCAGGTCCTGATTGATCTCCCTGGGAGATTTTATCGCATTTTTAACGGCATTTTTTGTTATCTCATTAAAAGTTATCCTGTATACTTTTTTATCCTTTGCATCATTGAGCCCGAGAGCTGTCATCAGATGCCAGCTTATGGCCTCTCCTTCACGGTCCGGGTCGGTTGCAAGATATATCTTGTCCGCCTTTTTTACCTCTTTCCTGAGAGAACTTATCAGCTCGCCCTTTCCTCTGATCGCTATGTACTGAGGCTCAAAGTCATGCTCCACGTCTATGCCCATCTTGGATTTGGGAAGATCTCTCACATGTCCCATGGAAGCCGCTACAGTATATGAGCTTCCAAGGAATTTCTTTATCGTCCTCATCTTGGCCGGAGACTCAACTATGACCAGGTTCTGTCCCATCTGTCAAAACACCTTTCTGTAATATGCTGCCTGAACGGGCGCAGCAAGACCCTTCTTTTCAAGCCCTGCAAGCGCCTTTATCGTATCCCTGAGGGAAATTCCGGCCTGCATAGCTATGTCTTCTATATGTCTCGAGTTAAAATCGAGGCAACTATACACTATTTTTTCCGATCTTGCAATATCAGCATTTTCATTTATATCTCTTATGTCCTTGGCTTTCCGTTCTGTCTGCCCTGCAGTATCATCCTGCTGTTCTTCCTTTATGGATACCTCCGTACTTGTTTTAAGATCCAGTTCAAGCCTTATATCCGATAGTCCGCAGGCGGGTATGGCACCGTCCTTTATCAGTGCATTGCATCCCTCGCCACTAGTATCACAGATCCTGTGAGGCACTGCATATACATCCTTTCCAAATGAAAGAGCATAATCCACGGTTATGGCAGTACCGCTTTTCTTTTTCGCCTCAGCAACTATGATAATATCAGAAAGGCCTGCTATGATCCTGTTTCTTGATACAAAACGCCATGGATCCGGCCTTGCTGCAGGCGGAAATTCAGATATCACTCCTCCCTGACCCTTTGAAAGTTCCTCAAAGATATCAAAGCTTTCCATGGGATAGCAGTTACTGACCCCGCTGCCAAGGACCGAAAAACACCTGGCTCCCGACCTGATGGCAGCCCTCTGGGCCGCAGAATCTATGCCTGCTGCCATCCCGCTTACGATCTGGACGCCCAGCTTTCCCAGCTCCTTTGCAAAATACTCTGCTGCATAGATTCCATATCCCGTACATTTCCTGCCGCCGATTATCGCAGCCGAAGGAGAAGAATCATCAGGAAGCTCTCCTCTGAAATAAAGAAGCAGCGGAGCATCATCGATACGTCTCAGCTTCCTGGGATAGTTCTTATCAAATATGGTACATAGTCTTATGCCCCGTCCCGTAAGCTCTTCGTAATCCCGAAGCAGTTTCTCCCTCTGTTCATGTCTTCTGTCAAATCCGTAGCTTTCTCCTCTTCCGGAAAATACCCCAAGACGTATAAGCTCCTCCTTTTCCATGGCATATGCCTCTGAAAATGATCCTGCAGCCATAAACATCTCATATATCTTTCTGTTGGATATGCCCGGAAGATTGTTGAGAAGATAAAGGCTGATCCTTTCATCTTCACTGATCCCCTTGCCTTCTGACCCCCATACGTCCGATACCATAAGCTCCTATCCTGCTTTCCACACTTCTTAATTCTGCCGCTTCCATCACATGTGCCTCCCCGATCTTTTCAGCGCCATCCATGTCGGCTATCGTACGGGCAACCCTCAGGATCTTATGATATGCCCTTCCGGAAAGTCCCCTCGACCTGAATATGGATGCCATGTATGAAGCAGCATCTTTCTCCAAAATACAGTATTTTTCAGTCTCCCGATGCCCCATCCTCCCGTTGAACCGGACAGAAGGTTCCTGCCTGAAGCGCTCCTCCTGTATCCATCGGACGGATTCCACTCTTTTCCTGATCTCCGATGAGCTCTCGGGCTTTTTCTCCCGCAGTCTTCCAGCATCCCGGAAGAATTCATCTCCTTCCATCGGCCTCGCCTCGGCACATATGTCGATACGCTCCAGTATAGGCTTTGAAAGCCTCCCCATATATGCCCTTATCTGGCTTTCCGAACACCTGCACTTTTCAGTAGGATAATAGCCGCAGGCACAATTATTCATTGCCGCACAGAGCTGAAAGTCTGCCGGGAATTCAAAACTGCCCTCCGCCCTCTGGATGAGTATCCTCCCATCCTCCAGAGGCTCCCTGAGCCCCTCTATGACATTCCTTGAAAAAAGTGGAAATTCATCAAGAAACAGTATCCCTCCTGAACTTAGGGATATCTCCCCCGGAACGACCCTGTTGCCTCCTCCCAGAAATGCTGCGGTGCCTATGCCGTGATGAGGGGCACGAAAGGGCCTCTTATGAAGCAGCGGCCTCCCTTCAGGAAGAAGGCCCCACACACTGTAGACTGCAGATATCTCCAGCTCTTCCTCCCTTGTAAGTCCTGGCATTATCCCTGTCATGGCCCTTGCAAGCATGGTCTTCCCCGTACCGGCAGGCCCGGTAAAAAGTATGTTATGGCGTCCCGCCACCGCTATCTCAGCAGCCCGTTTAAGAAGTTCCTGACCTCTTATGTCGGAAAAATCAGGCACAGGATGCTCCTGCTCATTGAACGCTTCGGATTCCGGAATATCCCAGGGGACTCCATCCAGATATGAAACTGCTTCATATTTATCAGCAGCAGGCTCCTCCCTGAAAAACCTTATCACGGACTTAAGATCCGAAAATCCATAGACCTTCATGCCCTCCACGGCCATGGCTTCCCTGATCCCCTCTGCAGGTACGATGACATTTCTAATGCCTCCCTTTCTGAGGCAGAGGCACAGGGGAAGTATGCCCTTTACCCGCTTAAGGCTTCCGTCCAGCCCTATCTCTCCAAGAAAGGCAAAGGCTTCAAGTCTCTCCTGCCTAAGCTCTCCCAGGCTGCAGAGGATGGCCATCGCGATCGGAAGGTCAAAGGCTGTACCTGTCTTTCTGAAGGAAGCGGGAGATATATTGACGGTTATCTTTTTGGGTTTTATCTGTACTCCTGAATTCCGTATGCCGTTCCAGACCCT
>DVNQ01000126.1 GCA_018714245.1 Candidatus Avilachnospira avicola
GCCGATACTGTTCCTTTCGGGACAGAGATGACAGAAGGCTTTTTCTTTTTAGTACTGGCTTATGCGGTCATCCTCCGAATCCCCTGTCTTTCTGAGTTCCTTTATGACCACGTGGAAGGCGCCTCCGGGCAGTTCTATCTCCACCCGATCCCCGGCTTTTTTGCCAAGCAATGCCTTTCCGATGGGGGATTCATTTGATATGAGACCTTTCCTGATATCAGAGCGGATAGGGGTGACTATGCGATAGGTGGCTTCCATGCCCCTTTCCTCAAACCATATATCCACGGTGTTATTGAGGCCAACTTCATCCTCATTTGACGAGTCATCTATGACCCTTGCGGTACGGAGCATCTTCTCCAGATATCTGATGCGGCTGTTGTTCTGATTATTTGCACGTTTTGCCGCATAATATTCAAAGTTTTCCGAAAGATCTCCCAGGGAGCGGGCATATTTCAGATCCTCAAGGGCCTTCGGACGTACTTCTTCCTTGCGGTAGCGGATCTCCTCCTCGATGCGCCTGACATCATCCCTTGTGAGCTGTTCTCTTCCTTCTATGCTCATGGCTTTTATCCTCTTAAAACTGTTTTACTGACTATGGCCCTGCCCCTGCTCAGACCGGGCAGGCTGACGATATCAGATTATAGGCTTCAGATTTATGAAAAAGCAATATAAAAATGAACTATTTTTGTTTTTTCGCGTATTTGGATTGACTTTACATTTCAAAGGGTGTAAATATATTAAGCTTGTATAAAGATCAATCTGTTTTTTGTTGTTTGTAGGGTAGGGAAAATGAAAAAGTCATACGAGATCGATATGCTTCACGGGGCGCTGCTCCCCAAGATCCTGCTGTTTGCGATACCCCTTGCCATAAGCAGTATCCTGCAGCTTCTCTTCAATGCTGCGGATGTCATCGTGCTTGGAAGGTTCGTAAGCGCAGAGGCCCTGGCTGCAGTGGGCTCCACCTCATCCTTTGTGAATCTGGTGGTCAACTTTTTCATAGGCATCTCAGTAGGTGTCAATGTACTGGTGGCCCAGTTCTATGCAAGGCATGATGAGGACATGGTCCAGGACGTGGTACATACTGCCATAGGGACCTCCATAATCGCAGGCTTCGTCTTCATTTTCGTGGGCATAGCCCTTTCGGAGCCGCTGATGATACTGATGGGATCTCCCGATGAGGTCAGGTACATGTCGGTCCTCTACCTGAGGATATACTTTATTGGCCTTCCCTTCATCCTGCTCTATAACTTCGGCGCAGCCATACTCCGTGCGATAGGAGATACCAAGAGGCCTCTTTACTATCTGATATTTGCGGGCATCGTAAATGTATGCCTGAACCTCTACTTCGTGCTGGAGTGGAACATGGGAGTGGCCGGAGTTGCGATAGCCACATCCGTATCCAACTTTATCTCCTCCATCCTCGTGCTCCGTACCCTTCTTAAGGAAAAGGGAGCCCTGAAGGTGGAGCTTAACAGGATAAAGATCGACCGGAAGGTACTCTTTCGGATATGCAAGATCGGTCTGCCTGCAGGCCTTCAGAGCTGCTTCTTTTCCATATCCAACATGGTCATACAGTCATCGATCAACTCCTTCGGAGCCATAGCCATGGCGGGAAGCACTGCGGCATCCAACATAGAGGGCTTTGTATATAATGCCATGAATGCGGTATACCAGGCGGACCTCAGCTTCACAAGCCAGAACGTGGGTGCCGGCATGTACAGCCGCATAAACAGGATACTTGGCACCTGCATACTTGCGACCACCCTTATCGGCCTGCCGCTGGGACTCCTTGCCTGCCTGTTCGGGACTCAGCTCATATCCATATACAATACGGATCCTGAGGTCATATCCTCAGGGCTTGAGAGGCTCTACATCATCTGTGCAACCTATTTCCTCTGCGGCTACGGGGACGTGCTGGTAGGATCCTTAAGAGGCATGGGAGAGTCCTTCATACCCATGATAGTTACCCTTACCGGAGTCTGCGGACTGCGTATCCTGTGGATACTTACCGTCCTCAACATCTTCCCGACCCTGGGAGTGCTCTACATGTGCTATCCGGTAAGCTGGGCAGTAACGGCTGCCATACAGCTTTCATATTTCTTCAAGATCAGAAGGAAACTCCCCAGGGAGGATGCTGTCCCGGAATAAATACCAGGGCGTGAAGCTATCAAGTCGAACAAAGAAGGCATTTTCGCCTTCTTTTTTCTATATCAGGAATCAGTAGAAATGTGGTATAATTTTACAATATGACTGCCCCGGAGGCTGAGAAGGAACCAAAGGCATCGGGGACAGGGCAGGAAAGATAGGAGACATGAAAGGAGCCGCCATGACAAAGGAAAGGAACCTTACGCTGCTCACTGATCTCTATGAGCTCACCATGATGCAGGGCTATTTCAAAAATAAAAATGCAAATGTGGACGTGGTCTTTGATGCATTTTACAGAAAGAACCCGGACGGCAACGGCTATGCCATATGCTGCGGGCTTGAGCAGGTCATAGATTATATCAAGAACCTCAGATTTGAAAAGGATGACATAGATTATCTGAGGTCTGTAGGCATATTTGAGGAGGATTTCCTTGAGTATCTGGCTGATTTCAGGTTCTGCGGAGATATCTATGCGATACCTGAGGGCAGGGTCATGTTCCCGAGGGAGCCGGTGCTCAAGGTAAAGGCTCCGATCATGCAGGCCCAGCTGGTGGAGACGGCCATACTCAACATCATAAATCACCAGTCCCTGATAGCCACAAAGGCCTCAAGGGTAGTGCATGCAGCTGAGGGAGACGGGGTCATGGAGTTCGGCCTTCGCCGCGCCCAGGGGCCGGACGCTGGTATCTACGGGGCAAGGGCAGCTGTCATAGCAGGCTGTGTGGGCACCTCCAACGTACTTGCGGGAAAACTTTTTAACGTCCCTGTCATGGGTACCCATGCCCACAGCTGGATCATGTCATTTCCTGATGAGCTTACTGCCTTCAGGGAATATGCAAGGATCTATCCGGACCAGTGCATACTGCTGGCGGATACCTATGACACGCTGAAATCTGGAGTGCCCAATGCCATAAAGGTATTTACCGAGATGAGGGAGCAGGGCATAAAGCTCAAAAATTACGGGATCAGGCTGGATTCCGGAGACCTGGCCTACCTTTCAAAAAAGGCAAAGGCCATGTTTATTGAGGCCGGCTTCCCGGATGTGACCATAGCCGCTTCAAATGACCTTGATGAGAACCTGATATCATCCCTCAAGCTTCAGGGAGCCACCATCAACAGCTGGGGAGTGGGCACAAACCTCATCACCTCAAAAGACAGCCCTTCTTTTGGGGGAGTCTACAAGCTTTCGGCCATACAGGATCCGGAGACAGGAAAGTATATCCCCAAGATCAAGATCTCGGAAAACTCGGAAAAAATCACCAACCCGGGAGACAAGGTCATTTACCGTGTATATGAAAAGCAGAGCGGAAAGATATTTGCGGATCTCATAGCCCTTGAGGAGGAGAGCTATGATGAGCATGAGGATCTGCTGCTCTTTGACCCCGTGGAGACCTGGAAAAAGACCCTCATGAAGGCCGGAGAATATGAGATAGAACCTCTCATGATACCGGTATTTATAGGCGGAAAGTGCGTATATAACCAAAGGCCCACGGTCATGGAGCTGCAGAAGATCTGCAGGGAGGATACGGACAGGCTCTGGGATGAGGCCAAACGACTGGTCAATCCCCACCATGTCCATGTGGACCTTTCGAGGCCCCTCTGGGATCTCAAACAGAAGCTCCTTGATGAGTATCATGGGGTATGAGATGCAAAAATAAGGATACATCATCAGGCAGTTCCCGTAAGTTCGGGGGCTGCCTTTTTTAATCCAGGATCAGGGGCAGGATGCCCGGCAGCAGCATGTGAAAACTTCAGATAGTGCAGGCATATACATGAATGGGAGGGAAAAGATGGGGGCAGGAAATGTATATGGATACGTAAGGGTATCATCCAGAGACCAGAATGAGTACAGACAACTGGATGCCATGAGAAGCCTGAGCATACTTGAGAGGAACATCTACTGCGACAAACAGTCCGGAAAGGATTTCAGCCGTCCGCAGTATAAGAAGCTTATAAAGAGGCTCCGCAGAGAAGACCTTCTTTATATAAAAAGCATAGACAGGCTGGGACGGAACTATGAAGAGATCCAGGAGCAGTGGAGGAGGCTTACGAAGGATATCGGCATAGACATAGTCGTGATCGATATGCCGCTTCTTGATACCCGCAGGGGAAAGGATCTGATGGGAACCTTTCTTAGCGATATAGTTCTTCAGGTACTGTCCTTCGTGGCTGAAAATGAAAGAGTGAATATACGGACGAGGCAGGCAGAGGGCATAGCCTCCGCAAAGGCAAGGGGAGTCAGGTTCGGAAGGCCTGAAAATCCGGTGCCGGATAACTTTCAGGAGGTATGCAAAAGCTGGTTTGAAAAGGAACTTACTCTCAGGGAAGCGGCAGAGGCCTGCGGCATGCCGCAGAGCACATTTTACAAGAAGGCAATAAGGCTCAGAGAAGGTTTCGGATGAACAAAAATAGCGTTTAAAAAAGTGTACTTTTTTAAACGCAGCTCAAAAAATCTGATATTTTTATATTATATCTAAAATAACGAATTTTCAAGCACGCAGGCATATAAATTTGTCTGAATTTTTGAAATTTGTACAATCTTATTACATACCCTGATTATTTTTAAAAAAGTACACATTTATAAAGTGACAGGTCGGCAGTCTCAAAAGATCTCAAGCAATCGAGAGGAGGAAAGATCGATGAGGAAGAAACGACTGCTGCCGGTCGCTCTTTCAGTGTGCATGGCTGTGACATCTGTCCCTGTAAATGCATTTGCTTCTCAGGACACTGCCATAGAAACTGAAGCCGAGCAGGAAGCTGGTCCTGAGGAACCTTCCAAGGAAGAAAAGGAGCAGCCTAAGGAGGAAGAAGACAGTAACAATGAGGAATCCGAAGAGGAATCTTCTGATGACCAGAACAATACCAAACCTTCAGAAGAAGTAAAGCCCTCAGAGGAAACTAAGCCTTCGGATAAGACCAAGCCATCAGAAGAAGAGAAGCCTTCGGATGAGAATGACGAGACAGTAAAGCCTTCTGATGAGACCAAGCCTTCAGAAGAAGAGAAGCCTTCGGATGAGAATGACGAGACAGTAAAACCTTCTGATGAAACCAAGCCTTCAGAGAGCCAGGATAACAATGATCCCGGAAATGAAGACTCAGATGAGGATGACCCTACTATCGTACCCGGTGATGACGAGACTCAGGAGCCTGAAGAGGTACTGCCTCCGGCTTCAAATGCTCTTGCTCTGCCCGGAGAAGTTGAATTAGAGTCTGAGTCTCCATCCAGTGAAGAGAGCGATGAAGAAGTTCCGGGGGAGACCATCACGATAGATGAGGTCGATGATGCTGATACTCTTGCGCAGTATCTTAATCTGATAAGTGAAGACACTGTGGCTGAGTCAGATGGAACTGCTACAGTTACACTGCTTTCTGATGTATCAGTAACTAAAAACGCTCCCATAAGAGTACCTGATGGTGTTAATCTTTATATTCCAGATGATACAACTCTGTCTATTACAGGATTTGACACTACGCTTATTGAGACATTCTTAGATAGCCAAGGAACAATAGAAGTAGAAGCCGGTGGATCATTACGCTTTGTTATAGATGAATATGTAGGATTAGAGAACGCTATATTCTATCTTGAAGAAGGATCAGTGGTATTTAGTGATTTTGGCTATAGTAAAAATAAGAATATTTTCACCATGACCTTAAAAGAGGGTTCTGTAGTATCATGCGCTGATTCTTCAGATGTAACATTATCTCCCTTAT
>DVNQ01000127.1 GCA_018714245.1 Candidatus Avilachnospira avicola
GAATGATTATGAAAGCAAAAAGAACTGTCGGATTAGCAGCTGCAGCACTGGTATCAGCCATGCTGTTTGGATGCGGAGCAAATGAGCAGCCTGCAGAGACAGAGGCAGCTCAGACAGAAGCAGCCGCAGAAGAAGCGGATGCGGAAGGAGCAGCTGAGGCAGAAGGAGGAGATGCTGCGGAGAGTGACTGGCCCTCAGGAAATGTTACGCTTTATGTACCTGCAGGAGCAGGCGGCGGATCTGATATGATAGCAAGGCTGTTTGCCCAGACCATGAATAAGGTGACGGGAAGCAATTTCGTCATCATCAATGATGAGACAGGTGCAGGAGCAGTTGCTGCAGAGACCGTACGTAATTCCGAGCCTGACGGACTTACCTTCTATTTCCCTCATACAGGATTCTGCGGAACCATTTCCGCTGGACAGTATGATCACAGTTTTGATGACTTTACGATCGTAGGGCTTTGCACCACTGAGGGGGCTGAGGGCAACGGACTGTTTGTAAATGCAGACAGCCCCTTCCAGACCTTTGAGGAATTCGTTGATTATGCGAAGGAACATCCTGATGAGCTGGTAGGCGGAGTTGAGACCAACAAGGCAGGACACAA
The DNA here is from genome assembly GCA_018714245.1 of Candidatus Avilachnospira avicola. Taxonomy (GTDB): domain Bacteria; phylum Bacillota; class Clostridia; order Lachnospirales; family Lachnospiraceae; genus Avilachnospira; species Avilachnospira avicola. Next base: position 608 of record DVNQ01000127.1, read on the forward strand.
TGCCCTTCTTCTCCTTCAGAATGAAGTTGGCTTCAGCACTACTATAGTTGACAGCGGATCAAGCGCTGACAGGATCACGAGTCTTATGGGCGGCATGGTGGATTTCTCCACACTTCCTACGGCTACCGCAGCTGCATATGTTGAATCAGGAGACCTGAGATGCCTTGTGACTCTTGGATCTCTCAAGTCAGAAGCCCTTCCCGATGTTCCCACCATTGAGGAATGCGGATTCAGCCCCTGTGACCTTCCTACCTGCATGATCCTTTGCGGACCTCTGGGCATGTCTGATGCGGATGTTGCAAAGATCAATGAATATCTTGAGGAAGCCTCAAAGGATCAGGAGCTTCAGGATGGACTTACCAAACTTGGAGCAGCCTGGGAGTACAAGACCCAGCAGGAGTCAATAGATTATGTTCATGAGATGCAGGAGAGATTTGATACTGCATATGAACTTCAGAACAGATAATACATGATCAATGTTACTGCCGAAGGGATCTCTCCTTCGGCAGATATCCTAAGGAGGAGAGATACGATGACAAAGGACCGCACTACCGGCCTTATAGCCCTGGTACTTGGGATAGCCGTAGCAATAGCTACGTCACAGCTGCCCCCTTCCACCATGGCAAATGATATAGGGCCTAAGGTATTTCCATTTATAAGTGCAGGACTGCTGATAATATGCGGAGCAGGGCTTCTTCTGACCGGCACAAAGAAGGAAGAAAAGGCTGCGTATACAAAGCCTGAACTCATAAGACTTGGAACCATATTTGGAGTGGTGCTGGGTTACTGCGTGCTTATGAGCATATTCGGATATGTCATAGCTTCTATCGTGGCATGCTTCGTGCTTTCTGTGATGTTTGGACGCAGAAAGCAGATCCCCTGGTACCGCAGCCTGATCTTTGCAGTCATACTTACGCTGATCGTTTACTACATTTTTGAAAAAGTATTCATCCTGCCTCTGCCGAGGGGCATGATTTTTTAAGGAGGTCGGAGCATGGGTACATTTATAGAAGCTTTAGGCGTACTTGCCACACCGTACTGCCTGTTTATGATGCTCATCGGAAGCCTTATAGGATTGATACTTGGCGCGATCCCCGGACTTTCCGGAGCGCTTGCCATAACCATTATTCTGCCTCTTACCTTTGCAATGGATTCCAATATAGCCATTGCGCTTCTTATATCCATATGGGTAGGAAGCTGTTCAGGAGGATTTATAGGTTCTGTGCTTCTTGGTATACCGGGAACTCCCAGCTCAGTGGCTACCTGCTATGACGGTTATGCCATGACCAAGAAGGGAGAGGTCACGAGGGCCCTTTCAGCAGGAACTGTGTCAAACTTTCTTGGGACGGTCCCTTCCATAATCATTGCCATGATCGCCTGCCCCATCATCTCTGACTGGGCAGTCAAGATGGGCCCCTGGGAATACTTCGGACTCGGAGTGCTTGCCATTACCCTGGTCATCGGCCTTTCGAGAGGGAAGATGTTCAAGGGATTCATAGCTGCTGGCATAGGCCTTCTGATCACACAGGTAGGCTACAGCCCTATATCTTCTACTCCAAGGTTTCTGTTCGGCTCTTACTATCTTGCAGGCGGGTTCGACATGGTATGTGTGCTTACGGGTATATTTGCCGGTGCTACGATCATGTCTGACTATGCCAAGGGTAATACTGGAGCAGCAGGGATATTTACCGGAAAGATAGGCAGCTTCAATTTTTCTGTATTCAAGGAATTTGGAAAGCATATAATAACTGTCATAAGGTCTTTTGCAGTGGGGCTTGGCATAGGCTTCTTGCCTGGCATGGGAGCATCCCTTTCAAATGTGGTTGCATATTCCATGGCGAAAAACGCTTCCAAGAATCCCGATGAATTCGGAGAGGGGACAGTTGAAGGAGTTATAGCCCCCGAGGTATCCAATAATGCATCTGTCGGCGGAGCCATCATTCCCATGATATCTCTTGGAATACCAGGAGACGGTACTACGGCGCTACTGCTTGGAGGGCTTACGATACACGGAATAGAAGCAGGCCCCCTGCTTCAGACCAATCATCCGGTATTCGTATACATGATATTCCTGTCAGCCGTATTTGCAGGCATCATAGCCCTTTTAGTAGAGATGGGCGGAGTCAAGTTCTTCCCGATGATACTTAAAGCGCCTTATCACTATCTCTACCCGGCGATCCTTGTCATAGCCCTTACCGGTGTCTATACAAATACCAACAATATGTTCGGTGTATTCATGTCTCTGGCATTTACGGGTCTTGGCCTCTGGATGAGCTATGCAGGCATACCTGCAACTCCCTTCATCCTTGCTTTTGTGCTTGGAGAGACACTTGAATCAAACTTCAGGAAGGCGATCAGCTTTGCAAGAGGGGACTGGACTACCTTCTTTACGAGGCCTGTTTCCTGTATACTGATACTTATCGCCATCTTTTCAGTGGTAAGGCCCTTTGTTATGGACTACCTGAAAAAGAGAAAGGCACAGAACGCCTGAAATTTATGGAAATTTAATTGAAAATCGAATTGATTTTCCATATAATGATAATCGAAGATGGTAATGATCCCATCGGTGTGACTGACACCTAAAATCCGAAAGAGATGCAGGACGAATGGGCCTGAGGTTGGCGGACAACGATAAAATCAGTTATAAGGGAGGCACATGAAGGTGTGGCCTCCCTTAACTGTTTATATCTGGATTTTTAACCAGATCAAGGCTTCAGCACATTACTTATTTCCGTATGCGGGGCGGCGATTTCTGCCGCGGAGCAAAGTGAGACGCCGTGCATACGGAATGCTTTGTTTTGCTTGTTTTTTTTCCTCTAAACTGATATTATATAGGCGGTTAGCAATGACCAAGAAAAGGTAAAAGATCTATGAGTTCGCCGAGCCAGTGCGCCGGTGAGAAAGGAGCTATTTTTATGAATTACCTTGAGATAGAGAAGGTCATAGGAAGAGAGATCATCGACTCCAGAGGAAACCCTACTGTAGAGGCTGAGGTTTATCTTACCTGCGGAGCTATCGGAAGGGCTGCAGCCCCCAGCGGAGCTTCAACCGGTGAGTTCGAGGCACTTGAGCTTCGTGACGGTGACAAGAGCCGTTTCGGAGGAAAGGGTGTTTCCAAGGCAGTTGAGAACATCAACACAGTTATCAATGACGTGCTTGTTGGCATGGATGCTTCCAACACATATGCCGTAGATAAGGCTATGATCGAGGCAGATGGTACAAAGGACAAGTCAAAGCTCGGAGCAAACGCTATCCTTGCAGTATCCATCGCAGCAGCAAAGGCAGCAGCAGATGCTCTTGATATTCCTCTTTATCGTTTCCTTGGCGGCGCAAACGGCAACCGTATGCCGGTACCTATGATGAACATCCTTAACGGCGGCGCTCATGCAGCAAATACCGTTGACGTACAGGAGTTCATGATCATGCCCGCTGGAGCTCCTTCATTCAAGGAAGGCCTCAGATGGTGCACAGAGGTATTCCACGCACTTCAGGCTCTCCTTAAGAGCAGAGGACTTGCTACATCAGTAGGCGATGAGGGTGGATTTGCTCCCGACCTTGCTTCTGATGAAGAGGCTATAGAGTGCATACTTGAGGCTATAAAGAAGGCCGGCTATGAGCCCGGCAAGGATTTCGTACTTGCCATGGATGCTGCTTCCTCTGAGTGGAAGGGCGAGAAGAAGGGCGAGTATGTACTTCCTAAGTGCGGAAAGAAGTATACTTCCGCTGAGCTTGTACAGCACTGGAAGGAACTCATAGAGAAGTATCCCATCTACTCCATCGAGGACGGCCTTGATGAGGAAGATTGGGAGGGATGGCAGATCATGACCAAGGAGCTTGGCGGAAAGGTTCAGCTCGTAGGTGATGACCTCTTCGTTACCAACACCGAGAGACTTTCAAAGGGTATTTCCCTTGGCTGCGGAAATTCCATCCTTATAAAGCTCAACCAGATCGGTTCCGTATCCGAGACCATGGAAGCCATCAAGATGGCTCACAAGGCAGGATATACAGCTATCGCATCTCACCGTTCAGGAGAGACCGAGGACGTTACCATCGCAGATCTTGCAGTTGCTCTCAACACCTGCCAGATCAAGACCGGTGCTCCTTCAAGATCCGAGCGTGTGGCTAAGTACAACCAGCTCCTTCGTATCGAGGAAGAGCTTGGAGATGCAGCTCAGTATCCCGGATTTGGCGCATTCAACATCAAGAGATGATGAGCTGAAGAAACATATACAGCAGATACTTTATGGAGCTGCTGTCCCATAGATGCCTGACATCCATGGGGCAGCGGCTCCTTTTTTGTTTTGAAAATTTGACTGAATAAAAATCAAGAATATTACTGAATAGAATATGGTAAACAAACTTAATAAAATATCAAAATCTGACTGAATGAAATTGCAAAATCTGACTGAATGAAATATAATGATATCACTGAATAACTGAGGTGACAGTCATGGATAATAGAAAATATAAGCCCCGTATCCTGGATCGGAAGCTGGAGGAGTATCTATCCGCTTTTGGGGCTGTCTGTATTGAAGGGCCCAAATGGTGCGGCAAGACCTGGACCGCTTCTTTTCACAGTAAAAGCGAGATATATATCGGAGACCCTGCCGGCAATTTTCAGAATCGTCAGCTGGCAGAACTGTCTCCTGCCATGGTATTGGAGGGAGACAAGCCACGATTGATCGATGAATGGCAGGAGGTACCGGGCATCTGGGACGCAGTGAGACATAAGGTAGACCAGTCTGCAGGTAAAGGCCAGTATATACTCACCGGATCTGCCACACCAAATCATAAGGGCATTCTTCATAGTGGAGCTGGACGTATTGCCAGACTTAGGATGCGCCCCATGTCCCTTTGGGAGTCAGGGGACTCAAGCGGAAGCGTATCCCTTGAGGAACTCTGCCGGGGGAAGCTGACCTCAGCCATGACAGGAGATGTAGATCTCAGGAAACTCATTGAGCTGATCATAAGGGGAGGCTGGCCTGGGAGTATGGACCTTCCGATTGATCAGGCTGCGCTGGTTCCCGCCCAGTATCTTGATGCTGTCATAGAGGATGATGTATTCCGGATTGATGGTATAAGGAGGGATACCAGGAAAATGCACCTGCTTTTGCGTTCTCTTGCCCGGAATGAGAGCACCACAGCCACTAACAGGACGCTGCTGAGAGACATCAAGGAAGTGGATGATGAGGATATAGACAATAATACCCTGGCTGCATATCTGGATATCTTCAAAAGGCTGTTTATTACGGATAATCAGCAGCCTTTTTCCAGTGGTATCCGTTCATCCATGCGGCTCAAGCAGGCAGAGAAACGGCATTTTGCTGATCCGTCACTGGCCTGTGCACTGCTTAAGGTCACTCCCTCCGGGCTGCTTAATGATCTTGAAACACTTGGATTTCTTTTTGAAGCCCTGTGTGAACGGGATTTGCGTATCTATGCAGAGTCCTTTGGAGGGCAGCTTTACCACTATCAGGACTACAGAAATCAGGAGATTGACGCGGTGA
>DVNQ01000023.1 GCA_018714245.1 Candidatus Avilachnospira avicola
AATAAGAAATATGTCGTTGATAAGCTTATTTCTGATAATGGGCTTGAAAATCTCAAGGCTAAACTTGCTGAGCTGCTTTATGGCAAAGATCCGATAGAAGAACGATGGGATGACTTTTTAAAGAATGTTAAAGGTATCGGTCCCTCTACAATAAGCGAGCTCTTGACTTATATAGATCCGGAAAGATGCATGATCTTTAATAAGACTACTGTTCTTTGCTATACATATCTTAAGATACCTGATATGCCTAAGTACAATTATCAGTATACTGGCAAGAAATATGTGGAGATATGTAATATCGCAAAAGAAATTGCCTCGATCATGAAAGCTTCAGGTCTTAAAGAGACAGATATGCTTGCTGTAGATTATTTTCTTTGGGATGAGGTGCTTCCGCTGGCAGAGGAAAGAGAGTTACCGGAAAGCCCGATTTCAGACACATTGGATGATATAAAACCGATGAATGCCAAAGAGACGAAGTCGCTCCATGATGAGATCAAGGAAAAACTCGTGGATATAGGCAGAATGCTTGGGTTTGAAAGCAGATCAGAAGTTCATATCAGCTCAGGCGCTGTTGTGGATGCTGTATGAGAAGCCAGGATCGGAAATATGGGGAAAGCTATTTTTGTCTTTGAAGTGCAATCTAAAGGCTCTATAGACAGTTTGGTCCTTAACCTTAAAAAAGCCCAAAATAATGCAGCGGTTCAGGCTGTAGTGGCGGTGGCCGACGAAGAGCAGCTTGCAAAGATAATAAGAGAGAGCCGAGGTGTGATAGACGAGAAGGATCTCAGGACATGGGATTCATCAGAAGTCCTTGCCGTATATGATGCCCTTGCTCGCGCTCATGAATCCATAAACAAACTGGCTTTGGTACCGGAGAGCTTTTAGATACTGGTCATAAATAAGATAAGCCCTGAACTTTCAGAGTTCAGGGCTTAAGCTTTCCTGCCGCTGGCCGGACTCGAACCGGCATGGTTTCCCGCTTGATTTTGAGTCAAGTGCGTCTGCCAATTCCGCCACAGCGGCATAACGTTTATTTTTATAGCATAAATACAGGGGATAATCAAGTACGGCATCGGATAAGCATTTTTATATTTACAAAAAACTGGTGGAATAATCTGAGATATATGATATATTTATCATATTCGGGGTATTGGCGCAGTTGGGAGCGTGCCACACTGGCAGTGTGGAGGTCACGGGTTCGAGTCCCGTATACTCCATTATTTTAAGGAGGTAAGCTATATGGTCACAGTTGCTCTGGACGTACTTGGGGGAGACAATGCTCCCGGTTCAAATATAGACGGGGCGCTTCTGGCGCTTGAAAAGAGCAGCGAAGTCTCAGTCCTGCTTTTCGGCCCGGAAGGGAAGATAAGAGAGGAACTTAAAAAGCGTCAGAAGGAAGAAACGGACAGGCTCAGGATAGTGGATGCCCCTGAATTCATAACCCAGGAGGATCATCCTGTTTCGGCCATACAGCAGAAAAAGGAATCTTCTATCGTAAAAGGCCTTATGGCAGTTAAATCAGGAGAGGCTGATGCATTTTTGTCTGCAGGCTCCTCTGGGGCAGTGCTTGCAGGAGGGCAGCTCAAGCTCGGAAGGATAAAGGGAGCTTTGCGTACGCCTCTGGCTACGGCCATACCTACGGCAAAGGGAGTGTCGCTGCTGCTTGACTGCGGCGCCAATGTGGATGCCCGCCCCGAGTGGATCTGCCAGTTCGCCCGCATGGGAGATATATATGCAAAAAAGCTCCTCGGGATAAAGGAGCCTTCGGTAAAGCTTGTAAACATCGGAACTGAGGATGAAAAGGGCAACGCGCTTATAAAGGCTGTCAAGCCTATGCTGGAGGGCCTCCAGGACATAAATTATCAGGGATATATCGAAAGCAGGGAGATCCCTGAGGGGGCTGCGGATGTCATAGTAACGGACGCCTGGACGGGAAATGCCATGCTGAAGCTCTATGAAGGGACAGCGTCGACTCTTGTAAAGCTTATAAAGTCTGCGATAACGGCTGATTTCAAATCAAAGATCGGTGCCCTCCTTATAAAGGACAGCCTCAAGGAAACACTTAAGTTCTTTGATGCATCCCAGTATGGGGGAGCGCCTCTTCTGGGTCTCAAGGGACTGGTGGTCAAGTGTCATGGCAATGCAAAGGCCTCAGAGATATCAAATGGCATACTGCAGTGTCTTACCTTTGTAAATGCCGGCATAAACGAGGAGCTGTCAGAGAAACTTCAGGCTGACAGCCTGCTTTTCCAAAAAGATATTGCGAAATAAAAGGTTTTCATATAGAATCAATCTGCAAATATATTCAACTTTAGGAGTAGATCATGGAATTTGAGAAATTACAGTCTATCATTGCGGAAGTCCTTAACATCGAACCTGAGGAGATCACTATGGAGAGCACCTTCGTGGATGATCTCGGAGCAGATTCACTTGACCTTGCCCAGATCATGATGGGTATTGAGGATGAATTCGGGATATCCATTCCCCAGGAAGAGATTGAAAAGATAACAACAGTCGGCGATGCCGCAGAGCAGATCAAAAATGCGCTTTGATCCTGCAGAACAGAGGATGCCTGAGCTTGGATCAGCAATAGGATACAGCTTCAGGGATCCTTCTCTTTTAAAGAAGGCACTTACACATCCTTCCTATTCCAGTGAATGCGGGCTTGAGCGGTATGAGTCCAACCAGAGGCTTGAGTTCCTTGGGGATGCCATACTTGAGGCGGTCGTATCCGACTATCTCTACAGGTCTCACCCAAAGACTGAAGAGGGCGAGCTTACCAGACTTCGTGCCTCACTTGTATTTGAGGCTGCTCTTGCGACCTGTGCCAGGGATCTTGGCCTTGGGAGATATCTGCTCCTTGGGAAGGGCGAGGAACGATCCGGAGGACGTGAAAAGCCCTCCATACTTTCAGACGCATTTGAGGCTCTTATAGGAGCCTTGTTTATTGATGGCGGAGCAGAAGCTGCTGGACAGTTTATCTACAGATTCGTGATAGATGATATCGATGAGCTTGTGCTTTTAAAGGACAGCAAATCTGCAGTACAGGAGCTTGTGCAGAGGGACAGGGACGGTGAGCTTCGATATGAGACCGCAGGTCTTGACGGCCCTGACCATATGAAACGCTTTCGTTCTGACCTTTATGTAGACGGAAAGCTCATAGCGACGGGTTCCGGTCATTCCAAAAAAGCTGCAGAGCAGGATGCTGCAATGAAGGCGCTTAAGATCTTAGATGGCAGAAAGTGATAGATGTATTTAAAGACCATAGAGATACAGGGATTCAAATCCTTTGCAAATAAAACCGTACTTAACTTTGAAAAAGGGATAACCGGCATAGTCGGACCGAATGGCTCAGGAAAGTCAAATGTTGCCGATGCAGTCAGATGGGTGCTTGGTGAACAGAAGGTAAAGCAGCTGCGCGGAGCCTCCATGCAGGATGTCATATTTTCAGGTACGGAACTCAGAAAGCCGCAAAGCTATGCCTTTGTGGCTATTACTCTTGATAATTCTGATCATATACTTCCGGTGGACTATACGGAGGTGACGGTATCACGAAGGTTATTCCGATCCGGTGAATCCGAGTATATGATCAACTCTCAGCAGGTAAGGCTCCGGGACGTTCAGGAGCTTTTTTATGATACCGGCATAGGCAAGGAGGGTTATTCGATCATCGGCCAGGGTCAGGTTGAGGCCATACTGAACGGTAAGCCTGAGGACAGACGAGGGCTTTTTGACGAAGCCTGCGGTATAGTAAAATTCAAACGAAGAAAGGCCATTGCCGAAAAAAAGCTCGAATCTGAAAGAGCTAACCTTGTCAGGATAAATGACATCCTTTCTGAGCTCTCAGGAAGGGTCGAGCCCCTTAAAAAGCAGTCAGAAAATGCCAGGCTGTACCTGGGCATGAGAGATGAGCTTAAGAAACTGGACCTTAATCTCTTCCTGCGTGAAAGCAGACAGAGCATCAGCCAGCTTGAAAAGACCGACGAGGGGATAGGCATAGCCCGATCTGCCCTTGAAGATGTGAAGGAGGAAAGCAAGAAGCTTACTGCCGGAAGCGAGAAGCTTCAGGCCGAGCTTTCAGAACTTGAGGAAAGCATCGAAAAAAACAGAGAGCAGATTTCTGAAAATAAACTGACTGAGGCCTCCATAGACAGCAGGATCACTATGCTTGCTTCTGAGGCTGAGCTTAAGCGTTCCTCGATACAGATGTATGAAGAGAGGATCACCTCTCTCTCTTCTGATATTGACAATAAAACTTCCTCTGCCCTGGGACAGCTTTCCTCTATCTCAGAGCTTCGTACTGAGCTTCGTATGATCGAATCTGATTCTGATGAAGGTACTGCCGAGCTTTCGGAGCTTCTTGAAAGAGCGGATAGGCTGAAGGATGAACTGATACAT
>DVNQ01000024.1 GCA_018714245.1 Candidatus Avilachnospira avicola
CGCCCTGCCGTCAAAGTCCACCTTATCCTCATCCGTATAGAAGAACTGGCCCTGGGGCTCCCCTGATATGGCCTCTGCCACCTCATAGAGAGCATAGGGAGGGAGCTCATCATCATGGTCGCAGAGGGCGATATAGTCTCCCTTTGCCTCGGAAAGTCCTGCATTTGTATTGTCAGCTATGCCCTTATTGCCTCCCACATCCACAAGGCGGAAGCGGTCATCCATTTTTGCATAGCTCTCCGTTACCTTCCTCACTGTCTGATCCCCTTCGGAGCCGTCAGCGACGATGACCTCAAAGCAGGGATAGGTCTGCTCCCTCAGTGAATCAAAGAGCATCTTAAGATAACGCTCCGGGGTGTTGTAGGCCGGTATGACCAGGCTTATGAGCGGAAGGCTCCTTCCCTCTCCCAGGGAAAAGCCGTCAGCATATTCAAAGCTCAGATCCCCATACTCCCTTCGCTGTCTTGAAAGCTCGGAGGCATCCGGAGAGGTCTTCCTTTCCCACTGGGGATAATCATAGTCCTCATCCGTGGACTTAAGCTTGTTCCTGGTCTTTATCATAAAGGCCCGAAGCCCGTTTTCCTTAAGGAAATCCAGGGCATTCCCCAGCTTTTCAGGCGTCATGAGGGCTGAGAGCCTCGCGGCCCCGCTCTTTTTTACGCTGTTCCTCTTTTCGAGCTCGGCTTCATTTATATGTACACGCTTCCTGCTCTTTCCGTCGGAAAGGCAGAGCCAGGCCTCATCACTCCGGTCAAAAGCTGCCTTTATGGTAAAGCCGCACATGAGAGGGGCGCCGTAGCGTTTCATGACATCCGCCCTCTCCCTGCGCACCGCCTTTGCCGGAAGCTTTGTCCCGTCAGCATGCTTAAGTTCGTATTTTATGTCAGATGCTCCGAAGGCCCAGCCGTCAATGCAGAGCTCGCCTCCACGAAGCGTCATGGAATCTATCCTGTATCTCATTTCAGATCCTCCGGTATCCTCCCGGCCGATAAATTATCATGCAGATCAAAAATCCGCATATGAGTCCGCCCACATGGGCGGCCACATCTACCCCTCCGTCCACCGTTCCAAGGTAGATGCTGAGTATTATGGAGATCACCAGCCTCTGCAGGGACATCCCTGAAAATGCAGGCCCTCTCCTTAAGACCATGCATAGAAGCATGCCCATGACTCCGAATACCGCACCGCTCGCTCCCGCCGATATGACGGCCCTTCTAAGGCTGAGATTATATAGGGTGGAGACCACATTTCCCCCGATGCCGCTTAAGATGTAGGCTATCAGGTAGGGCACATGGCCCATCTCCCGCTCCACCGCGTCTCCAAGGGCAAACAGCACCAGCATGTTGTTGACAAGATGGGCCATGCCGAAATGCATGAAGCAGGCCGTAAGAAGCCGCCAGTACTGATGCTCCTCCACTATAAGCGGCTCATAGCAGGCCCCGTAGCGAAGCATCATCCTCATGTCATATTCCGTCCTTCCCTGGGCCGTAAGGAAAAAGAAGAACAGCACATTTATGACGATCAGTCCGGTATTTATATATGTCTTTTTCGGGTCTATGTCATTCATAGCTTCCTTCTTACGAAATCCTCCGCATAGGAAAATGTATCCGTGATCATGTGAAGCTCAAGCCTTACATAATTAAAAAGGTTCCTGAAGCGGAACTTTTTCTTCCTGCATCCCGGTATCCCCCGGATCCCCTCGGAAAGGCCCTTAAGATAGTCCCTCCCGAAGCCCAGCTTCACGAAGAACAGGATCTTTATGGCTATGCCTGTCAGTATGCCCGGAAGGTTCAGGATCAGCATAAGGAGTGGCATGTTTTTCCAGCAGAGCCAGATATTGTTCCTTGCGGCAAGCCTTACCTTGAAGGAGTTATATTTTGAGCCCGAGGTGCCGCTGCCTACATGGTAGACCTCCGCCTCCGGGATATAATAAATGTCATAGCCCTCGGAGCCTGCACGGAAGCTGAGGTCCATGTCCTCAAGATAGGCAAAATGCTTTGTATCGAAATATTCCCGGCAGGTGTATCTTTCGCCGTAAAGCCCCTCATAGCTTACGGTCCCCTGGATCGCGATCCGTGACAGCAGCTCCTTTCTGTACATGGATGCTCCTGCACAGGCTGAAAATACCCTGGTCCTGCGGGCAAACTTCGGCTCATCCACCGGCCGCCCCACCCCTCTCTGGAAGCCCCAGGAAAGGAGGTTGTATCCGTCTCCCGCATCATCCAGGAGCTCCTTGTGATAGAGCTGTATCATCCTGGGAGAGGCCGCAAAGAGCCTGCCCTGCCTGTCCTCATCAAAGGCCCGTACCAGGTTTTCAATGAAGGAAGGCTTCGGTTCCGTATCGTTATTGAGGAGCAGTATGAGCTCGGAATCCGCATACTCTATGCCCACGTTGGAGGCCCCTGCAAATCCGGTATTTTCCTTTAAAAATATGGATCTTACCGGAAAGGGCATGTCCGCTGAGCTCAGCCATTCAACTGAGCCGTCCGCTGAGCCGTTATCAACTATAAGTACACAAAAGTCCGTGTATGTCTGCGCCGAAAGCGCAGACATGCACGGTTCCATAAATCTGAGTCCGTTATAATTTGGTATGACGACGGTGACCCTGCTCATCCCTTAAGCGAGTATCTCGTCCTTGAAGCTCTTTCCGGGGATCTCGGGCGCATCGATGTCAAAGATGTCCAGTATGGTCTTTGCGATATCGCAGAAGCCCTGTCTGGTACCAAGGGCAGCTCCCTTTTTGAGGGCCTTTCCATAGGCCACAAAGGGGATATACTCCCTGGTATGATCCGTTCCGGTAAATCCGGGATCGCATCCGTGATCGGCGGTGACCATGATGATGTCGTCATCATTCATCTTCTTCTCAAACTCTCCGAGCCACTTGTCAAATTCAGTTATGGCATTTGCATAGCCGTCAATGTCCCTGCGGTGTCCATAGATCATGTCGGTCTCCACCAGGTTCACGAAGCAGAGTCCTTCAAAATCCACGGGAAGGAGGGCGTCGGTCTTTGCAAGGCCGTCAGCATTGGATACGGTGGGTGTGGTGTACTCACAGTCATCTATGCCCTTTCCTGCAAAGATATCCTTTATCTTTCCTATGCCGATGGAAGCCTTCCCTGCCTTCTGAAGCTCATCCAGCATGGTATCCCTGGGAGGTACCAGTGAGAAATCATGACGCTCTGCAGTCCTCTGGAAATCAGCGGCGCAGGTTCCTACGAAAGGCCTTGCAATAACTCTTCCTACTCCATGGTCGCCTACCAGCATTTCTCTTGCTATGCGGCAGTATCTGTAAAGATCCTCAAGAGGAACTATGCTCTTGTTTGCAGCTATCTGGAATACGGAGTCCGCTGAAGTATATACGATAAGGGCTCCCGTCTTAAGATGCTCCTCTCCGTAATCCTTTATGACCTCGGTGCCTGAATAGGGCAGGTTGCAGATGACCTTCCTTCCGGTACGCTTTTCAAACTCGTCTATGACCTCCTTGGGGAAGCCGTTGGGATAGGTAGGAAGGGGCTTTTCGGAGATAAGTCCTGCTATCTCCCAGTGTCCCACCGTGGTGTCCTTACCCATGGAGATCTCCTGAAGCCTTCCGTATACGCCCTCTGCGTCTCCCACATAGTCATCCTGTGCAGGATCCGGCTCAAAGCCGTCGATATGGAAGAGGCCAAGCTTCTCCATGTTGGGGCAGTGAAATTTCTCTGATCCTCTTATGCTCTTAAGCGTATTTGCTCCCACATCCCCGAACTTGTCCGCATCCGGCTCATATCCGCAGCCCATGCTGTCAAGCACCATGAGGAATACTCTCTTTATCTTTGCCATGTCCTTTATTTACCTTCTTTCCTTATAAGATCTTTGATAGCCTCTACGGCCACATGTATCGCCCTGTCAGTATCATATACCTGAGGGTCCTCAAGACCAAGCTCACGCCTGGTCTGGTTTGCGATGCAGAGCAGTATGGATCCGCACCTTACGCCTCTGGCAGCCGCCACCGTAAAGAGGGCTGCTGACTCCATCTCTGAGCAGAGGGCTCCCATCTCAAGCCATGCACCCCATCTCTCCTTGAGCATCAGGGCTGCAGGCATGCTGTCAGGGCTATGCTGTCCATAGAAGCTGTCCTTGCACTGTACCACTCCGGTATGATTATGGAACTCCAGCCTGTCTGCTGCATCCTTGAGTGCCCTTACGATCTCAAAGTCTGCTACTGCAGGCCACTCAATAGGCGCATATTCCTTTGAGGTGCCCTCAAATCGGATGGCTCCTGTGGCTATGCACACGTCTCCGCCTATGACGTCCTTCTTCATGCCTCCTGCCGTGCCTACCCTTATGAAGGTATCGGCTCCGCAGTGGATGAGCTCCTCCATGGCTATGGAAGCGGAAGGGCCTCCGATGCCCGTTGAGGTAACGCTGACGGGAACTCCCAGCAGCTTTCCGGTATAGGTCACATATTCCCTGTTCTGTGCGACGAACTTCGGTTCATCAAAATATTTTGCGATCTTTTCACATCTTCCGGGATCTCCGGGAAGGATCACATACCTTCCTACTTCTCCTTTTTTTACATGGATGTGAAATTCACCCTCGTCCTGCTTATAAGCAAGTGCCATAACTACACCTCCGTTTTTCTCCCGGCTATACCCCAAATATGCCGAGTATGAATTGAACTATAAGATTGTTCTGATATATGAAAGCGAGGAATTCATTTGCAGCGGTCTGCGAAAGTATGAGCTCACTCAGCTGAAGCGTGGGCGTGAGTGTCGCTATGGCCATGGCTATCCATACATAGATGACTCCCTCCAGAAAGCCTACCGCTGCTCCTCCCAGCTGATTAAGCCCCGATATGACCGGGAGCCTGGTGATAAGGTCAAATACCTTTACAAATATCCTTATCAGGAGCCTTATGAGTATGAATAGCACCAGGAAGCAGATGATGTTGAGCACTATCTCCCCGATGGCGCCTGCGGCGGTCTCCGCAAGCTTATCTGCTCCTATCAGCTCGTAAAGCATCTGGTAGTCCGTGCGTTCCGAGACCTGAAGGCTTTCCGAGAGCCTGTCTCCGATGCCCTCCGTAAGCCCCTTCAATATCCCCTCCCTGATCAGGAACTCCCTCGTATAAGGAAGCACCAGATCCGCAAGGACCAGGGTGATGACTATGGAAGCAGCCGAAAGCAGCATGCGTATCAGGCCCCTGTAATGGCCGTAGAGAGTCATGGCCGTAAGGAACAGGACCACTGCCATGAGTACCTCGTTTCCCTTAATGCTGTCAAGTATATCCATATCCAAATCTCCGGAAGGCCGTAATTCCTACGGCATCCCCGGATTTAATATATAAAGTCCTCCTCTTTAAGTATGAGAAGCCCGTTTTTGTCATATTTCGAGCTGAACATGCCCTTTATGCGCTTTCCGATGGGCGGCTTCTCGGCCCTGTCAGCAGCTTCCTCAATGAGCCTTACCGCATTGGTCTTGTTGAGGGGTATGTTGTCCTCCTCCATGAGCTCTATCCTCTCATAGAGTGCAAGCATGCTCTTTCCGGTGATGCTGCAGTCGATCTCCGAAGCATACTGGCAGCAGTACTGGGCGAAGTCATCTATCTCCATCTCCTCATCATTGCTGCCGGGAGCCCTGAAGCTTACATTCTGGTGAAGCTCGGCCTCCTTCTTCCCGGAGCCCCTGCTTACAGGCTTATTGGGCTCAGCCTTCTTCCTTGCGTGAGCATCCTCCTCAGGCACGTAGTCCTCTGCCTCCTCATCGTCGTCATCCTCATCATAGGGCTCGGCATCATCGTCCTCATAGGCTGCATCAGCATCATCGGACATGTCTTCATCATCCTCTGCCTCATAGCCGCTCTCATCGTAGGGCTCGTCCGATTCCTCGTCCTCGTATTCCTCGTCAAAGTCAGATACCAGGTCGCAGAGCCCGAATATCTCAGGCTTGCGCTCTTCCATCCGGTCAAGTCCCTCAGGCACATCGATGAGCACCACTATCATGCCGCTCTCATCCTCCCTAAGGAGTCTGTATATGCGATCCAGGATCGCAGGGCTTAGGGATCCTGCATTTTCAATAATGAAGTCCTTGCCCCTGATCTTTTCCAGGACTGCGTCCGTAAGGCCTCTTTCGTTGAGCTTTTCAGCTGAGGTCTTGAGCGCCGCGTTGCTGAGCCCGAATTCCTTATGTATGGCCTTGAGCTCATCCTTTGCGATCTCAAAGCCTGAGGCTGCATCCTCTGCCTCTATGATCATGTGGTGACGCTTTGCCGGCTTCCTGTCAGAAGGAAGCTCCTTTTCAAGGTCTGCTACCTCGCCGTCCTTAAGCTCTGCTGCTTCTGATTCAGCCGTTGTTCCGGCTTCTGTATCAGCCTTTGCCTCGTTTTTTTCTTCCGAAACCTCCCCGGCCTTTGCTGTTATGGGCCTTGCCGGCCTATCTTCAGACTGCTCCTGCTTTTCCTTGGCTTCAGCGCCCTCAGTGCTTACTGCGCTCTCAGGCCTTGCTTCTTCCCTGGCCTTCTTTTCAGCCTTCACCACGGGGGCTATGACCTCTCTCGGAAGTCCGGGAGCAGGCACCGGCTTTGCGCTCTCAAGGCTTATGCTTACGGCGGGCCTTCCGGCCACTATGCCTGCTGCCTGCCTCATCGCATTTTTCCTTGCAGTCTCGGCGTCGGTCTTCTTTGCCCCATCCTCCGCGGCTGCTCCGGCCTTTTTATCGTCCCGGGAAGTTATCTCTCCGTCCTTTATGACTATGCTCCGAAGCCTTGCGATCGTCTCTCCGTCAAAAACCAGGGTCTTTTCAAGGTTCGTCTCAGCCCCGTCTTTCATGGGCTCTTCGGAAAGCTTCTTTACTTCTCTGGAAATGATCTCTTCCGCCGTAGTCGAAACCGTTGTCTCCTCCGAAGCTTCCTTGTCCCCTTCCGCTGCTTCTGCCTGTGCGGGGGCTGAGAGAGGTTTATCGAGATCATGGGCCCTGAGGTATTCCTCAAATGCCTCGTCTTCATTTTCATATCTGATGGCAGCAAGCTCGTCTCCAAGCTCCTCGGGACTGGGTCCCCTGTCTGCCGGTTTTTCCTCTTCATTTATGAGCTCCTGCTGAGCCCTGGTAAGATCCCCGTACTT
>DVNQ01000025.1 GCA_018714245.1 Candidatus Avilachnospira avicola
GTTCTGGACTACAGGGATAAGCGCAGTTCTAAGCTATGGCGATATGAGCGAAGAATACTTTTTTGAGCTTAAGCTGAGACCCAGGGAGCTTACTTATGAAGAGACCCAGCGGGAAAAGCTTGCCCTGCTTATGGAAAGATCTGACAGAGAAGATCCTGCCTCAGAGCTTGTAAGACTTCCCTCGGAGATTGATGGGGAACCAATATCCTATGGGACCGGGACAGATCCTGCCCCCGTATTTATTATTGCCCTTGGAGTTCTTTCGGCTGCACTTATGCATGTCAAGCCTATGGAGGACAGAAAGAAGGCGGAAAGAGAAAGAAAGCGGATCCTGCTTATGCAGTATCCGGATCTGGTCTCAAAGCTTCTTTTATATATCGGGGCAGGGCTTACAGCAAAAAATGCATGGATAAGGATACTCAGGGACCAGGAAGAGGGAGGATATGAAAGGACTCCGGCGATAGAAGAAGTGGCAAAGATGCTGAAAAACATGGAGGGAGGCATGACTGAGGGTATGGCATATATGGAGTTTGGAAGGAGCTGCGGGCTCAGATGTTACCAAAGACTGGCCACTCTTTTAGAGCAGAACAGGAAAAATGGTGACAGAAATCTCAGGAATGTGCTCAGGATCGAGATGGATGAGGCATTTGAACAGAGAAAAAATGAGGCATTGAGAGCAGGACAGGAGGCTTCCGCCAAGCTTATGCTTCCCCTGTTTTTATCATTTCTTGCCGTAATGCTGATCATCATGGCACCTGCCATGATGTCGATGGGATAAGAAGGGAGGCAGACAATGATTAGGATGGATAGCCTGAAGAAGGATATTAAAAGGGATATTACCGGATTTATCAGGGATGAAAGCGGAGTGGGAGTTATTGAGGTGGTATTGATACTGGTGGTGCTTATTGGCCTAGTTATTGTTTTCAAAGACAGTATCAATTCCTTATTGACAGACATATTCAAAGAGATAAATTCTCTTTCCGAAGATGTGTACTAAGGTTAGAAGCAACTCATCAAAAGCTGCGGCGGAAGGGGTGAAGGAAGGCTCGATCACGGTATTTCTTGCACTCAGTCTGACATTGCTTGCCGCCATATTTCTCTCCACGGTGGAAGCGGCAAGGACTCAGGGAGCAAGGACCTACTTTACTCTCATATGCAATTCAGGGATAGATTCCCTGTTTTCCCAGTACCATCTGAAGCTCTGGGAAGACTACAGACTGCTTGGACTTGAACATTACAGTGATGAACAGCTTTGTGAGGAATTCAAGGACTTTACGGCTCCGTATATGACGGCGGATAATTTCTATCCCCTGAAGCAGCTTTCGGCAGAAGTTGCAGAAAAGACTTTGATCACGGATCTGGAGGGAGAGATATTTGAGGATCAGGTACTTGATTATATGAAGTACGGGATCATGGTGTCTGTAATGGATGGAAGTGCCATGGAAGCCTTGCTGGATACCGTGACGGACGGAGCAAGCCTTTTCGGGCTGCAGGAGTCCTATATGGAACATTCAGTCTCGGCAGTCAGACTGGAAGAAAGCCTTGAGGCCATTGATGAGTCGCTGGGATATCAGGATGAGCTATTTGACTCTGCATATAAAGCTGCGAGACGGTATGACGGAAGCGATTTCAGAAAAAGGCTTAGTGACCTCAGGAATGAGCTTGAAAGGATCCCGAAGATGGTTTCTGACTACAGAGATGCGGCGGACAAGCTGGGTAAGGAACTTTCAAATACAAAACAAAGGTATGACGATGAGATACGTAATGGAAAACTGAAAGAGTCTACAGCAAAAAGTCTTCTGTCGGAAATGGAAAAGTATTCATCCTATGTGGATGAAGACGGAAAGAGAAGGCTTGAGGTGGAAAAATTGCCTGCCGAAGCAGAAGAGAATATTCAGCTTATAGATGACATGATAGCGGAGTCGGAATATATCGATGACTATATCAGCTCTTATGTCTATGAGGATGAATTTGACCCGGGACCGGACCTGTACAGCCTATGGGCTCCTGTAAGGAGCATGATGGCCTCTTATAATGGACTTGATCTTGGCCTTAATAAAGGGATCGAGGATAAGGAAAAAGAAAGTAAACTGGAATCCATAAGCAGGCTTCTTGATGGAGACATACTTGACCTTCTGGTTCCTGATGGGATGATGCCAAAAAGTGACAAACTGGATCTGACAGAGGCCCCCTCTTCAGACTGTTTTTCCGGTTATGACCATTGCAGAAGAAACATACCGGACAGGATATATATCTCCGAATATATGATTCAGCACCTGAATTATTACGGAAGAGGGTCCTTTGGGGACGGAGAAAAGGCCAAGGGGAGCGGAGCACTGGAGCTTGAGTATGTTCTCTATGGAAAGGAAAGTGACAGGGATAACCTTTACTCAGCCGTGATGGAGCTGCTTACTTTGAGAAGCGGGCTGAATCTGGTACATATTTTTTCTGACAGTGAGAAACGGGCCCAGGCCCATCAGCTTGCGCTGACCATCACGGGAGCCCTGGGATTTACTCCGATAGTCGGGGTCATGTCATTTTTCATAATGAGCGTATGGGCGCTTGGCCAGGCTTTTGCAGATGTAAAGAAGCTCCTTTCCGGAGGGAAGGTAAGGCTGATGCATACCAGGGATACTTTTGAATTAAGCCTTGAAGGACTGCTTGACATGGCCGGAGGCACTATCAGCGAGTCTTCGGATAAGGATGAGAGCGGGCTTTGCTACAGGGATTATCTTCGCCTGTTCCTTGTGCAGAGGCAGGGAACAAAACAGGATTACAGGTGCATGGATATGATCCAGATGGCATTAAGAAAAGACCAGAAAGATTACCTGATGAAAAGCTGTGCAGGGGAACTGACCTTAAGATCAACAGTTAATACCGGGCATATATTTACTGAAGCCTTGAGCTTTTTGGGGCATGAGACTGAAAGCAGCAGATATACCATGAGTGCTGAGACCTCCTTTGCCTATTGACCCTTCCATGTATGAAATAAGGGCGGCGTGTCCATCAAATACAGTAAATGACCAAGGCATATGCCAGAAAACAAATCTAGACCGGACA
>DVNQ01000026.1 GCA_018714245.1 Candidatus Avilachnospira avicola
TCATACTCGTATACTGCCGAGATCAGCATGCCCTCTGAGTCTATGCCCATCATCTTCCTCGGAGGAAGGTTCGTGATGGCCACGCAGGTCTTGCCGACAAGCTACTCGGGCTCATAGAACTCGTGGATGCCGCTAAGGATGGTCCTCTTTCGGTCCGTGCCGTCATTGAGCGTAAACTTAAGGAGCTTCTTTGACTTCGGCACTGCCTCGCAGTCTTCCACCTTCACTACCCTGAAATCAGACTTTGAGAAGGTCTCGAAGTCCACCATGTCCTCAAAGAGGGGCTCTACCTTTATCTTTGAAAGGTCCAGCTCTATCTTCGGTATCTCAGCTCCTGAGGCTGCGGCCTGAGCACCTTCTGAAGCAGCTTCCGCCTGCACATTTCCCTGTGATTTTGATGTATCGTTTTTATCGAGGGACTTAAGTGTGGGGAAGAGCAGCACATCCCTGATGGCATCAGAATCCGTAAGCAGCATGACCAGCCTGTCTATGCCATAGCCTATGCCTCCGGTGGGCGGCATGCCTACCATAAGGGCATTCATGAAGTCTTCATCCGTGGTATTGGCCTCCTCATCGCCTGCTGCAAGCAGTGCCTCCTGAGCCTTGAACCTTTCCCTCTGGTCTATGGGATCATTGAGCTCGGAATAGGCATTTGCAAACTCGCCGCCATTGATGAACAGCTCAAAACGCTCGGTATATCCGGGCTTATCGGGCTTACGCTTCGTAAGCGGGCTTATCTCCACAGGATGATCCATGACGAAGGTAGGCTGTATGAGCTTATCCTCCACATATTCTTCAAAGAAGAGGCTTAGTATATCACCCTTCTTGTGCATCTCCATGAATTCAAGCTTATGTTCCCTTGCAAGAGCCCTGGCCTCGGCATCATCCTTTACCTGATCAAAATCTATGCCGGTATACTCCTTCACGAGATCCACCATGGTAGCTCTCTTGAAAGGCTGTCCGAGATCTATGACATTGCCGCGGAAATTAAGCTTAGTGGTACCGCAGACAGCCTGGGCCACATGACGGTAAAGGCCCTCGGTAAGGTCCATCATGCCATGATAATCCGTATAGGCCTGGTAAAGCTCCATGAGGGTAAACTCCGGGTTATGCATGGCATCAGTGCCCTCATTCCTGAATACACGCCCGATCTCATATACCTTCTCAAGGCCTCCTACTATGAGTCTCTTGAGATACAGCTCCAGGGATATGCGAAGTTTCTTATCCTCATTGAGGGCATTGAAATGGGTAACGAAGGGACGGGCCGCCGCTCCGCCTGCATTCTCCACCAGCATGGGGGTCTCCACCTCCATGAATCCTCTCTCGTCAAGGTAACGACGTATCTCTCTTAACACCATGGATCTCTTGATAAAGGTGTCCTTTACCTCGGGATTCATGATAAGGTCGATGTAGCGCTGACGATAGCGCATGTCCGTATCGGTTATGCCATGGAACTTCTCGGGAAGCACCTGAAGAGATTTGGAAAGCAGTGTCACGCTCTCAGCGTGGACTGACACCTCTCCCGTCTTTGTCTTGAATACTGTTCCCTTTATGCCGACTATGTCCCCTATGTCCAGCTTCTTGAAATCAGCATAGGCCTCCTCGCCCACACTGTCCCTTGCAACGTAGGCCTGGATGCTTCCGTCCCTGTCAGAGATATGACAGAATGAAGCCTTGCCCATGACACGCTTAAGCATGAGCCTTCCGGCGATGGAGACTTCCTTGCCCTCAAGCTCATCATAATGATCCCTTATCTCAGCGGAATGATGGGTCTGATCATATTTTGTTATGACGAAGGGGTCCTTTCCCGCTGCCTGAAGCTCTGAAAGCTTGTCTCTGCGGGCCTGGAGGATATGATTAAGCTCGGCTCCGTCATTTTGCCTGTTGTTCCTTGAAGTATCGTTCGGCATACCGACTCCTCTCTTTATTTAAAAGCGCGGCCTGTACCGCATTACGGCACAGACCGGATACATTTACAAGCTCTGCAGGATACCCCGCAGAATGTTTATTACTCAGTCCTCTTTACGTCAAGGACCTCATAGCTTACTGAGGCTCCGGAAGGAAGCTTGACCTCTACGGTCTCTCCCCTACGATGTCCCATAAGCGCTGCTCCGACCGGAGACTCATTGCTTATCTTCCTCTGACGGCTGTCAGCCTCAGATGATCCCACAAGGTGATATGTAGCTTCGATCCCTCGGCTCAGCTCCTTTACGGTAACTGAACATCCCACATTTATCTTATCCTCATCAAAGTCCTCGTCCGCCACTACTTCAGCATTCTTAAGTATCTGTTCAAGCTCTGCTATACGTCTTTCTATCTCGGACTGTTCATCCTTTGCCGCATCATAGTCGGCATTCTCAGAAAGATCCCCCTGCTCTCTGGCTACCTTGATCTTCTGAGCCACTTCCTGTCTTCTTACTACCTTAAGATCATGAAGCTCGTCCTCATATTTTTTGAGGCCGGCAAGAGTAAGCATTGTTTTTGTTGCTGCCATTTTATGCTTTCACTCCTTTTAATTCGCAGAATTATGCCCGAATATTATAAGCTTATGTTTCGTAGCTGTCAACCTATAGCCTCCACAAGGGATTCAAGTTCCTCAAAAGTGCTCATCTCATTCATCCGTCCACGGAGCTTTGAGGAGTTGATAAGCCCTGAAGTATACCATGCAAGGTGCTTTCTCATCTCAAGGACCGCATTTCTCTCCCCCTTATGTTCCTTCATAAGTCCCGCATGCCTCAGCATCATGGCCTTGCGCTCTGAAAGGTCAGGGCCGGGAAGGAGCTCGCCGGTATCCAGATAATGGACGGTCCTCTTTATAAGCCAGGGATTCCCCTCAAGGCCTCTGCCTATGGCCACTCCGTCGCAGCCGGTCTCATCTATCATCCGCTTGGCATCCTCAGGAGAAAATATGTCTCCGTTTCCGATGACCGGGATGCTCACGGCATTCTTCACCGCAGCTATGATGCTCCAGTCAGCCTTTCCGCTGTACATCTGCTCCCTGGTCCTGGCATGGACCGTAATGGCTGAGACTCCTGCCGACTCCGCCATCTTCGCAAATTCAACTGCATTTACATGTTTTTCGTCAAAGCTCTTCCTGAACTTTACAGTCACCGGTTTTTTCAGTACCCGGCACATGGTCTCAAGTATGCGGAAGGCAAGCTCCGGATCCTTCATAAGGGCCGATCCCTCATGATTGCCCACTATCTTGGGTACCGGGCAGCCCATGTTTACGTCCACGATGTCAAAGTTCCCACAGACCCTCTCCGCCATGGATGCCATGATCATCGGGTCCGAGCCGAAGAGCTGCAGTGCAGATGGATGAAGGCTGTCATCCGTCTTAAGTATGGTCTCATTGCCCTTGTTTCCGTAGAGGATGGCCTTTGCCGATACCATCTCCGTGGTCACAAGCCCTGCTCCCATCCCGTGAAGGATGATCCTGTAGGAATAATCCGTGACCCCGGCCATGGGTGCGGCAAGTACATTGCTCTTAAGCTCCGTATCGCCTATCTTAAGCCTCTCCATCAGCCTCTCCTCCGAAAAACTTCCTTGAGAACTCCTCCAGCATGGAAAAAAGCTCCTCGTTGTCCCTGCGCATCTTTTCTATCTTGAGCTCTGCCCCGATCTCATCTATGGGGCCTATGGTCGTGATCAACAGCCTGTGGTCCTCTGAAAAGCTCATGGTTATGATGCCTCCCACATCGGAGCAGAAGAGGACGCAGATTATCTTGAGCTCCTTCTTTACATCCTCAGGAAGCATCCCGTATTTTTCCTCATTGAAATAAAAAAGCATGTTGGCAGAATTTGCCGCACAAAGCATATCGTTCATGTTCAGTATTTTCCCCAAAATATATCAGGAGTTATACAGCTTCTTAAGTCATATAACTCCTGAATACAGCTTAGCATTTATAAACTTCCGGATCAGTTGATCATCTTTGCAATCATGTACTGGTCCTCATAGATATCCTTCTTCATCTGAAGGGCTTCCTGGATATCAAAGTCCACATATTTTCCGTCCTTATATGCCACGAGCCTGTTGGACTTACCTTCCGCAAGGAGCTCTGCAGCCTTGGCGCCCATGATGGAAGCATATACCCTGTCCTTACATGTAGGGGATCCGCCTCTCTGCATGTGTCCAAGTATGGTGGCTCTGGTCTCGACTCCGGTAGCCGCCTCTATGCGCCTTGCCATGGAGGTGCTGTGGCCTATGCCTTCGGCATTTATGATGATATAGTGCTTCTTGCCCCGCTTTCTGGCTTCCGTTATCCTGTTGACTATGGCCTGTTCATCTCCGTCATAACGCTCCGGAAGAAGTATCTCCTCTGCTCCGTTCGCTATGCCGCACCAGAGGGCTATATAGCCTGCATGCCTTCCCATGACTTCTATGATCGAGCAGCGCTCGTGAGAAGTGGATGTATCCCTGATCTTATCTATGGCATCCATCGCAGTGTTTACCGCAGTATCAAAGCCAATGGTATATTCAGTACATGCTATGTCAAGGTCTATGGTACCGGGCACGCCCACGGTATTTATGCCAAGAGCAGCCAGCTTTCCGGCACCCTTGAAGGATCCGTCTCCTCCGATGACCACAAGTCCGTCTATGCCGTGCTTGCGGCAGATCTCGGCTCCCTTCTTCTGTCCCTCAGGAGTAGTAAATTCCTGGCATCTTGCAGTATAAAGGATGGTGCCTCCCCTATTGATACAATCCGATACGGATGACCTGTTCATATCCACGATCTCCTCTGCCAGGAGTCCCGCATATCCTCTCATGATACCTTTTACGGAAAGTCCCTTGGCAAGAGCAGTCCTAACCACGGCTCTTATTGCCGCATTCATTCCCGGAGCATCTCCTCCGCTTGTCAGCACACCTATAGTTTTTATCTCTTTCTTAGCCATAGTCGTACTCCTTTCTGATCGAGTATTTATATTACATCATATGGTCTCCGCTTTCAATCCTTTTTGAAAAAATTGACAATTAAAAGACAAATTTTACATTTACCATACAATGCAGGGCTTTCCTCCAAAAAAGCCTTAAAATCCCAGTTCCCGTATCTTCACATTGTCAGCTCCGAATACCTGACGGAGCTTTTCAAGGACTCCCTCTGAAGCATCAGTCCTGAAGGAGGCATCCAGTCTCTTTCTGGCCTTTTCCTTCCGAAGATAAACTATCACATCCGAGGTCCCGGTATTTTCAAAGCACAGCTCCTCAAGCCTTCCTGCCAGGCCGTCATATTCTGCCTTATCCGAAAATGCTATCCAGATCTCCTTTCTGACCATGTCAAAGGGAATGATCTCATCGGCTATCAGCGTGGCATTTTCATCTCTTCCTATATTAATGTGTCCTTTTATATAGATCTTTGAATCAGGCTCCAGATACTGTCTGGATCGTTCAAATACCCCGGGGAATACGACCACGTCAAAATGGCCGTACAGATCCTCTACCGTAAGAAAGGCCATCTGGGTGTTGTTCTTTGTGATCTTGGTCTTCCGTTCGGAGACGATGCCTCCGCTTACGACCTGCTGCCCTTCCTTAAGCTCACAGGTCTCTGTCTCCTCATCCGCAAGATACTGGGTGGAGACAGCGTTCACGATCCTCCGGAAGCTTTCGATGTAGCTCTCTATCGGATGTCCGCTCAAGTATATCCCGACAGCTTCCTTTTCATACTGCAGGAGTTCTTCCTTCGGAAACTCCTCCACATCCGGAAGCCTGGATTTGAAACTGTCCCTTTCATCTCCGCTCACCAGATCAAAAAGGCTCATCTGGCCCTGGACCTCCGAGCGTTTCCGGTCCTGGGCATCCTCCATCATCCTCTCGGTCGCAAGCAGCTTCTGTCTTCGGTTTCCCGGGAGCCTGTCAAAGGCCCCGGCCTTGATGAAGTTTTCTACAGCCTTACGGTTCATGCTCTTTGGCATCCGGTCTATGAAATCCTGGAAGTCCCGGAAGTTTCCCCTCTGCCTTCTTTCCTCGGCTATGTCATCCACTGCCGCCTTCCCCACGCTCTTGATGGCCGAAAGTCCGAAAAATATATTTCCATCCCTGTCAGCAGAAAATCCGTAGGAGCCCTCGTTGATATCCGGAGGCAGGAGCTTAAGCCCCATGGCCCTCGAAGCCAGTATGTACTCCGATATCTTTGAAGGCATGTCTATGACTGAGGTCATAAGTGCTGCCATAAACTCAGCCGGGTAATAATATTTCAGCCAGGCTGTCTGATAGCCCACGACTGCATAGCAGGCTGCATGGGATTTATTGAAGGCATAGGAAGCAAAATCCGTCATCTCATCAAAAATATGATTTGCCACATCCTCCGGTATGCCATTGTTTATGCAGCCCTTTACACCCTCTTCGGGATTGCCGTATACGAAGTTCTGTCTCTCCTTGAGCATGACCGAAGCCTTTTTCTTGGCCATGGCCCTGCGGACCAGATCCGCCCGTCCCAGGGTATATCCCGCAAGGCTCTGCACTATCTGCATGACCTGCTCCTGGTAGACTATGCAGCCATAGGTACTCTCCAGTATGGGCTTCAGCTCCTCGCATTCATAGGTCACATCCTCCCTGCTGTGCTTTCCCCTTATGTATCTGGGAATAAAGTCCATGGGGCCGGGCCTGTAAAGAGATATGCCGGCTATGATATCATCCATGGACTCCGGCTTGAGCTCCTTCATGAATGAGGTCATGCCTGCAGACTCCAGCTGGAACACGCCTACCGTATCTCCTCTGGATATCATGTCAAAGACATTTTTGTCCTCCTCATCAAGATGGTCTATGTCTATCCTTATGCCGTGGTTCTTTTCGATCTGATCCACCGCATTTTTTATGACCGTAAGGGTCCTGAGCCCCAGGAAATCCATCTTAAGAAGTCCCAGCTCCTCCAGGGTCACCATGCCGAACTGGGTCACTATGGTACCATCCGGGTTTCTGGAAAGGGGCACGTATTCGTCTACATTCGTTGCAGCTATGAGCACGCCGGCTGCATGGGTGCTGGAATGTCTGGGAAGTCCCTCCAGCCTAAGGGACATATCTATAAGGTATCTTACGGTCTCGCTGCCCTCATAGGCTGCCTTGAGATCCGGCCCCTCAAGGGCCTTTTTCAAAGTTATCCCCAGCTCCTGTGGCACCATCTTGGCTATCCTGTCACATTCATTATAGGGGATGTCCAGCACCCTGCCCACGTCCCTGATGACGCCTCTCGCCGCCAGTGTACCGAAGGTTATGATCTGGGCCACGTCATCCTTTCCATATTTGTTTATGACATAGTCTATGACCTCTTCACGCCGTTCAAAGCAGAAATCCACGTCTATATCCGGCATGGATACCCTCTCAGGGTTCAGGAAACGCTCAAATATAAGGTCATACTTTATAGGATCGATATTTGTGATGCCGAGGCTGTATGCCACTATGGAGCCGGCAGCAGATCCCCTGCCCGGCCCTACCGGTATGTCATTTTTCTTTGCATAGTGTATGAAGTCAGAAACTATGAGGAAATAATCCACATAGCCCATCTTTTCTATGGTAGAAAGCTCATATTCAAGCCTGTCCCTAAGGCCATCGGCATTCTCCCCGTATCTTCCCTTAAGGCCGTCCTCACAGAGCTTCCTGAGATATTCGGAGGCGGTAAAACCCTTCGGAACATCGAACCTCGGAAGCTTGGTGACTCCGAACTCGATATCCACGTTGCAGCGCTCCGCTATTCTTGCCGTATTGTCTAGGGCTTCCTGAGCATAGGGAAAGAGCTCCCTCATCTCATCCTCAGACTTGAGGTAGAACTGTCCGCCCGTATATCTGAGCCTGTCGGTATCGCTCAGCTTCTTTCCTGTCTGTATGCAGAGCAGGATGTCATGGGCCTCCGCATCCTCCTTATAGGTATAGTGTACGTCGTTGGTGGCTATGAGAGGTATGGAGAGTTCCCTGGAAAGCCTGAGGAGCCCAGCATTGACTATCTTCTGATCATCATAGCCATGGTCCTGAAGCTCAAGAAAGAAATTGTCCCTTCCGAATATATCCAGATATCTTGCGGCCGCATTTTTTGCCTCTTCATACATTCCCCGGATCATGTACTTCGGTATCTCTCCGGCAAGGCAGGCAGATGAGGCTATGAGCCCTTCATGGAATTCCTTAAGAAGCTCCATATCTACCCTGGGCCTGTAATAATACCCCTCGGTATACCCGCGGGTCACAAGCTTCATCAGATTATGGTATCCCCTGTTGTTTTCGCAGAGGAGCACCAGATGGTGATACAGGGCTTCATTAGGGTTCTTTTCCTTATCGAAGCGGGATCCTCCGGTCACATAGACCTCGCACCCAAGTATGGGCTTTATGCCCTGTTTCTTTGCTTCCTTATAGAAATCAATGACACCGTACATGGCCCCGTGGTCAGTAATGGCTATGGCCTCCTGTCCCAGCTCCTTTGCATGGGAAATAAGCTCCGGTATCCTGCCGGAGCCGTCAAGCAGCGAATACTGGGTATGAAGATGAAGATGTGCAAATGCCATATGTCAGTCTTCCTTCTTCTGAAGCTTTCTCTCTTCTGCAAGAGGGATCATCCTGCGTTCCCTGGGAAAGCGGCCGTCCCTCACATCCCTGAAAAAGCTTTTCATAAGAGTGGAGCATTCCTCCCCATATACTCCGGTGACCGTCTCAACCCTGTGATTGAGCCCCTCCTGGGAAAACATGTCCATCACCGATCCGGCGCATCCCGCCTTCGGATTCATGCAGCCTATGACCACTCTGGGTATGCGTGCCTGGACTATGGCTCCCGCACACATGGGACAGGGCTCCAGGGTAACATAAAGGGTACAGTCCTCAAGCCTCCAGTCTCCCATGTAGCGGCAGGCCTTGTTTATGGCTAGGATCTCCCCATGGGCCAGGACATTTCCAAGGCTGGTCCGCTTGTTATAGCCTCTGCCTATGATCTTCCCGTCATATACTATGACACAGCCTATAGGGACCTCTCTTATGGCATAGGCCTTCTTTGCAAGCCTTATGGCCTCCTTCATATATCGTTCGTCGTCAGTCAGCTTTTTCATGGCTTTTTCTTTTCCAGATAGGGCCTCAGGTATCTTCCGGTAAAGCTCCGTTCACATCCGCAGACCTCTTCGGGAGTGCCCTTTGCGATGACAGTGCCTCCTCCGTCTCCCCCTTCAGGGCCCATGTCTATGATATAATCAGCGGTCTTTATGACATCCAGGTTATGCTCGATGACGACCACCGTATTGCCTCCCTCTGCCAGACGATGCAGTATGTTTATCAGCTTATGCACGTCCGCAAAATGAAGGCCTGTCGTAGGCTCATCCAGCACATATATGGTACGTCCCGTGCTCCTTCTTGAGAGCTCGGTGGCAAGCTTTATCCTCTGGGCCTCTCCTCCGGAAAGCTCGGTGCTGGGCTGTCCAAGCCGTATGTATGAAAGCCCCACATCATAAAGGGTCTGTATCTTCCGTTCGATGGAAGGGACGTTCCTGAAAAATTCCAGGGCCTCCTCCACCGTCATGTTCAGCACATCATATATGGACTTTCCCTTATACTTTACCTCTAGGGTCTCCCTGTTGTAGCGCTTTCCTCCGCAGACCTCACAGGGCACATATACATCCGGCAGGAAATGCATCTCTATCTTTATGATGCCGTCCCCCGAGCAGGCCTCACAGCGTCCGCCCTTTACATTGAAAGAAAACCTTCCCTTGGTATAGCCTCTCATCTTGGCATCCGGCGTGGCTGCAAAAAGCTCACGTATCATGTCAAAGACTCCTGTGTATGTGGCAGGGTTTGACCTAGGGGTACGCCCTATGGGGCTCTGGTCTATGGCTATGATCTTATCCAGCTGCTCAATGCCCTCTATGGATCCATGCTTTCCTGCTATGACCTTTGCCCTGTTCAGCTTTCTTGCAAGGGCCTTATAAAGTATCTCATTGATCAGCGAGGATTTTCCCGATCCCGAGACTCCGGTCACACAGGTAAATATCCCCGTAGGTATGGAAACATCGATATGCTTAAGGTTGTTCTCAAAGGCGTCATGTATGGTCAGCCAGCCCTTTGGTTCCCTGCGTACTTCAGGAATAGGGATGGAAAGCTTTCCTGAAAGGTACTGTCCCGTTATGGATTCAGGACATTTCATGATCTCCTCTGCCGTTCCGCAGGCCACCACATATCCTCCGTGTTCTCCTGCTCCTGGCCCTATGTCCACCACATAGTCCGCTGCCCGCATGGTATCCTCATCATGCTCCACCACGATGACCGAGTTGCCCAGGTCCCGAAGCCTCTTCAGGGTAGCCAGGAGCTTGTCGTTATCCCTCTGATGAAGCCCTATGGAGGGCTCATCCAGGATATATGCCACCCCTACAAGTCCTGAGCCGATCTGAGTAGCCAGTCTTATACGCTGGGCCTCTCCTCCGGAAAGAGTCCCCGTAGCCCTGGAAAGGGACAGGTAATCAAGTCCCACATCTATGAGGAAGGTGACCCTGGCATTTATCTCCTTGAGTATGAGGGCTCCCACCTGTTTCTGAAAGTCACTGAGCTTAAGTCCTGTTATCTTGTCCCTGAATACCCTTATTGAAGTATTGGTTATGTCATAGATATTTTCATCCCCTACGGTAACCGCCAGAGATGAGGCCTTCAGTCTCTTTCCATGACAGAGAGGGCAGGTATCCTTGCGCATGTACTCCTCATAGGCAGCCTTCATGTCAGCGGAATAGGCTTCCCTGTATCTGCGCTTTATATTTTCCAGAAGTCCCTCAAAGGCCACGTCATGCACGTTGCCCCTTCCGAACTGGCTTTCATAGTAGACCCTTACCTTATGTCCTCCCGTACCGTTGATAATGATATCCCTTATATCCTCGGGAAGCTCTTCAAAAGGAGTATCCAGGCTGAAGCCGTACTCCTTTGCAAGCGCCTCCAGCATCGCATGGGTATAGGAGCCCTTCTGCCCGCTGGACTGCCAGCCCATCACCGAGATCGCCCCCTGGGAAAAACTGAGGCTGGGATCCGGTATCATCAGGTCCACGTCAAATTCCATCTTGTAGCCCAGGCCGTAGCATTCGGGACAGGCCCCATAGGGATTGTTGAAGGAAAATGATCTGGGTTCTATCTCCTCTATGCTTATCCCGCAGTCCGGGCAGGCAAAATTCTGGGAAAATGTCAGCGGCTCTCCGCCTATGATGTCCACTGTCATGAGGCCGCCTGAAAGGCTCAGGACATTTTCGATGGAATCCGTAAGCCTCTGGAGGATCCCCTCCCTTACTATCAGCCTGTCAACTACTATCTCTATATTGTGCTTAATGTTTTTATCAAGCTTTATGTCCTCAGACAGCTCATACATGCTTCCGTCTATGCGGACCCTGACATAGCCTGAGCGCCTTGCCTGATCCAGAAGCTTTGCATGCTCTCCCTTCCTTCCCCTGACCACAGGTGAAAGGAGCTGTATCCTGGTGCCCTCCGGGAGCTTCATGATGGAATCCGCCATCTCATCCACGGTCTGGCGCTTGATCTCCCTGCCGCATTTGGGACAGTGAGGTATGCCTATCCTGGCATAAAGAAGCCTGAGATAATCATATATCTCCGTCACGGTCCCCACAGTGGATCTCGGGTTATGGTTGGTGGATTTCTGATCTATGCTTATGGCCGGGCTCAGTCCCTCTATGCTCTCCACATTGGGCTTTTCCATCTGCCCCAGGAACTGTCTTGCATAGGAGGAAAGGGACTCCATGTATCTGCGCTGTCCCTCTGCATAGATGGTATCAAAGGCCAGGGATGATTTTCCGGAGCCGGAAAGCCCCGTAAGCACCACAAGCTCATCCCTGGGTATATCAAGATCTATATTTTTCAGGTTATGCTCTGAAGCTCCCCTGATCTTTATGAATTGTTTTGCCATGTCCGCATCTCCAACAGATCTTTATAAGGGCAGGATCAGAGTTTCCTAAGCCAGCCCCATCTTTTATATATAAAAGGATAGATATAGTACAGTATGGCTGAAAGCAATACTCCCGCAAGCACATCCACTATGCTGTGCTGTTTCGTGGCCATGGTGGCATAGCAGATCATAAGCGCAATGACCATGCAGTAGGCCTTCGCAGTGTCAGTAAATACCGGCAGCTTCGAATACTGTATGACAAATGCTATGGCCGCCACCGTGGATATGTGTATCGAAGGGCATACTCCATAGGGAGTATCCACCTCCCTTATCCAGCTAAGGGCCTTTGAGCATACATCGGTCCCGGTGATGGGTTCCCGAAGGTCTATCCCGTTAGGCCACACCACATATATGATAAGGGAAACAGTCATGCCTGAAAACATCACTACGGCAAGCCTTTTGAATTCCTCTGGGGATCTTAGCATGAAGAATATAAGCCAGCCGGGGAACCAGACATACCATATCCCATATGGAATTATCATATACTGATTAAAGGGTATGTAATCGTCCAGCGGACATCTTATGATGTAATGCTCCGCAGGAAGCCTGTCTATGATAAAAAATGATATCAGATAAACGGGCAGATACAAAAGCAGAAGACAGTATCTGTGGGTACTGATATATTTTCTGAGGTCCTTTATCATCCTATTCTCCTCTTTACGTCTACCTCGGGAATTGTCTTTTGGATCTTCCCTGAGGCATGTTTCCGGCTCACACAATTCTATCTTAATATAAATCCCATTTCAAGACTGAAGGTCCAAATTACATCCCTTATGTCCCGGCCTCTTCAGCTCCGGCCTCCCCTCTCTTGATTAAGGCTCCGACCGATGTTAAAATTAACAAAATGAGGGCAATACTTCTTATAAAGAGCATATCTCAGAGATTCAGCCGGGATGACATGACGACCCATGCCGGCTCTGTTTCATTTTGGCTCATCATATCCTCGGTGCCCTTCCTGATGCTCATCATAGGCCTGGCCTCACATATCCCCGGCCTTGGACGCGAAGATGTCACCGACATGCTCTATTCTGCCCTGCCTGATATGGTCAATCTGCATGAGCTTGTGGATTCAGTGCTTTCAAACATATACATAGACAGTCCCGGGACCGTCATATCCCTGAGTGCCATACTTACCCTCTGGTCAGCTTCCAGCGGAGTATACAGGCTTGAACGTGCCATAAGATCGGCCTGCGGATCGTCAGGCCCTGAAGGCTATGTGGTTTCCAGGCTCCAGTCTCTTTTGTATACGCTGATCTTTCTTCTGGCTATCATACTAAGCCTCCTGCTTCTGGTCCTCGGAAGTGCTCTTGGATCCATCCTCATGGATCATTTCCCTGTGATCTCAGGAGCTGTCATGATGTTCCTGGATTTCAAGCTCCTTGTGACAGCGGCGATACTGTTCCTTTTCATGGTATTCCTTTACAGGTTCATACCGGGAAGAACTGACGAAAGGCTGCCCATACTTCCCGGAGCACTGTTTGCCACCCTTTCCTGGATACTTGCCTCATATGCATTTTCCATCTATTTCACGTATTTTAAAAATATCTCTTATATGTACGGCTCTCTCGGAGCAGTCGTGCTTCTGATGTTCTGGCTCTTCGCCATCATCTGCATCATACTTGCCGGAGCGGAGATCAACGCAGTCTTTGATCTTCTGGAACTTACCTCGATAAAGCGCTTCCGGGCATTTCTCAAGGGCGAGCCTCCCTATTCAGAGTAAGGCTCCCTGCTCCATATCAGTTTATTTTCCCTCTCAAATGATAATAAATCAGGACCCCATAAAACAGGCCCTTGATTTTTATACCCATAGGGGGTATAATGCATTCAGGTTCAGGTATACCCCCATAGGGTATATTGGAAAGGATAAATATTTATGACAGATCAGAATGATACCAAGAAAATGGCTTCCTGCCCCAGATGCAGCGGCAAACATAAGGAGCGCTCCGAAAAGGAGTATAAAAGTCTGATGAACCGTCTGAGCCGCATAGAAGGACAGATCCGCGGCATCAAGAACATGCTGGAAAACGATGCCTACTGCACCGACATCATGATACAGGTCTCTGCTGCCAATGCAGCTCTCAACTGCTTTAACCGGGAGCTCCTGGCTGACCACCTGCGGACCTGTGTGTCGGACGACATAAGAGCCGGCAGGGAGGAATCCATGGAGGAGCTGCTCAAGCTCCTTCCCAGGCTTATGAAATAAAAGCCTGTCTGAAAGTCATCATTCCAAAGGAGAATATATGCAGAATTACAATGTCACCGGCATGAGCTGCGCTGCCTGCAGTGCCCGTGTCGAAAAAGTAGTATCCGGGCTTCCCGGTGTAACCTCCTGCAGCGTAAGCCTGCTCACCAATTCCATGAGCGTGGAAGGCACTGCTTCCGAAAAGGACATCATCGCTGCCGTGGAAGGCGCAGGCTATGGGGCATCCCTGAGGGGAGAAAAGAAAAAAACCGGGAATTCATCAGTCTCCGAATATGAGGATATGCTCAAGGATACGGAGACTCCGAAGCTTAAGCGAAGGCTCATCATATCCCTGTGCCTCCTCATCCCCCTTATGTATGTATCCATGGGAGGTGTCATGTGGGGCTGGCCCCTTCCGGCTTTTCTTCAGGATAATCCCATAGGCATAGGCGTCTATCAGATGCTCCTTTCCGGGCTCGTAATGACCGTAAACCAGAAATTTTTCATAAACGGATTCAGCTCGCTCCTCCACAAGGCTCCAAACATGGATACCCTGGTGGCCATGGGATCGGCCGCTTCCTTCATTTACAGTACCTATGCCCTCTTTGCCATGACCTATCAGAGCTCCATAGGCAATGCTGATTCCGTCATGCATTATATGCACGAGTTCTATTTTGAATCTGCCGCCATGATCCTTACCCTGATCACCGTGGGGAAGATGCTGGAGGCAAGGTCCAAGGGAAAGACAACGGATGCCATCAAGTCACTGATGAAGCTGGCTCCGAAGACGGCAACAGTCCTAAGAGACGGTAAGGAATTTACCGTGGGTATTGAGGAAGTGGGTATCGGAGACCATTTTGCGGTACGTCCCGGAGAAAACATTCCCGTTGACGGTATAGTCGTTGAAGGCATGAGTGCGGTAAATGAATCCGCCCTTACCGGAGAAAGCATACCCGTGGATAAGGCTGCCGGAGACAAGGTCTCAGCCGCAACCCTCAACCAGTCAGGCTATCTTGTATGTCAGGCTACCAGGGTCGGCGAGGATACCACCTTTTCCCAGATCATAAAAATGGTGGGCGACGCTGCAGCCACGAAAGCTCCAATAGCAAAGATAGCCGATCGGGTATCAGGCATATTCGTACCCACAGTAATAAGCATTGCACTTATTACTACCCTGGTCTGGCTCATAAGCGGACAGGAATTCGGTTTTGCCCTGGCAAGGGGCATATCCGTACTTGTGATCAGCTGTCCCTGTGCCCTTGGGCTTGCCACTCCGGTGGCCATAATGGTTGGAAACGGCATGGGTGCAAAGCACGGGATCATGTTCAAGACGGCGGTGTCCCTTGAGGAGACCGGAAAGATAGACATAATCGCCCTTGATAAGACCGGTACCATCACCATGGGAGAGCCCAGGGTGACCGATATCTGGACCATGCCCGGCGTCACCGAGCCAGAGCTCCTTTCACTGGCCTATGCCCTGGAGCAGAAAAGTGAGCATCCTCTTGCAAAGGCCATAATCTCAAGGGCCTCAGAGCTTTCAATAAATGTGCCTCCCGCAGATGATTTCAAGGCGGTAGCAGGAAACGGGCTCTCCGGCAGAATCGAGGGCGCAGCCGTATACGGAGGAAACAGGTCCTTCATAAGCGGGATGGCTGATATCCCCGCAGAAGCCATAGCTGCCTCCACTGGATTTGCCGGTTCCGGAAAAACTCCCCTCTTCTTTGCTAAGGAAGGAAGGCTTTATGGTATAATCGCCGTTGCGGATGTCATAAAGGAAGACAGCCCCAAGGCCATCAAGGAGCTTCAGGCCATGGGCATAAGAGTGGTCATGCTGACGGGAGATAACGAAAAGACTGCCCAGGCCATAGGCCGGGAAGCAGGGGTGGACGAGGTCATAGCCGGAGTGCTTCCTGACGGCAAGGAGGCCGTGATCCGAAGGCTTATGGAGGATGGAAAAACTGCCATGGTCGGCGACGGCATAAACGATGCTCCTGCCCTTACGAGAGCCGACATAGGAATAGCCATAGGTGCAGGTACCGATATCGCCATAGATGCAGCGGATGTGGTGCTTATGAAGAGCAGACTCTCGGATGTACCTGCAGCCATCAGACTGAGCCGGGCTACCTTGAGAAACATACATGAAAACCTGTTCTGGGCCTTCTTTTACAATTCCATAGGCATCCCCCTGGCTGCCGGTCTGTTCATTCCCATTTTCGGATGGCAGCTCAATCCTATGTTCGGGGCAGCCGCCATGAGCCTTTCAAGCTTCTGCGTGGTAACCAACGCTCTCAGGCTCAACTATTTTAAGATGTATGATGCAGGACATGATAAGAAGCAAAGGCATAAGAAGACCGTAAGAAAGGTCGAAGGATCAGAAACTGAGAACATCTGCAGCCCCTGCAATGAAGGGACTTGCAGCTGCGATATAAATATAACAGATGAAAAGGAGAATAATACCATGGAAAAGACACTTAATATCACCGGCATGATGTGCGGACATTGTGAAGCAAGGGTAAAGAAGGCCCTTGAAGCAGTTGACGGTGTGGCAGAAGCCATCGTAAGCCATGAAAAGGGCACCGCAGTCGTAAAGCTTTCAAAGGAAGTATCCGATGAGGTCCTCAAGAAGGCAGTGACCGATCAGGATTACGAGGT
>DVNQ01000003.1 GCA_018714245.1 Candidatus Avilachnospira avicola
CACCTCTCCGCTCCTGGAAGCTATCGGAAGCATGAGAAGAAGCGCCCCGAGAAGGATCACTCCTGCAAATCCGAACATTATGACACGAAAAGGTGTCAGCTGAAATTTCTTATGGGGTGCAGGAACCTTATGGTCCTCCTGCTCCAAACTGAACATAGTCATATTTCTTTATGCCTCTTTGATCTTCTTTGGGGCATCTGACCCTTGAACACTGCTATTTTGCAGTATAAGGGATTAAGACAGCATTAAACAAATCCATTGGACATTAAGATGGCGTAAAGATTGATAACAGCGTAACAGACTGTCCGGTTCTGCTGACACCGTCAGATCAGAGCCGGACAGTCCGTTATGCCGCTGCCCTATAAATCCATCTAACATCCGATACATATCAAAAATCCCGCAGGATAAACCTGCGGGATCGGATATCATCGTATTAAGGATCA
This sequence comes from Candidatus Avilachnospira avicola, assembly GCA_018714245.1. GTDB lineage: Bacteria > Bacillota > Clostridia > Lachnospirales > Lachnospiraceae > Avilachnospira > Avilachnospira avicola. The sequence goes on from DVNQ01000003.1 coordinate 444, forward strand.
AGCCTTGGGGCCAGCCTCAGCGATGTTCTTGGGCATGTTGGGATACTTCTTTGCGAAGTTCTCAGCGAACATGCCTGCGAGCTTCTTGGCCTGTGCATCGTAAGCATCCTTATCGGTCCAGGTGTTCCTGGGATTAAGGATCTCTGCAGGCACGTTAGGGCAGGACTGAGGTATCTCTACATTGAATACATCGTCATGCTTGTACTCTGCCTTCTCAAGCTCACCGTTAAGAGCAGCGGTAACCATTGCTCTGGTGTAGGAAAGCTTCATACGAGAGCCTACGCCGTAAGGGCCGCCGGTCCATCCGGTATTTACAAGGTAAACCTTTGTGCCGTACTTCTCGATCCTCTCGCCAAGCATATTTGCATATACTGAAGCGTCCAGGGGCATGAAAGGCTCTCCGAACAGAGTGGAGAATGTAGGCTGGGGCTCGGTTATGCCTCTCTCGGTACCTGCAAGCTTGGAGGTGAAGCCGGTAACGAAATGATACATGGCTGCATCCTGTGAAAGCTTGGAGATGGGAGGAAGTACTCCGAAAGCATCTGCGGTAAGGAAGATAACTACCTTGGGGATGCCGCCCTCTCCGGGGATCTGAGCATTGTCTATATAGTCAATGGGATAACCTACACGGGTATTCTCGGTAACGGATCCGTCATGGTAATCGGGATGTCTGTCCTCGTCGATAACTACGTTCTCAACAAGGGATCCGAACTTGATTGCATGATAGATCTCGGGCTCCTTCTCCTCCTCAAGGTCGATACACTTTGCATAGCAGCCGCCCTCGAAGTTGAAGATGCCGTGATCTGACCAGCCGTGCTCGTCATCACCGATAAGCTTACGGTTGGGATCTGCGGAAAGGGTGGTCTTTCCTGTTCCGGAAAGTCCGAAGAATACTGCAGTCTCATGAGTCTCGGGATCCATGTTTGCAGAGCAGTGCATGGGAAGCACGTTCTCCTCTACAGGCATCAGGTAGTTCATGATAGAGAATACAGACTTCTTGATCTCTCCTGAGTACTGTGATCCTGCAATGATGGCTTCCTTTGCCTCATAGTCGATGATGATCGCCGCCTCAGAATTGATGCCGAATTTCTTGGGATCACACTTGTAGCCGGGAGCTACGAGGATGGTGAAATCAGCCTCTCCGTAGGATGCAAGCTCCTCCTTGGTAGGCCTGATCAGAAGCTGATGGATGAAGAGGTTCTGGGAAGCAAGCTCGTTGATGATCCTGAACTTCCTTGTGCACTTGGGATCTGCACCTGCAAAGCCATCGAAGATGTAAACTTCCTTGCCTGCAAGGTAGTCGATCATCTCTTTCCTGATGGCCTGGAATACTGACCTCTCTATAGGCATGTTTACGCTTCCCCAGGCAATCTTGTCATGAACGCCCTCGGTATCCACGATGAATTTATCCTTGGGGGAACGGCCTGTATACTTTCCTGTCATAACTGACAGTGCTCCGGTATCAGTAAGCTTTCCCTCGCCGTTTTTGATCGCCCTCTCGGTAAGATCTGCGGGGCAAAGATTACGGTAAACGGCCTTAGCCGCGATACCCATTTTATCAAGTCCGTAGGTTTCCATTATAAAGCCTCCTTAAAATGTATTGAAATAAATACAATCTTAACCGACTACATTATAATTCCTGTATATGAAAGAGTCAATAAGCGAAATTTTAACAATGTACTTATTTTTTCTAAGTTTCGCTGTTCAGCAGATCTCAAGCTTCTCAAGATCCTCCGGCACATAAAGCCTTCCGGAATAATAGCGTCTGCCTTCTTCAGTATAAAGTTTTTTTCGGTCTGCCAGGTTGCGGTCCTCCGTATGGTAGAGCACAAGGTTCTTCGCCTTAAGGCGCTCCGCAAGCTCACAGGCATCCTTTACCGTAGAATGATGCTTTTCATAGGGCTTAAATATGTCAGCCTCGGCATAAAGGCAGAAAGCCTCATGAAGGAGCCAGTCACAGTCCCGCACATACTTTTCCTCACAGGGATGGCAGGGCTCGTCTCCGCAGCACACAAGCTTTCTTCCGCCATCAAACTCCATGCAGAAGCCAAACTGCTTCTCCTTCGTGGAACCTATATCAAAAAACGTCACCTTCCTGCCATTTATGATGCGGCTCTCCCCGTCAGAGACCGTGATGAGATGAAGCCTTTCTCCGATAAAGGCCGACTCCCTGGGGAGCAGGAGCTCCTCTCCAATGCTCCTTATGGCATGGATCACGCCCTTATGCCCATAGATATTTACCTCTCCCCTGTAGCTTCCGTGATCCAGGGACTGGCAGATAAGCCTCACCATCCAGAGTATGCCCATGATATGATCCAGGTGCTTATGGGTCACGAAGATCTCATGGATATCCCTCCAGTCAAAGCCTCCATGGGAAAGCTGGCGGAGGAGCCCGTTTCCCCCGCCTCCGTCCGTAAGGAAATAATGTCCGTCATCATTAAGCAGAAAGCAGGTATTATAGCATTCCGTCACAGCGGCATGCCCTGTGCCGAGCATCGTAAGTTCCATGGTTCCTCCTTATCTGTATTCCTTCTGAAGGGAAAATCCCCGTCCCTTGACCTCATTTACCTTATTTATGATCATGAAGGCGTTGGGATCTATGTCCATGACAAGCTTATTCAATGCATTCAGCTGCCTCTGGGAAATGACCGTAAGGACCATGGGCATCTCATCATGCATATATCCGGTAGTGGCATGCATGAGCGTGGTGCCCCGGTCAAGCTTTCTTGAGATCTCCTCATTTATCCTTTCATGCTGGCTGCTCAGTATCTTTACCTGGACCTGGGACGATCCCATCATCAAAAGCTTATCAAGTACAACAGTATATATGAGCACCAGCAGGATGCCGTAAAGGATCTGCTCCTTGTCTGAAAATGTCATCTGAAGGATAAGTATCGTAAAATCAAAGCCGTAAAGCAGCACGGATACGGGTATGCCGAATTTTTTGTTCAGGATCAGCGGAGGGATGTCCATGCCTCCCGTAGAGGCCCCGGCTCTTATGACCACGCCTATGCCGAAGCCTATAAGAAG
>DVNQ01000027.1 GCA_018714245.1 Candidatus Avilachnospira avicola
AGCTGATTTATGATCGGCATTTTCTTGACATGCAGTGATAAAGTGCTAAAATGGTAAATAGTTTTACATCGGAAGCCAAAGCAGCCGACATATTGAAGGATATGCCCACTGCTTTGGCTTTAATAAAATCAAGGGGGAATGTACATTATGTCATTCAATGAGATCATGAACAGCGCGCTCCTTTATACATTAGTGGGCGCAGGCATCCTGTTTATCCTGATCTTCTGCGGGGTTACCTTTATCAAGGCCTATCGCCACGGCATCGCCATAGGCATGCCGAAGGAGAAGCTCAGGACAGCCATCATTTCTTCGGCGATCTATACCATAGTTCCGTCCATCTCCATAGTCATCGGACTGTTCAGCCTTTCAGCTGTTATCGGAGTGCCCTGGTCCTGGTTCCGCCTTTCGGTAGTAGGAGCCGTTACCTATGAGCTTATGGCAGCAGATATGGCTGCTACCGGAGCAGGATATGAGTCCATAGCGGCATTAAACGCTGCAGGGGATCCTTCAGTTATAGGCACGATAATGTTCGTCATGAGCATAGGCATCATGTCCGGTATCATACTTATCCTTTTCTTCGGCAAGAAGATCCAGACAGGAGTTGTACAGGCAAGAAGCAAGAACGGCGTTGTAGGTGCCCTGCTTACTGGCGTGCTTTCACTGGCTATCATTGAAGCCTTCCTTCCCCTTCAGATGATGAAAGGAAAGGTATATCTCGCAGTCGTACTGACCTCCTGTGTCATTACCCTTCTGCAGATACAGCTGGTAAAGATATTCAAGATCAAATGGTATCGTAACTTTATCATGGCGGTGACTCTCGTACTTGGTATGATGTCCTCGCTCGTCTGGATACAGATACTTGGCTGAGGCCTGAAAGGAGGACATAATCATGGATGAGAGATATTCAAAGAGCATTCACCGCACAGGCCGTATCGGCCTTGTCATAGGCATAGCATTTATGCTGGGCATACCGGCAGTTACCTGTATGGTATTTGACGTATGGCCCAAGAGCGTGGCTGAGGTCATGACAGTTGGAGCAGGACTCCTTGCCGTATTTATCCCTACGGCCATAGCCGAGGTATTTGCATACACTCCGGTGCTGGGATCATCAGCTTATATAACCTTCCTTACCGGAAATGTCAGCAACCTCAAGCTCCCTGTTGTCATCAATGCCCAGACCCTTACGGATACGACTCAGGGTACGGATGAAGGCGATACCATAGCTGCGATCGGCGTTGCCATTTCTTCCATAGTCACAACGCTGATCATAGTGGCAGGAGTCATCCTCATGGTGCCTCTTAAGCCCATACTGACCAGCAATGCGGTTCAGACAGCTACCACCTACCTGCTTCCTTCACTTTTCGGAGGCATATTCCTGAGCTACATGAGTGAGGAGTGCGGCGAGTATATCGCAAAGAATAAGCCGCTTACTGCGGTAGTGCCTCTTATACTCGTGTTTGTGGTCAATGCTTTCTATCCCCTGTCAGGAAAGGAAGGCTTTGTAGTTATTGCATGTATGGTACTCAATGTGATCTGTGCATATGCACTTTACAAGATGGGCGTGATCAAGATGATCCCCAAGACAAGTCTTAAAAAGGATACAGCCGCTGCAGAGCAGAAGAAGGACTGATCCCGTAACGGAGATCAGCATTACAATATTATATGGAAAACAGAAAGGATGCGGACATATCAATATGATCTGCATCCTTTTACGATGGGCTGATTATAAGAAGCTTTGATCAGCTGTCCCTTGTTTTTTGCTTGGTCCTCCGGTTATCAGCTGTTTGCCTGAAGGAGATCGTATGCTCCTTCCCTTATGACTGTCTCCCAGGCATAGACATCCGTATCATGTCCGGCAAAGCAGATGATAAATGGATCCTTTGCATATACGATGCCCACATCGTTGCTGAGATTATCATCTTCGCCGGTCTTATGGGCTATGGGCACTGCACCGCAGATCTTTCCGTCCAGTTTGTGGTTGATCTGCTGGAGCAGGAGAGTGTCGATGGCTTCCTTGCATACTTCTTCATTTATAAATTCATTTTTATAAAGCTTTTCAAGGAGCATCCCTATCTCTCTGGGGCAGATATAGTTTTCCTTTCCATGGGAAGAGGCTTCGGAGTCGAAGAGCAGTCTTTCGATATGCGTCTTTTCAAGCCCCATCTCCCGGAAGCCTGCATTGATATTATCTATGCCAAAATGCTTCATGAGCACATTGGTAGCCGTGTTGTCGCTTAGTGAGATCATGAGCCTGCAAAGTGTCCTGATATCGGGAGAGGGCTCATCAGTAAAGAGGGTAAGGGCTCCGCATACAGGAACCTTGTCGGCTTCCGTTACCTTTATATGTTCTGACATATCGGCCTTGCCTTCTGAAGCAAGCCTGAGTATGTAAAGGAACAGCGGAAACTTTATCACGCTTGCCGCAAGATAGGCTTCATCGGATCCATATCCGCCCTCTGTTCCTATCAGCAGATTTTTATAATAAAAGCCGGTGTGGCCCTTTACGTCCCGGACCTTTTTGGAAAGCTCCGAAAGCACCATGGCTTCAGTTCTGTTATCCTGCATATGCTTATCCTCCTGTACTTGGTTATGTCTGAATGTGTTTAACTGTGTCTGAGGGCCCTTCCCAGGTCGTCACGGATGAGGACTCCGTCCTTTGCCGCGATCTTTCCGCCTATTATCACATGGCTTATGCCCTCAGGGGCCAGTACCGGTTCCTCATAGGTAGCCCTGTCTCTGATCCTCTCCGGATCGAAAATGACTATATCCGCATCGAAGCCGGGCATAAGGCTGCCCTTATGCTTAAGGCCTATGCGCTTTGCAGGCATGTAAGTCATCCTGCTTATGGCTTCATCCAGGCTTAGCCGTCCCTTTACGGCGTACTGATGAAGGAACCTTGGAAATGTCCCTGCGGCTCTGGGGTGTCCCTGGTCCCCGTTTCTTATGCCGTCGCTTGCGGGCATGACATAGTCCTTCATGAGAGCCAGATCCACATCCTCCTGCCTCATGAAATATCCTATGGTCATGGTCTCGGGAGCTTCTCTGCGAAGCAGATCAAAGATCTCCTTTGTACATCTTTTCCCTGCATAGGGCCCGTCGCAGAGCTCTATGTGATAATAATCGGAACGATAGCTCTCAAGGAAGCCCTCGTCATAGGTGGTCTCGCCTATGGCAGTGCTGAATGCGTCATAGGGATAGCAGTCGCACATCATGTCTATGCCTTCATCCCTGTATCCTTCGATCTGCTTAAGGAGCTTTGGCATCTGGCCGTAGCCGCCCATGCTGCCGATATGGGAGAACTGGACGTGGACGCCGCATTCCCTTCCTATACGGGCGAGCTCCTCTGCAGCGTCATATACTCCGTCCACATCATCCCTTACATGTGAAGAGACCAGGAGACCTTCTCCGCGGCACAGGGATGCCAGGCCTCTGATCTCTTTCCATTCGGTTCCGGGCACATATTTTACGCCGAAGGATATGCCGAAGCAGCC
>DVNQ01000028.1 GCA_018714245.1 Candidatus Avilachnospira avicola
CTTCCGGTAATGGAAGGAAAATGCGTACTGTTCAAGGAGTTCGGAGGCGTGGATGCATTTCCGATATGTCTGAATGCTGCCACGAAGGAAGAGGTCATTGCAGCTGTCAGGGCCATCGCCCCTACTTTTGGAGGCATCAACCTTGAGGATATAAAAAGCCCTGAATGCTTCGAGATCGAAAGTATCCTTGAAAAAGAACTGGACATCCCTGTATTTCATGATGATCAGCATGGGACTGCCATCGCCGTGACTGCCGGAGTGCTCAATGCACTTAAGCTGGTCGGAAAAGATATAGATAAGATCAGAGTAGTCCAGAACGGTCCCGGAGCCGCAGGCACGGCGATCATAAGGATGCTTAAGAAGGTCGGAGTGAAGGACATCGTTGCAGTTGATGAGCATGGGATCCTGTATCCCGGACGTCCGGAAGGGCTGGAAGGACATAAGGCTGAGCTTGCTGAGGTAACTAATCCGCGCCATCTGAAAGGAAGCCTTGCGGAAGCGATCCGTGGAGCTGATCTGTTTATAGGAACCTCAGTAGCCGGAGCGCTGACCGAAGAGATGGCTTCTTCCATGGCAAAGGATGCCATAGTTTTTGCGATGGCAAACCCTGTTCCGGAGATAATGCCGGAAGCCGCCAGGGCAGCAGGCGTTAGGGTCATAGGTACCGGACGCAGCGATTTCCCCAATCAGATCAATAATGTCATGGTATTTCCGGGACTATTCAAGGGTGCGCTGTCAGTGCGTGCGAGGGATATCAATGACCAGATGAAGATAGCAGCAGCCAATGCATTGGCAGGCCTGGTTGACAGCTCAGAGCTCAGGGATGAATATGTGCTGCCAAATCCCTTTGATCCAAGGGTAGCCAATGCGATTGCTAAAGCTGTGGCAGAAGCGGCACGGGAAAGCGGATCAGCCCGCATATAACAGTATTATTTCCAGGCATTAAAAGAGGCGGAATCAGCTCCGCCTCTTTTTCTTTATCATGAGAATGACTCCTACCGGAAGGAATATGATCCCGAACACCAGGAATGAGGTATACATTTTATCGTTCAGGCAGTCGATCAGATACAACACGTATGAAGCGAGCCCGGAGCCGAGGTTGCACCCTACAAGGGTAGCTGTCGTAGCCTTGTCGGAAAGGCTCAGAGGAAAGTATTCTGCCGCATTCTGAAAGATAGAAGTGGTCAGTATGCTTAAAGCCGCACCGACGATCAGTGAACCGATAAACAGCATGAATATATCAGAGGAAAATGCTATGGCTAACTCTCCGATGCCCAGGGCTATGAAAAAGACAGGCTGAAGCTGTTTTCCAAGTCTTTGCTCAAATCTCCAGAAGGAGATGCCTGCCAGGAAGCCAGCTCCCATCCTGAGACTGGATAAAATGCTGGCCTCCGCCTCTGCTCCCAGGCCTTTTTCGATGACCAGGCTGGGGATCCGGATGGTGTTGCAGCAGTTTATTCCAACTATGACCATTCCGCACAGGCCATAGAAGATAAAGGCCAAGATATAGTTTTTCCAGGAAGCTGCGGCTTCTGAGACAGCTCCGGAAGCAGCAGGACCGACTGAATTATCGGGGACAGAACCTGATACAGGACCAGAGGCTTTGCTGCTTTTCAGGAACAAAAGATATAAAAGAAGTATGGGTGCCGAGGCGGCATATATCAGAAAGCTGTATTGCCAGCTTACTCCAAGGCTAAGGATCTGGCCGGCAATAAAGGTGCATATGATATTTCCGAGGATCTCTGCAGCTCCCCGATACCCCAGCATGGCTGCCCTTTCCTGCCCGCTGAAGCTTTCATTTATGATGGTCACGGCATAAACATTGATGAGTCCGACGCCAACCCCGTGGATCATCCTGCTTACGAAGACATAGGTATAATCCTGAGAAAACAGGGGCATGATGCCGGTAACAAATAAAAGGATCAGACCTGTAATTATGCTGACATTTTTACTGATCAATCTGGAAAGCAGAGGATGAAGCATGATGATCAGCATGACAGCAAGAGAGGGCAGGGACACCAGCTGCTCCACCTGATTAATGCTGTAGCCTGCATAGAACCTGGTCATGGCAGGGATGGCTGTGGAAATGGAAAATGTGGTTGTAAGCAGCAATGAGAGAGAAAGTATGGCTCCCTTTTTCAGATTATTGCTCATGTATATGACCCCTTACCGGACTATCAAATTATCTGCCAACCAGCAGAAACATATATAGATAATAGCACAGACAAAAAGCTTTATATAGTGGCAAGAAAAAGAAAAACTGACAAAGCAAAAGCCCACTTCTCCACGCCTGGAAAAGTGGGCTTTTGCTTTGTTTATCAGCTGATCAGCGAACGGCAACTGCCTCGATCTCTACCTTTGCTCCCTTGGGAAGGGCTGCTACTTCGAAAGCGGCTCTTGCAGGGAAGGGCTCGGTGAAATACTCGGCGTATACCTTGTTCATGGCAGCAAAATCATCCATGTCTGCAAGGAGCACGGTGGTCTTTACCACGTCCTCGATGCTCATGTCATTTGCTGCGAGAATGGCCATGATGTTCTTGATGGACTGCTCTGTCTGCTCTTCGATGGTATCTCCGGCGAACTCACCTGTTGCGGGATCCACGGGGATCTGGCCTGAAACGTAGACCGTGCCGTTCTCCACTGCGATCGCCTGGCTGTAGGGGCCGATGGCTGCGGGAGCTGACTGGGTATTTACTGCGGTTCTCTTCATAATGTTCTCCTCTCGATCATAAGATCCTGTTGATAATAGAGATTGTAAGAGAATTTTTATCAAATGTAAATATAATGGTTTTAAGAAAATTCTTCCTACATCTATAAAAAATGATATACTGAGTACAGAAAATCTGGATTTAAGGAGACCTTACATGAAATACGATTTTACCACCATCATGCACCGTGCCGGACAGGATGCCATAGCTGTTGACGGACTTGGAATGGGCGGCAATGCCCCTGATCTTCCGAAGGAGGGCTTTGATGTTATCCCCATGTGGATAGCCGACATGAATTTCCCTACGCTTCATACCATCACCGGGGCCATGGAGGCACGTATAAAGGAGCCTCATTTCGGATACTTCAATCCCAGGGACGAGTATTATGATGCCATCATCAGGTGGCATGAAAAGAGGAACGGAGTCACCGGACTTACAAAGGAAAACATCGGCTACGAAAATGGTGTCCTCGGCGGCGTCATATCCGCCCTCAACGTATTCTGTTCAAAGGGCGACAAGGTGCTGGTACATAAGCCCACCTATGTGGGATTTACCGGAAGCCTTACGAATAATGGCTACAGCATAGTCCACAGCGACCTGAAAAAGGATGAAAACGGAGTATGGCGCATGGACTTTGAAGATATGGAGGAGAAGCTCCGTACACAGAAGATACATGCGGCGATCCTCTGCTCTCCTCATAACCCTACAGGAAGGGTCTGGGAAAAATGGGAGATCGAAAAGGCCATGGAGCTTTATAAGAAATATGATGTCTTTGTGGTCTCCGATGAGATCTGGTCCGATATCATAACCACCGGCCATAAGCATGTGCCCACCCAGTCTGTATCTGAGGATGCCAGGATGAGGACGGTTGCCCTCTATGCTCCTTCAAAGACCTTCAGCCTTGCAGGACTTATCGGCAGCTATCACATCATCTACAACAAGTGGATCAAGGATCGTGTGGATAAGGAATCCTCCCTGTCCCATTATAACAGTGTGAACCTGCTTTCCATGTATGCCCTTATCGGAGCCTATGAGCCTGAGGGCTATGAGTGGACTGACGAGCTCTGCCAGGTCATCACCGGCAATATCGATTTTGCCATGGATTATATCAGGGAGCATTTTGACGGAGTGGAATGCTCCAGGCCTGAGGGTACATACATGCTCTTTATCGACTGCACAAAGTGGTGCGAAAAGCATGGAAAGACCATAGACTGGGTTGAAAAGGCAGGCTGGGACGTAGGCGTGGCATGGCAGGACGGACGCAAGTTCCACGGACCCTGCCACATCAGGATCAATCTTGCGCTTCCCCTTTCCAGAGTGAAAGAGGCCTTTGAGCGCATGGATAAGTATGTGTTCAATGCCTGAATGACTATATAAATTCATTGAATTGCTGAAGCGGCTCTTCCAGGTGCACAGACCGGCATCGGAGGGTCGCTTTTTCATTTGTAATCCGCAAGATATTTATATTGATTTTACTAATTCCCTGAGTTAGAATCACTGAGAATGATAAAAATTTGTCATTCTATGCTGCCGCATACGAGCGGCTATTTTTCAGGGGGAAAAATATGAGTAATTCAAACAAAAAGAAGCTTAAGCTGGGAGATCTGTTTTCCAATCCCCTGCTTATCATCTTCGCAGTCATCACGCTCTGCGTGATCCTTACCTGGTTCGTGACGCCGGGTGCCTTTGACAGGGTCGAAGAGGGCGGACGTACCATCGTTGTAGCCGGAAGCTATCATACGCTTCCCAAGAATCCGCTTTCACTCTTTGACATTTTCCGTTCCATACCCTACGGACTTGTAGGTGCAGCGGACATGATGTTTATGGTACTGGTAGTCGGAGGATCCCTGGAGGTCTATACCAGGACCGGAGCCATCGATATCGGTATCACCAGGGTCCTTAAGGTTTCAAAGAAGTTCGGCGGACAGCTGGTCCTTGCGATCATCATGCTTCTGTTTACGATCCTTGGAGGTTTTCTTGGGTGGAGTGAGCAGATCATACCTTTTGTACCGCTGATCATATCCCTTTGCCTTGCGCTGGGCTATGACTCCCTGGTAGGTATGGCAGTCTGCGGATTTGTAAACCTTGTGGCATTTTCCGTATCACCCTTTGCATATGCGACTGTCGGCATATCCCAGACCATAGCTGAGCTGCCCATGTATTCTGGATGGCAGTTCAGGCTCCTGGTGCTTATCGTGATGCAGGCCCTCTGCTGGACCTGGATCCTCAGATACAGCGCAAAGGTAAAGAAGGATCCTTCAAAGAGCTATGTGAAGGATATAGACGTATCTTCTCTCAGAAAGGACTATACTCCCTATGAGAGCATGAAGATGACCCTGCCCCAGATCATAGCCATCATCATACTGTTCATTTCCTTTGTGGTATCCATCTATGGCATGCTCAATCTTGGATGGAGCACCAACGAGATGGCAGCTACCTTCCTTGCAGGAGGCATCATCTCCGGTGTCATCAACAGGCTTTCTGCAAATGACATTACCGACGGACTTGTTACCGGTGCCAAGGGAGCCATCATGGGAGCCCTCATCATCGGAGTTGCAAGAGGCATACAGTGGATCATGACCGAGGGACAGCTGATAGACCCTGTGGTCAATACCCTTGCAAACGTGCTTAACGGATATTCTGCAGAGGTCACCATCATCGGTATCATCCTGGTGGTATTCCTTATGGACGGTCTTATCGCATCCGGATCCGGAAAGGCCATGGCGCTCATGCCCATCCTTATCCCGCTTGCTGATATGCTTGGCATGACAAGACAGTCAATAGTCCTTGCCTATCAGCTGGGTGACGGTGTTGCAAACACTTTCTGGTTCACAAACGGAACGATGCTGATATATATGTCCCTTTCCAAGGTGCCTCTCAAGAAGTGGTACAAGTTCGTGCTTCCTCTTGAGGCAGTGCTTCTGATCGCACAGCTTATATTTGCGGTGATAGCGGTAAACATCAACTACGGACCGTTCTAAAGGGCGGCCCTTATCAGGGGATGGCCGGACCGGCCTCCCCTGTTTTTAGTATAATAAGGAGGGAAAAGTTATGGACGTAATGGCTTTGGTAAATGAAAAGAAGGACTGGCTCATAGATCTGAGGAGACATTTTCATCAGTATCCCGAGCTTGGACATCAGGAATTCAAGACTGCTGAAAGGATAAGGGAAGAGCTTACAAAGATGGGCATCCCCTATGAGACTGCCGGTGTAGAGGGCACGGCTACGGTGGCAACGCTCAGGGGAAAGGCGGATAAGCCCGTCATAGGCCTTCGGTGTGATATCGATGCGCTTCCGATAACTGAGATAAAGGATCTGCCCTTCAAATCCAAAAATGAGGGCTGCATGCATGCCTGCGGACATGATGCACATATAACCATGCTTCTTGGTGCTGCAAAGATCCTTTCAGAGCACAGGGATGAGCTCAACTGTACGATAAAGTTCGTTTTCCAGCACAGTGAAGAGATGATAAACGGAGCAAAGGAGGTCATAGCATCCGGGCTTCTGGATGATATCGATACCTTCTGCGGAATGCATATATTCCCGTATCTTGAGGCAGGTACCATATCAGTTGAAGAGGGACCCAGGTATACCTCCGCTGACAGCATGAACATAAAGATCATCGGAAAGAGCGGACACGGCGCCATGCCTCAGTTCTCCGTGGATCCCATATACGTTGGCTGTGAGGTGGTAAACGCCCTTCAGAGCATAGCCAGCAGGGAGGCAGATCCGGTGGGAACTCTCGTTATAAGTGTCTGCAAGTTCCATGCAGGTACCGCAAACAACATAATTGCCGAGACAGCCGAACTTGGCGGCACCATCAGGACCTTTGATCCGGTACTCAGGAAAGAGCTTCCCGGAAAGATCGAAAGGGTCATAAAGGGAGTTACCGAGGCCTTCAGGGCAAATTATGAGTTTGAATATATCGAGGGCGTGCCTCCGGTAATAAATGACGGATATTACAGTGAGATCGCAGCAGGCACCGTTAAGAAGCTCCTTGGAGACAAGGGCCTTACACTTTATACCAAGACTCCCGGCGGCGATGATTTCGCATATATGCTTGAAAAGGCTCCCGGCATCTATGCCTTCGTAGGCTGCCGCAACGAAGCTCAGGATCAGTGCTATCCCCTTCACCATGAGCGTTTTGATCTGGATGAGAACGGCATGCTGAACGGCTGTGCATTTTATGTGCAGTACGCCCTGGATGTACAGGATAAAGTAAAGGCTAAGGGCTGAGTCCTAAATTACAGAATTTATGATATTTTATGACGCTGTCCGGAAGGATGGCGTCTTTTAAAAAGGATATTCCTCTGACTGAGTGAATATCCTTAATAACAAGCAAATATAGTATAAATATAATTCCTTTATTAAATCTCTTTATTCAGAAAGGCCAGCGCATAATCCACGTATATGTTGCAGGACAAAAGCAGCGCATCTTCATCGATGTTGAAATGGCCGTTGTGGTAAGGGGTTGCGGTCTCGGGATCCTTTTTCACGTTCCTTGTGCCCACATAGGCGTACATGCCGGGAGCCTTTTGGAGATACTCTGCAAAGTCATCGGCACTGAGGGATTTTTCCATGTCGTGGATGATGTTTTCAGGAGCAATAAGCTTTTCTGTGACATTGGTTACTTCAGAAACCACCGTCGGATCATTGATCAGCGGATCAGCGTGGCGCTCATAGGTAAACTCGATGGAAGCTCCGTACATGGCAGCGGAGGCCTCGGCGATCTCCCGGATCCGTTCTGCAGTGTGTTCACGGCTTCCCGGATCAAAGGCCCTTACGGTGCCGTCAAGCTGAGCGGTGTCCGCAACTATGTTATAGGCTGTGCCGGATTGCATCATGCCGACTCCCACGACTACCGTATCCAGAGGGGAGGTGCTTCTGGCGACTATGGTCTGCAGAGCCACCACGATCTGGGAGGCGATGTAGAGAGCGTCTATGCCAAGATCCGGAGTGGCTGCATGGGAACTCTTTCCATGGACGATGATCCTGAAATGATCACTGCATGCATTGACGGGCCCGGGCGTCAGGGATACCTTTCCTGAATCTATCCTGGGACTTACGTGGGCACCGTATACCCTCTGCACGTCATCCATGAGCCCTGCAGCGACAAACTGCCTTCCGCCTCCGCAGACCTCCTCTGCCTGCTGGAAGAAAAGCTTGATCCTTCCGGAAAATTCAGATTCCATCTCCTTCAGTATCCTGGCTGCGGCAAGCAGGGTGGCTGTATGGCCGTCGTGGCCGCAGGAATGGCAGACTCCCTTCACGGTGGAGGCATAGTCATTTTCAGTAAGATCCTCCATGGGGAGGGCATCAATGTCGGATCTCAGGGCGATACACCGTCTGTCTTCAGAGGCGGAAGTTTTTTTCCCGTCTATCCATCCGTACACCCCGGTCTCTCCGACCCTTTCATGGGGAATGCCGAAGCTGTCCAGCTCACGCTCTATCAGGGATGCGGTTTCGAATTCTTTAAGGCTCAGCTCCGGATGCATATGGAGCCAGCGTCTCTTTTCAATGATATAATCCTTTTCCTTAAGTATGTAATCCTTTATCATTTGTAACCTCCGGAAAACGGCGAGCTCTGATGTCAGGCTTAAGATGCTGAAGAAAGTGTCTTCTGAGCATAAAAACGCCGAAGCAGCGCCGATCATGTTTCTATGATCATATTCTGCTTCGGCATGAGGATCATGTCAAGTTAAAATGCGGGAATGAAGGCTCCGTCATAGTTTTCAAGGATGGCCTCTCTTACCTCGTCGGTCTGGAAGGCTTCCACTACCTTTTTGTAGACCTCATTGTCCTTGTCCGCAGTCCTTGCGACTATGACATTTATAAGGTCGGATACGTTGGGGTTGGTCTCAGGGTCCACATCCTCGGTAAATATCGCATCCACTGAAGGATTGAAGCCTGCGGTAAATGCATTTCCTCCGTTGATCACGGCTGCTGCGCAGTCGGGAAGGAGATTTGCAAGGGTAGCGGATTCTGCCTCAATGATCTCGATCTCCTTGTTGTATGTGGTTATGTCAGCCACTGTGGGCATGGAACCTGTCTCAGGATCGCAGACTATAAGTCCGGCAGCCTCAAGGAGCTTCAGGGCTCTTCCGCCGTTGGTACGGTCGCTGGGGATGGCTATGATGTCGCCGTCCTTTATGTCATCGATGCTCTGGATCTTATCCTTATTATTATAGATGGAAAGGGGAGCGATCAGGGTGTCGGCTATATCGGTAAGCTCATAGCCGGCAGTTTCTATGTCATTTTTAAGGAAGGCCTTATGCTGGAAGGAATTGAGATCTATCTCTCCGTCATTGAGGGCTCTGTTCGGTGTGCCGTAGTCTGAGAAATGCACCAGCTCCACCTGTATGCCTTCGGGAGCAAGGAGCTCATTTACCACATCCCAGTGATCGTTGTAGGCGCCTACCACACCTACGGTTACTATGGTGGTCTCTCCATCGGTGGAAGCTTCAGCAGAACTTTCTGCTGCGGCAGAAGTGTCAGCTGCTTCTGAGGATCCTCCGCAGGCGGAGAGCAGCAGGGCTGCGCTTATGGCGGTGAGGGTTGTAAACAGTTTCTTTTTCATAATTATTTTCTCCTTTTTATGATCAGTGTATGGTACGTCTGAGTATGAAGTTTCCTATGAGCTGTATGATGGTCACCATGATGAGGGTGATGATCACGGAGATCCAGATCATGTCATACATGTGCAGCTGATAGCCGTAACGGATGGCGAAATCTCCGACTCCGCCGGCTCCTACGGTACCTGCCATGGTGGTCAGGTTTATGAGGCTTATGAGAGTGATCATGGATACTCTCACTATGCCGGGTATGCTTTCACGAAGGTATACGGAGAAGATTATCTCCACCGGTGAGAGACCCATGGCCTCACTGGCTTCCACAAGCCCCGGATCTACCTCGGCTATGGCTGTTTCAACCTGCCTTGAAAAGAAGGGCACGGTCCCGAATATCAGGGGGACCAGGGCGCCCTCGATACCGAGGGAGGTGCCCATGATGATACGGGTAAGCGGTATCAGCAGAAACAGCATTATTATGAAGGGTACTGATCTCAGTATGTCGATGGCCTTGTCTATGACCGTATATACCGGGATACATTCCAGTATGCCGCCCTTCTTCGTCACTATCAGGAGGGATCCGAAGAAGATACCGAAGATGAAGGAGATGAATCCGGAGATAAGCACCATCTGCACGGTTGCCCAGACACACTCCAGAAGCTCAGGGCCCAGCTTTTCAAGATTTGGAAATATCTGATATATGATGCTCATTATTTAAGTTCCTCCGTTTCTATGCCTGCATCCCTCATGTACTGAAGGGCCTTTTCGATATTATCTTCCCTGCCGCTGAAGATGACTACCAGTTTTCCGAGAGGCTTGTCCTTCAGCACCTCCACATTTCCGAAGCTTACGCTGGCATCCACGTCATAGGTCCTTGAGACGTAGGATATGATGGCCTCCTTAGTGGTGTCGGTGGAGTAGGTCAGCAGATACATCTTCTGTCCTGGAAGCAGCCTTGTGATGGGGCTGTCTTCGGCTATCAGGTCGTATATCTTTCCGATGCTGCCGGCGGTTTCTATGAAGCTCTTAGTTACCGGCTTTCTGGGATGTGAAAATACTTCTATGGTCTCGCCTTCCTCCACGACGCTTCCGTGCTCCATGACGGCTACCCGATCGCAGATATCCTTTACGACCTCCATCTGATGGGTGATGATCACCATGGTTATGCCCAGTTTCTGATTTACAGACTCCAGGAGCTTCAGTATGGACTTGGTGGTCTGGGGATCCAGGGCCGATGTGGCCTCGTCGCAGAGCAGGATCCTGGGATCATTTGCCAGGGCCCTTGCTATGGCCACTCTCTGCTTCTGTCCGCCGGAAAGCTGGGAGGGATAGGAATCCTTTTTATCCTGAAGATCCACAAGCTCCAGAAGCGAGTTTATCTTTTTATCCTTTTCCGCCTTTGAAAGGCCGCTGTGACGAAGGGCAAAGCCGATATTTGCATATACGGTCCTTGAAGGCATCAGATTGAAATGCTGGAAGATCATGCCGATCTTTTTGCGGAAGCCCCGGAGCTCCTTTTCCGGGAGTTTTGTAAGGTCAGTGCCGTCTATAAGCACCTCTCCCTTTTCCGGACGTTCAAGAAGGTTGATGCATCTTACCAGTGTGGATTTTCCGGCACCGGAAAATCCGATGATGCCGTATACCTCCCCGTCAGCTATGCGAAGGCTCACATCCTTAACTGCATGGACATTGCCTGCTGCTGAGCTGAAGGTCTTCGTTACATTCTTAAGCTCGATCATAACGGTCTCCTTAACAAATAAAAAATCGCCCTATATATCCGCAAAGATATATAGGACGACATAAGTATACTTATCCCGTGGTACCACCTATATTTACCCTGTACTCACATACAGGGCCTCATCAGGTACTCCCTAGGCCATAAGGCCATCGTTTCATACCCTATCGCTGTAACGGGCGACCCCCGTCACGACTTATCCGGTAAACTGCCTTCCGGTTCATCCGTGCTGCTCCAAGACCATCTTCGGCTGCTTCGCGCCTGCTCCCTCTCAGCCCAGGGGAGCTCTCTGTAAGGAACTCATGCAGCGTACTCTTCTTTTCAACGCCATTTTGATATCATATTCGGTTATAAGGTACGCTCGACGGATCTGATCCATCGATGTGTATGATGATAATCGGAGATCAGGATTTTGTCAACGATTTTTTTAATAGCAAATTAAAAATAAAAATGATTATTATTTTTATTTTGTTGTTTTTCAAACATACTTATTGCACGGAAAGATTTATACTTTAGCCAACAGTTGAGAGAAGGACTCGAGGCTGATGACATAAAAAGAGCTAACGATGGAGATAAAAGATAAAGACAGGAGGACGATATGTCAGATTATAATGAGAGCCTGGTCATAATAAATGACGAAGCTGACAGAGAGTTTTTAAAGAAGATCAAAAATACCGGAACGGTGGCAGCCATAGTGATGGCAGCATTAGGAGCACTTGCAGTATTTGCACCTGCATTTACCGGACTTGCAGCAGCCTATCTCTTTACCGGAGGCTTCATGGCTTACGGAATATACAAGATAGTAATGTTTTTCAGGATGCCGAAGGTACTCCGCAGCGGATATATGCTGGCAGACGGGATGCTTTCATCCTTCCTTGGAGGCATGATACTCTTTGATGCGATAGGAGGAGGCCCTGCAGGAAAGGCAGGAATGATCGCAACCCTTGCATTTGCGGCAGGATTTATGTCACTGTTTTCAGGAGTGACCCAGACTGCGGATTATTTTTCCCTCAGAAAGGAAGGATTTCCCGGAGCAGGCTTCATACTTTTCGGAGGCATACTGAGGATACTTCTCGGAGCCCTGATCATACTTGACCCGCTGTTCGGATATTTTTCCATACAGATAGCACTTGGCACATTCCTCATGATATCTGCCATAGCGCTTTTCATAGAGACACGCTCGCTCAGTCTTCCTGAAAAAATGGAGTGAAGCGTTAATATATAAATACAAAGAGCCGCTGACCATCGCAGCGGCCCTTTGCTTTTGCCTGATCTGAAAGCATCGGATCAGGGACTTTTTTTATTATTTTCGGGCGGGGCCTCCAGAAGGAGTTCAAAATGATTCTTGCTGAATTTGATGAGCCCCTCATCCCTCATCTTTGAAAGCTCATTTGACATGGCGCTTCTGTCCACGAACAGGAAATCCGCAAGTTCCTGGCGGTTTAAGGGGATCGTAAATACCCTGCTTCCGGCTTTTTCTGATTCATCCGAGAGATAATCCGAAAGTCGCTCCCTCGTGGATCTCCGTATGCTGTCATTGAGTTTTTTTGTAAGCTCCTGGGATTTTTCGGCAAGCCTCAGGGCGGAGTTCTGCAGAAAGCGCATAAGGAGAGGATCCCCAAGGGCTGCAGGGGAAAATATCGGGTCAATGTTGATGAAAAGTATGCTGGTCTCCAAAGAGGCCACTGCAGAAAAGGCCAGGCGGTAATTGCCGGCTGCATTCATTACCCCGAAGCTTTTTGAAGGCTCTATAAGCTCCATCAGATTGCAGTTGCCGTTTTCATCGATATGGGAGAGCCGAAGTTCGCCTGAGAGGACTATGCCCACCTCATTCATCCGGTCCCCGTCATAGACAGCGGTATCATTTTTATGCACCGACATGAGACGAGGAGAAAAATGCTGAAGGAGAGCCTCTATCTCATCATCCTCAAAGCCTCGGAAAAGTATGTTTTTCTTTAATTTTTCAAGATCGATATCCATATAAGGATTATATATCCTTTGGGCGGGTTTGCAATCCCGTCTTTTTTCAATTATGTTTCCATTACTTAGCCTTCATATGCTAAAATTTATCCATAGGAAAATCCCTGACATATCGCAGGGAGATCACAGGAGATCATAAGGAGATGGACAGATCAGTTTCGGTCATTTTTGATGTGGATGGTACGCTCTGGGATACTTCGGAGATAGTTGCTTCCTCCTGGAGCAGGGC
>DVNQ01000029.1 GCA_018714245.1 Candidatus Avilachnospira avicola
CTTCGATCAATGATGGAAAGAAGCTCTATACACTGGGCCTTAAGGAAGAATTAAAGATCCTTAAGGGGCTTTTGCGCAGCAGGAAGATCCACGATCTGTCAATTGCTTCCTACATCCTTAATCCCTTAAAGGAAAGCTATGATTATGACGACATAGCAAGAGATTATCTTGGAGCTGCAGCCGAAAACAGGGCAGAGCTTATCGGGAAAAAGAAGCTTTTGGATGTGCTTTGCGCCGAAGATCCTGATGAGAGAGACAGGGCAGCACGTATAGCGGCCTACAGTGCTGCTGTGCCCCTCCTTGCGGCATCTTCCGTTATGAAGGAACTTAAGGCAGCGGATTGCTTGAAGCTCTATGAGGATATTGAGCTTCCGCTCATATATACTCTTGATGATATGGAAAAGGCCGGTATCAGGGTGGACCTTTCGGAGCTCAATGATTATGCTGCTGTACTTAAAGATCGGATCGATTCCATGGAGCGTGAGATCCATGATATTGCAGGGGAGCCCTTCAATATCAATTCTCCCTCACAGCTGGCCCATATCCTCTTTGAGAAACTTGGACTTCCCGGCGGAAAGAAGACCAAGACCGGCTATTCCACTGCAGCGGACGTACTCAACAAGCTTGCCCCTGATTATCCCATCGTCATGAAGGTCCTCGAATACAGAAAGCTTATGAAGCTTTATTCGACCTATGCAGCAGGACTTCCCCAGTTCATATCAGAGGATGGAAGGATACACGGACATTTCAATCAGACCGTTACTGCCACTGGAAGGATCTCCTCAACGGATCCGAACCTTCAGAATATACCTGTAAGGACTGCTGAAGGAAAGGAACTCAGGAAGGTTTTTATTCCCAGAGAAGGCTGCATATTCCTGGATGCGGATTACAGTCAGGTGGAGCTTCGCATACTTACCGCATTTTCCAATGACGAAAAACTGATTGATGCTTACAGGCATGCAGAGGACATACACAGGCTTACCGCTTCTCAGGTCTTTCATGTACCCATTGAGGATGTGACGCCTGAGATGAGAAGGAACGCAAAAGCGGTAAACTTCGGCATAGTATACGGCATCTCTGCCTTTGGTCTTGGAGAAGGCCTTTCCATCAGCAGAAAAGAAGCCCAGGAATATATTGACGGATATTTCAGGACTTATCCTGGGGTAAAGGAATATCTTGACGGATCCGTGGCCTTTGCAAAGGAGCATGGATATGCCAGGACCTACTTCGGAAGAAGAAGGCCCATACCTGAGCTGCGCTCCTCTAATTTCATGCAGCGTTCCTTCGGCGAGAGAGCAGCGATGAATTCTCCAATCCAGGGGACTGCTGCCGATGTCATGAAGATAGCCATGAATTCCGTAAACATGAAGCTCAGCGGGCTTGATAAGGACGGAAATGTCTGCGGAAAATGCTATAAGTCAAGGATAGTACTGCAGGTACATGATGAGCTTCTGATAGAAGTGGAGCCTGATGAACTTAGCGAAGTAAAGGAGCTTGTAAGGGACTGCATGGAGTCAGCGCTTAAGACAAGGGTCCCCTTAAGCTGTGACATAAACGTGGGAGATAACTGGTATGATTGCCATTAAGGAAGAATATATCAGCAGCAGCATATTGAGAAGCGACCTTCTTCCTCTTTCCTTTCTTTCCATGTCACCATATACCGGATCAAAGAACGGGCTTCGCTTTCGGATAGAAAAAGCAGAAGGAGAGGATGGACAAAATATTCTTTGCTGCCGCAGCTGGATTGGGAAACTGTCCTATGGACATACGGATCCTTCGGAGATGGACAAAAAGGATTTTCCTTTTTCCGAGGAAGGGCTTGATGCCATCGTGACATATCTCAATGAAAGGCTTGGTGACCACAGATGATCATAGGCTTGACCGGAGGGGTTGGATCCGGAAAAAGCACGGCCGCTGACCATATAGGTGAGTACTACCATGCTTATATACTTAAGACTGACGAAGTGGCCCATGATGTCATGAAGGATAAGGAGGTCCTGTCGCTGCTTGAGGCCGCATTTTCCGTGCCCATTACCAATGGATGCGGCGAACTTGACAAGGCAGCCTATGCGGATCTTCTCTATTCATCTCCTGAGAAAAAAGCTCTTTCCGATTCAATCATACATCCGATAGTCTGGAAAAAGGTCAGGGAGACTGCATTTTCCTTATCAGACAAGGGCGAACTGGTCCTGGTGGAGACAGCGCTTCCCGGGCCTGAATTTGCAGACATATGCGACCATATCATATGTTTTTATGCTGACAGCAAGCTTCGGGGAAAAAGGCTCAGCTCAGATCGGGGATATTCTGATGAAAGGTTTAATGATATCATAAACCTTCAGCCTGACGAGGAAGAATACGCTACTTATGCGGACTGTTTTATCGTAAATGATGGAACAAAAGAACAATTATGGAAAAGGACAGAACAGGCTATAAATGATTTTTACAAGCTTTGCAAGCGGGAGCAGCGGTAACTGTACATTTTTTGCATCTGGAAGCACAAAGTTACTTATAGACTGCGGCATAAGCGCAAAACGCATAGGAGACTGCCTGAGAGCCCTCGGGCTTTCACTCTCGGATCTGGACGCAGTGCTGCTTACCCATGAACACAGTGATCATATAAAAGGACTTAAACGTCTTATGTCAGCCTATGACATACCGGTCTATGCCTCGGAGGGGACTCTTTCAGCCCTTTTCCAGGCCACAAGGGATGAATACTTCCGTTATGCGGGAGGGGCTCTGATGCATCCGGTATCCGCAGATTCGGAATTTCGTATAAAGGATGCAGAAGTCTGTCCCTTCAGGGTATATCATGATTCTGCCTCACCCCTCGGGTTCAGGATAGAAGCAAGAGACAGCGGAGCCTCCGCTTTGACGCCTTCATCGTTCAGGACCGTATGCGTTGCTACTGACACAGGATATTTTGATGATTACATAAGGGATCATCTGCTATACTCTGATGCAGCCCTTATAGAGGCAAATCATGACAGAGCCATGCTAGCAGGAGGAAAATATCCGCTGTATCTGAAACGAAGGATCATGTCAAGGACGGGACATCTCTGCAACAACCAGACGGGAAAGCTGATCTCTGAGATCATGAGCCCCAGACTTAAGCATGTACTTCTCGGACATCTGAGCAGGGAAAACAATACTCCAGGTCTTGCCCTTGAGACGGTACAGAAAGAGATAAAACTGGCGCTTGGAGATGATATGCTTAAGAAAATTGATATTTCCGTTGCGCCGCAGGATGGGATGTCAGCACTTGTGGAACTTTAAAATCTGGCTAATTCATTAAAGTTTTCTGAAAGCTTGTGTGATTTCTACACAGGCTTCTTTTTTTATGGTAAAATGTCAAAATGCGATCTGGCTCTGTCCGGCAGAAAGGGCTAATCGATGAGCAGTAAAAAATCAACTATATCTGGTGACCACAGGATGCCATATGAAAGGTTTGCAGATTTCGGAGCTGAAAAACTGACTGATTCCGAACTTTTGGCCATCATTCTGAGGAAGGGCACAAAGGACAGGTCTGCATTGGACATTGCATCTGATCTTCTTGAGCTTTATGGAGGGAGAGACGGAATACTGGGACTCATGCTGTTTTCCGAAGCAGATTTTCGCAGCATAAAAGGTATAGGTCCCGTAAAGGCCGTACAGCTATGTGCCATTTCTGAGCTTTCAAAGCGCATATGGAAGGCTAAGGCAGCTGAAGGCCTGAGACTGGACACACCTTCTTCGATCGCTGCATATTATAAGGAGGAGCTCCGCTACTGCAATCAGGAAAAGGTTATGCTCCTTCTTCTTGACTCCAAGCACAG
>DVNQ01000030.1 GCA_018714245.1 Candidatus Avilachnospira avicola
CAGGCAGGAATCGAACCAGCGACACATGGATTTTCAGTCCATTGCTCTACCAACTGAGCTACCGAGGCTGATGTCCTTGACATTACGTCAGACAACGAACAAATTTTACATAAACTTTTCCGATTTGTCAAGGGATTCTTGAACTTTTTCCAATTCTATAAGGAGACTTAAGCTTCCGAGATTGTGCCCAAGGGCCAGGGAGTGCTATAATAAGGCAGCAATAAGACAAACCGAAGAGGAAGTAAAAATGAGTTCTAAGCAGCAAATCCATATGTCGGTCCTGAAAGCAGCTCTCGCTCTCCTGATATTAATATGCATATGGAACATGATCTTTCTTCCCTATGAGATGCTTAATTATACCGTACAGGCATCCCTTATCCCGATGGTTCTTGCAGCAGGCCTGCTGCTCTGGCAGCTGATATATCCGGAAAAATGCCTCTCTTTTCCTGACAAAAAGGAAGGGAGATATCTTCACGCTGCCGCCTTCATGCTTTCTGTCATATTCATGCTCATGCTTTCCGTAAAGGAGCTTCATGTGGGCAATCCCTTCACCGATCCGCTAAAGCAGTTTGTCTATATCCTGCTGCTTTTTGTGTCCTGTTTTATCGTTATAAACAGGTTCCTTTTCATATTCACTGATAAGCATGCAGCGGATGCCTCCCGTGGAAAGGCTCCAGAAAAAAAAGATATGTACCGCTGGCTCAGGGGCTTTATGGCGGTCTATATAGCGCTTATCATCCTGCATCTTTGGGCAAATTTCCCCTTCAGGGCTTCCTCGGATGCGATACGGGTATACAGGCAGATACAGCTCGGAGAGTGGGGAGATCATCATCCAATAGGCTATATCCTGTTTTTCAAGTTATGCATGGATCTGTTTTCCTTTATAGCCTGGCATCCCTTTTCCGTCACCGTAGTGCAGTCTGTGCTCTGGATCCTCATATTCATCCGGATCTGCTCCATACTCTTTGACTGCCTCCGAAGCCTCAAGGCGGTAAAGGTCTGGTGCTATGGAAATCTGATCATTTTCATCCCCCTCATGTACCTTGGATGTGCGATCAAGGATACGCCTTATTCGCTCTGTCTTCTGGGGATCTGCGGGGAACTTTTCCGGCTTATGCTGACAAAAAAGCTTTCCCGGAGCAATCTGGCCATAATGACCCTTTATCTGACAGGCATGACGCTCTTTAGGCATGCCGGCGGCATATCCGGCATCCTTCCGCTCCTGCTTGCGGCTATCCTTCTTGGAAACCGGGCCATCGCAAAGAAGATACTGATGAGCATAGGCATCGCCCTCGCCGTATTTTTTATCACAGTCTACGGCATAGGCTTCGGCATACTCAAGATGTATGCAAATCCTCCATATATGAAATACACCGTGCCTCTCTATGTGGTCGCAAACCTTCTTGACAGCCATGAAGAGCTTTTTGACGAAGAGGATATCGAGGTCTGCGAATACTTCATGCCGATCGAAGACTGGAAGGCAGCCTACAATCTTAATCCCTACCTTGCAGACAAGGTAGCCAGGGGCACTGAGATAGTCGGAGACCGTATAGACCTGGTAGATGATGAGTACGGCGCTGAGATCATAAAGCTCAATGCCAGACTGCTGATCCGAAGCCCCATAGATTACATAAAAGCCATACTGAAAATAACCTCGATCATATGGCAGATAGCCCGGCCGGCCGATGCCTATGAACAGTGCGCCGCAGGCTACTGGCTCCCTGAGGACAAGCCTGAGCTTATAGAAGAAAGGCTGATCACGGATCATTCCTGGCTGGCTGATACCCTTGGTTCGGTCCAGTATTTTTTCCATGACCAGCCCCTGCTTTCATTTATATATTACAGAGGCGGCATATGGCTGTTCATATGCTTCTTCGCATCAGCAGTCCTGGTGCTGAAAAGGCATTTCCAGCTTCTTTTATGCGTCCTTCCTCCGGTGATCATGTCGGCACTCATGATGCCCTCCTGTCCAGAGCAGGATGCCAGATATGTATTTCCGGTGCTTCAGGCAGGGATGTTCCTTATACCCGCAGTATTTTATATCACACGAAAGGAAGACAGATCATGATAAGCGACAAGACAGTAGTGCTCAATGCAGAAAAGGTGGATTATGACGGCAAGGCAGGCTATGAGGGCATAGCCTCGGAAGTTACCGTCTACATGGATACGCCTCAGGATCAGATACTTGAGAGGGTAGAAGGCTATACCGTCGTAGTTACAAAGGAGATGCCCGTGCCCGGCGACATAATTAGACAGTTCCCGGATTCCGTCAGACTGATCTGTGAAGCCGGCACAGGATACAATAACATCGATCTTTCCGCTGCCAGGGAAAAGGGCATAACCGTATGCAATGTTCCTGATTACAGTACCCAGAGAGTGGCACAGACAGTCATGCTCCTCATGCTGGAGCTGGCCTCCTCCATGACAAAGCAGCACCGGATGCTTGCCCGGGGCGATCACAGCAACTTTACGGATCATCTCAGCGTAGATCATATCGAGCTTAACGGAAAGACTCTCGGTGTCATCGGCACCGGCAATATAGGCATGGAGGTCATACGCATAGCACAGGCCATGGATATGCGCATCCTTGCAAAGGCCCATCACAAAAAGGAGGACTCCTGCGGGATACACTATGTCTCTCTGGATGAACTCCTTTGCGAAAGTGATTTTATCTCCCTCCACTGCTCTCTCACGGAGGAGACCAGGCATATGATAGACGAAAGGGCCCTGAGCCTTATGAAGCCCTCATCCTTTATCATAAATACTGCCAGAGGGGCCCTCATTGATGAGCAGGCGCTTATAAAAGCACTCAAGGAAGGGAAGATAGCAGGTGCCGGACTGGACGTCCAGGAGACTGAGCCTCCTGCAGAGGACAGCCCTCTCTATACCCTGGACAATGTGGTACTGACTCCCCACATGGGATGGCGAGGCCTCGAGACCAGGAGACGGCTCGTATCCAAGGTCGGAGAAGACATTAAAGCCTTCTGCAGCGGTCATCCCATAAATGTAATAGTTCCCGGACGCTAAACCCCTTATCCGGACAAAAAAAGATCCCTGAGGCTCGGGCCCGTATCAGTCGGGCTCCCGATCCCCAGGGATCTTTATTATTTATATCTCAGTCTTATGTCAGGCTTCTGTATCCGACGAAGTCTCCTGACTCTCTGCATTCTCAGCATCTTTCAGTGCCTTCTGCTGGGCTTCGGTCTGTTTTGCCTGCTCTTCGATGGAATTTTCCGAAGAATTGAGTATCTGCATGAACTCCTCTCCGGTTATGGTCTCCTTTT
>DVNQ01000031.1 GCA_018714245.1 Candidatus Avilachnospira avicola
GATGGGGCAGAGACGGATCTGGATCTTGGACATTATGAGAGATTTATCGACGAGGATCTGAATAAGTACTCAAACCTTACGACAGGTCGGGTATACCAGAATGTTATCAATAAGGAAAGAAAAGGTGCCTACCTTGGCCATACGGTTCAGGTCATACCCCATATTACAGACGAGATAAAGCGCTTCATATACCGGGTACAGGAAAAGACCTCAGCGAATGTGGTCATAACGGAGATCGGCGGCACGGTGGGAGACATGGAGTCCCAGCCATTTCTTGAAGCCATAAGGCAGGTGGGACAGGAGCTTCCGGAGCATGACAGCCTCTATATACATGTGGTACTGATACCCTACCTGGAGGCTTCCGGAGAACACAAATCAAAGCCCGCCCAGCATTCTGTAAGGGAGCTCAGATCCTACGGCATAAGCCCGGATATCATCATAGCAAGGAGCGACCGGCCTGTTCTCCGGGAAGTACTTGACAAGATCGCACTTTTCTGTAATGTTAAGAAAGATTGCGTGATAGAGAATCTTACCCTTGAGAGCATTTATGATGCTCCGCTGGCACTTGAGAAGGCCGGGCTTGCAAGGGTGGCCCTCAGGGAGCTTTCCCTGGATGAGCACATGCCCTGTGACCTTGGTGAATGGGAGGACATGGTCTACCGCATACACCATCCCAAGACGCGGGTCGATATAGCCCTCGTGGGGAAGTATACCGCTCTCCACGATGCCTACCTTTCCGTTGCCGAAGCCTTAAGGCATGGAGCCTGGGAAAATGAAGCTGAGGTTTCCATACATTATGTGGACAGCGAGGGCATCTGTCGGGACAATGTCTCAGCAATTCTTTCAGGCATGGATGGGATCATCATTCCCGGAGGCTTCGGAAACAGAGGCACTGATGGCATGATCGAGGCTGCAAGGCATGCGAGGGAGCAGGGCATCCCCTACCTTGGCATATGCCTTGGCATGCAGATAGCAGCCATAGAGTTTGCAAGGTCTGTCCTTCATTATGAGGATGCAGATTCCAGTGAGCTCGATCCTGATACGGAACATCCGGTCATTGACCTTATGCCCGACCAGGAGCAGGTAGATGACAAGGGCGGCACCATGAGACTCGGAGCCTATCCCTGCAGACTCAGGGAGGGCAGCAGGCTCTTTGGGATATATGCTTCCGTTATGAATGAGGAAGGCATCATATCTGAGAGACATCGCCATCGCTATGAGTTCAATACGGATTATGAAGGATGTTACGAGGATGCAGGCATGAAGCTTGCGGGGAAATCTCCCGACGGAAGGCTTGTGGAGGCCATCGAGCTCTCAGGACATCCCTTTTACATAGGCGTACAGTATCATCCGGAATTCAAATCAAGACCACAGAGGCCTCATCCGCTGTTTTCCTCATTTCTTGAGGCAGCGGTGGCATATAGATCAAATATTTCAGAAAAGGAGGAAGCATTATGAGCAGCAGCATCACAGAGATTTTTGGAAGCATGGTATTCAACGACAGTGAGATGAAGAAGAGTCTTCCCAAGCATGTTTATTCAGAACTGCAGAAGACAAGAAAGGAAGGTAAGGCGCTTAACCAGGAAATAGCTGATGTGGTAGCGGCTGCCATGAAGAACTGGGCGGTGGAGAAGGGGGCCACTCATTTTACCCACTGGTTCCAGCCCATGACCGGCTTTACTGCCGAGAAGCATGACTCCTTTATAAATCCTGAAGAAGGCGGCAGGGTCATACTTGAGTTTTCCGGAAAGGAGCTCCTTAAGGGAGAGCCGGATGCATCAAGCTTTCCTTCAGGCGGTCTCCGTGCCACCTTTGAGGCCAGGGGCTATACTGCCTGGGATCCTACCTCTGATGCATTCATAAAGGAAAAGACTCTTTGCATACCTACCGCTTTCTGTTCCTATAACGGAGAGATCCTGGATAAGAAGACACCGCTCCTTCGCAGTATGGACGCCCTGAGCCGGGAGGCCTGTCGTGTACTCAGTCTCATGGGCAAGGAGCAGAAGAGGGTATCGGTATCCCTCGGCTGTGAGCAGGAGTATTTTCTCATAGATACAAAGGACTATGCAAAGAGGCCTGACCTCAAGCTCTGCGGAAGGACACTTTTCGGGGCCCCTTCACCCAAGGATCAGCAGCTTGGGGATCATTATTTCGGATCCATACGCCCCAGGGTCAAGGCATTCATGGAAGAGCTGGATGAGGAGCTCTGGAAGCTTGGCATCTATGCGAAGACCGAGCATAACGAAGTTGCTCCCTGTCAGCACGAGCTGGCTCCGGTCTACACCGTGTGCAATGTGGCAGCTGACCAGAACGAGCTTACGATGGAGATAATGAAGAAGGTGGCTGAAAAGCATGGCTTTGCCTGCCTGCTCCATGAAAAGCCCTTTGCCGGCATAAACGGATCAGGAAAGCACAACAACTGGTCCCTCTGTACGGACAGCGGAGAGAATCTCCTTAAGCCGGGCAAATCCCCCGCTGAAAACAGGCAGTTCCTGCTGGTGCTTGCCGCCGTCATAAAGGCAGTCGATGACTATGCGGATCTCATCAGGGTATCCGTGGCTACCGCCGGAAATGACTGCAGGCTTGGAGGACACGAGGCACCTCCCGCTATAGTTTCCGTGTATATAGGGGATACTCTGGAGCGGGTAGTGGAGTCCATCATAAGCGGATCCACCTATGAAAATGTTTCTTACGGAAGGCTGGATACAAAGACCCTGGCCCTTCCCGAGATACCTATAGATAACTCTGACAGGAACCGTACCTCGCCCTTTGCATTTACCGGAGAAAAGTTCGAGTTCCGTATGCCAGGATCTTCAATGAACGTATCCTGTATGAACATTATGCTAAACACTGCCGTTGCGGAGAGCTTCAGACAGTTTGCGGACGAGCTTGAAAAGGTCGCACCCGAAGACAGGGACGAGGCGATCGACCGTATCGTAAAGAGGGAGTTTACCGAGCATCACAGGATCATCTTCAACGGCAACGGCTATGGTGAGGAATGGGTAAAGGAAGCTGAACGCAGAGGCCTTCATAACCTGAGGAATACGCCTGAGACACTTAAGTATTTCGTGACGGATAAGAATCTGGAGCTCTTTAAGAGACATGGGATCTATAACCGTTCCGAGATGCAGGCAAGACATGACATCACCCTTGATGAGTACGTAAAGACAAAGACCATCGAAGCAGAGACCATGGTATATATGTCTGACAAGCTTATCTTCCCCTCGGTGCTCAGATATATCACCGACCTTGCAGCAGGGCTTAAGAGGGTAAAGGAGCTGGGACTCATTGACGATGAGGATCTTGAGCTCATACAGGGCTTTGTAACTGGGCTTAAGGCTCTCAGGAAGGATACCGAGGAGCTTGAGGCAAGGACAAAGGAGATCCCTGCGGAGGATGTGGAGGCTGGAGCCGACTTTATCATTGACAGGATCGTTCCGCTGATGGACAGCATCCGCACTTCGGCAGATGAGCTTGAAAAGAAGGTGGCAAAGGACTACTGGCCTTATCCCGATTATGCTGATATACTGTTCTATGCCTGATCATCATTAATGGCATAGGAGGATGCTTTGAACAAGGATATTTACATTTTCAGACAGTTTATAAAGATATTTATGATCTCAGCCGTATTGGCCGTCTTTTCGGCCTTTACGGCTCTTTCTTCCGGCTATGTGCCCGGCTTTGGAAGCTATGTGGATTCCGGCCCGGGAGCGGAGCTTAAGGAAACTTCGGGAGGTTCTGATATCCAGGGGACTTCAGACACTCAGGGGACTTCCGATACGGCTTCTCTTCCCGACATAGGAGTAAGCTATGCGGCTTTCATCCACGGAGGAAACTGGAGCCCGGATACTCCGGATCATACAGTGGTAAAGGCAGCCCTTCCGGGAGGCTTCATCACTGCTTTCAGGGCCCATCTTGAGGGAGTTCCGGAGGGCTTTGACCTTGGAGTTTCCTACAGTGTAAATCTCAGCGGATCCTGGTGGCTCCCTGAGTCCCAGAACGGAGCTGAAAACGGAGGAGCAGGGGGAGATGCTCCCCTTGAGGGAGTTCGCTTCCGCCTTACCGGGGCGGAGGCCGTAAATTATGACATATGCTACCGGGTCCTTCAGAACGGAAGCTGGACAGACTGGGTACGCAACGGGGAGACCGCCGGTACCGTGAGTGCAGGCATATGGATAGAAGGGTTTGCTGCGGCGGTGGTGAAAAAGGGCGAAGAACCGCCTGAGATGGAGGAAAGATCAGTAGATCCTTCCCGCCCCATGATCGCACTGACCTTTGATGACGGGCCTTCTGCTTCAGTGACCGGGCGCATACTGGACTCTCTTGAGCAAAATGGCGGAAGAGCCACGTTTTTCGTGGTGGGAAGCAGGGTACAGGCAAATGCAGCTTCTATCCTCAGGGCATATCAGCTTGGCTGTGAGATAGGCAATCATACCTACGGACATAAATACATAAGCAAGATAGGAGCAGACGGCATAAGGTCCGAGCTCGGCACCACCAATCAGCTTGTGGCATCGGTGACGGGTGTGTCTCCAGTGCTCATGAGGCCTCCAGGCGGATTTTATGACCAGGCTTCGCTTGGCACCGTGGGTGAGCTTGGCATGTCGGCCATCATGTGGTCCATAGACACAAGGGACTGGCAGCACCGAAACGCCCAGAAGACCATAGACACGGTCCTTTCCCAGGTAAAGGACGGAGATATCATACTGATGCATGACATCTACGGAACTTCTGCGGATGCCGCAGTATATCTCATCCCAGAGCTTACAAGGCGTGGCTATCAGCTTGTGACGGTAAGCGAGCTTGCTTCATACAGGGGCGGCCTGCTTCCTGGGCATATCTACAGCCGTTTCAGGCCCTGAGGCCCTTTGGGAAAATGAGGCTTGCGGCGATACTGAACAGAACAGGCAAGTCTGGATACTTAGGAGTTTATATTTATTTAAGGAAATATTTCTTTGCTGGCGGGACATAAGCTGGTATAGTTAGAGGACAAAAACTTATATCAGGATATCATTATGGCCTGATAGGCAATTTATATAAGGAGGTAATTTCATGGAAGTTTTGACCATTACAAAGGATAATTTTGAAGAAGAAGTAGTAAAGAGCGACAAGCCGGTGCTTGTGGATTTCTGGGCAGAGTGGTGCGGCCCCTGCCGCATGCAGCTTCCCATCGTGCATGAGCTTGCAGAAGAGATCACGGATGCAAAGGTCGGCAAGATCAATGTGGATGAGCAGCCTGAGCTTGCAAGGAAGTTCATGGTCATGAGCATTCCCACCATCATCGTTTTCAAGGGTGGAGAGGTATATAAGAAGGCTGTCGGCGTACAGCAGAAGGAACAGCTTAAGGAGATGCTTAAGTGATTAGAAGATCAGGATCAGGAAGAGCTGTTACGGTACTGATGGCGGCTGCTCTTTCGGCAGGACTCCTGCTTTCAGGCTGTGGAGCAAAGGAAGAGACAAAAGAAACAACGATGGCTTCTGCAGAGACAGAGGCTTCGGCTGATTCTTCTGAGGC
The DNA here is from genome assembly GCA_018714245.1 of Candidatus Avilachnospira avicola. Lineage (GTDB taxonomy): Bacteria > Bacillota > Clostridia > Lachnospirales > Lachnospiraceae > Avilachnospira > Avilachnospira avicola. The sequence continues at coordinate 5,516 of DVNQ01000031.1, forward strand.
CTCAGAGGCCGAGGAAGAAGGTACTGCAGCTTCCGGGACATCGGAAGCTTCGGATACGGAGACAGAAGAACTTTCTGTTCTTCACCCCTATGTGGAGAGACAGCAGAAGGCTGATTATGATTATGAAGGCAGCCTGCTTGCATCCACAGAGTATGACATCATAGGCCTTCATGATGAGGCGAAGGAGCTTAATGCTCTTTCAGAAGCCCTTACGGCATACAATGAAGAGAGGGGGCAGATCGCTGCGATCACTCAGGACACCCTTCTTGAGATCGCCATGGAGGATGCTGAGGAGTCTGACAGCTTTTACGGCTATCAGAGCATTTCAGGCATCGAGATAAAGAGAGCTGACGGCAGGGTATTTTCATTTACCGACAATTTCTATGACTATACCGGAGGAGCCCATGGAAATGGCGGCACCACCGGCATAAGCTTTGATTCAAAGACAGGAGAGAGGCTTGAGCTTTCGGATCTGGTATCTGACAAGGATGCTCTGAAGGACTATGTCATAGCTGAGCTTGAAACCCGCTATGGGGCTGACGGAGGCCTTTTTGAGGGGTGGCAGGATACCGTAAGGAACGATATCGATGAAGTTCCCTATGCAGAGGTCGAGGGACTTGAGGATGCGGAAGGCAATATGACAGTGGAGTTTGCTCTTTCTGCTTCCGGCCTTGAGATATATTTCCAGCCCTATGAGATAGGGCCCTATGCCCTTGGCACCATAACCGTGGAGGTGCCTTATACCGAGGAGAGCCTTGGATTTTCTGAGGCTTATCTTCCCCTTTCCGAGCAGAGCGTCTGGAGGCTTGAGCCCTATGAGGAGCTTTCCCTGGATGTGGACGGAGACGGCACAAAGGAGGCAGTGGGCTTAGGCTTTGAAGTCCAGGAGGATGAGAGCCAGTCCACCTATACCGTATATGTGACCGACGGGGAAGAGACATTTTCCGTAAACGGAGTATGCGGATACGGCATGGATGATGCCTACATACTCAGGTCAGCCGGAGGAAGCTATATGCTTTACGGGGACTGCAGGTCTGACAATGACTGGCATTATCTCAGCATGGTGGACCTTACTGCCCTTGCAGGCGGAGAGGTACAGGATCAGGCTCCTGCAGAGTACTACGAGGCATTTTATGACAATGTGCCCGTATCGGCGGACAGCTTTTACCTGAGCACCAGAGGAAGTCTCATATCCACCGTACCTGAGAGAAGGGAGCACTGTGTGGGACAGAACGGCTTCCCTGAGGCGCTTCAGGATGACTTCATCATAGATGAGCTTGAGCTTACTGCAAAAAATGACATAAAGGCCACGGATGAGGACGGAAATGAGACCGAGGTGCCCAACGGGACCACTGTAAAAGTGGTATCCACCGATGAAGCCTCATATATAGTGGCGGAGCTTCCCGACGGAAAGCGTGTAAAGATAGAGATAAACGGTGAGAGCTGGCCCCATACCATAGGCGGTACGGACATAGAGGATTGCTTTGAAGGCCTGATATTTGCCGGCTGAAAAATTAGTGATTTTGTGAAAGCAGGGGTTTATTTGGCCCCTGCTTTGTGTTATATTCTCCGTATATTAAGATTGCATAAAGATTTCTGTTGTCTCCGTTCTTTGGACGGAGGCAGATTTTTGCAGAAATCTCTTTGGAGGTAGGAATGAACGCAGTCATAGTAGGATGCGGAAAGGTGGGTACCGAGCTTGCCAAGACACTGGTAAACGACGGGCATAATGTTTCTGTCATAGACAGGAGCGAAAAGGCGCTTTCCCTGGTTACGGAGGCAGTGGATATACTTCCGGTGCTTGGAAACGGCGCCGACATCAACACCCTCAGATCCGCAGGGATAGATACGGCAGATATATTCATAGCCGTAAGCCCTTCGGATGAGCTCAATCTTCTTGCCTGCCTCATAGCGGGCAGTGAGTCAGAGGACATAAAGACCATAGCCCGTGTCAGGAATCCAGTCTATTCAAAAGAGACAAAGTTCTTAAAGAACAGGCTGGGTCTTTCAAAGATCATCAATCCCGAACTCATGGCAGCTTCCGAGATATACAAGCTCCTTCAGTATCCTGCATTGAGCCGTCTTGATACCTTTGCAGACGGCAGGGTCGTTATCTTTACCATGCATGTGGATGGCATGTACAGCATAGAAGGCAAGAGCCTTCAGGAGATCGGTTCTGACACGGACTACAACATGCTGGTCTGTGCCGTGGAGCGTAACGGAGAGGTGGTCATACCCTCTGGAAACTTTATCCTGAATGACGGGGATGAGATATCGGTGGTTGCCGCCATCCCGGAAATGAAGCGCTTCCTGAAGACCCTGGGGCTCAAATCCGATCCTGCCCGCTCCTGCCTGATCACGGGAGGAGGAGTCATAGCCTACTATCTTACGGACATGTTGCTTAAGAGCAAGCGCCAGGTAAGGCTGATAGAGCTGGATGAAAAGACCTGCGGATTCTTTTCTGAGGATTTCCCTGAGGCAGAGATCATACACGGAGACGGTACCGACAAGAGCTTCCTTCTTAAGCAGGGCCTCAAATACGTGGATGCCTTCGTGCCTCTTACGGGCATAGATGAGGAAAATATCATAAGTGCCACCTATGCCAAGAATGTCTCCGATGCAAAGGTCATTACAAAGATCAACAGGACCGACCTCAATGATGTCATGGATGAGCTCCATGTGGATTCTGCGGTATATCCCAAGCTCATCTGCGCAGACAGTATCGCCCAGTATGTCAGGGCCCAGTCAAAGGGCATAGGCGGACAGGTGGAGACGCTGTACCGTTATCTTGACAACCGTATCGAGGTGCTTGAGCTCATCGCCAGCGAGGACAAGGATCTGACCGATATTCCGCTTACCGAGCTTGGAAGCAGGCTCAAAGACAATCTGATCCTTGCCTGCATCATAAGGGACGGTACTTTCATCATCCCCTCCGGAAAAGATACCATAAGGAGCGGGGATTCCGTGATCGTCGTAACTACCCACAAGGGCATATCGTCCCTTCATGAGATACTGGCTTAAGGAAGGGAAGGCTTTATGGAGATATCGATAGTCATATATATCATAGGGCTGGCACTTATGATCGAAGGGGCACTTATGATCGTCCCCGGAGTCTGTGCCCTCATATACGGAGAAAGCCTGATGCCGTATATACTTACGGCAGCCATATGTCTGATCATAGGCGTGATATTTACAAGAAGGAGGCCTGAGAGCGGTTTCCTGTTTTCCAGAGAGGGCTATGTGGCTACGGGCCTTACCTGGATAGCCCTTGCATTTACCGGCATGCTGCCCTTCCTTTTCAGCGGTTCTACCACAAGCGTTGCGGATGCAGTATTTGAGACGGTCTCAGGATATACGACCACCGGATCCAGCATTTTCACTGCAGTCGAGGATCTGCCAAAGGGCATCCTGATGTGGAGGAGTTTCATGCACTGGATAGGAGGCATGGGCATACTTGTATTTATGCTTGCCATAGTGCCCTTTTCCGGCGGTACCCAGATGAACATCATGAAGGCGGAGAGCCCCGGGCCCTCCATTTCAAAGATAGTCCCCCGGGCCCAGGATTCCGCAAAGATCCTGTATCAGATATACACCGCCATGACCATAGTCATGATGGTCACCCTGATAGTGCTTCGGATGCCTGTCTTTGATGCCATCTGCATAACCTTCGGAGCTGCGGGTACGGGAGGCTTTTCAGTTCTGAATACCGGCTGTGCCACCTATACCATAGCCCAGCAGATAGTCATAACCGTGGGCATGATAGCCTTCGGTGTCAATTTCAGCTTTTATTATTTCCTGCTTATAAAGAAGCTTAAGCTGGCCTTCTCCATGGAGGAGGTAAGGGCCTATATCCTGATCATACTTGCATCCATAGGGCTCATAACCGTGGATCTTGTGGTAAAGGGCATATATCAGTCAGGCCCTATCGCGCTTAAGGATGCGGCCTTCCACGTGGGATCCATCATCACCACCACAGGCTATGCCACCACGGACTGCAATACCTGGCCGGCTCTTTCCCAGGGCATACTGATCGTTCTCATGTTCATCGGTGCCTGTGCCGGATCCACCGGAGGCGGCATAAAGGTCTCCAGGGTGCTTATGATGCTGAAGGCCTATAAGCGTGAGCTTGCAGTGGCCCTGCACCCCAATATCGTCAAAAAGGTGCACATGGACGGAAAGGCTGCCGATGAGATCGTGCTCCGCAATACGGGAGTATATATATTCATTTATTTCGTGATCTTTACCGTATCCGTGCTGATAGTTTCCCTGGACGGTTTTGACTGGCTGACCACCTTCACCTCAGTGGCCGCTACCTATAACAACATAGGCCCCGGCTTCGGAGTGGTGGGCACCATGGGCAATTTCTCATCTCTGTCCGATCTGAGCAAATGGGTGCTGAGCCTTGACATGCTCATCGGAAGGCTGGAGATATTCCCGATCATGCTGCTTTTTGTAAAGAATACCTGGAGGAAGTTTTGATTAATATGATAAAGGCATGTATATTTGATCTGGATGGGACACTGACGGATACACTTACGTCGATAGCCTATTCTGCAAACAGCTCCCTCCGTAAGGAGGGGCTTTCCGAGCTTCCCAGGGACAGCTTCCGTTACTATGCGGGAGATGGGGCCCTGGAGCTGGTGCGCCGTTATATAAAGGATACCAGAAACATAAGCTGTCCCTTGGATCCCCATGATGAGAAGAATCTGGAGCATTTCTACAAGAGCTATATGGAGGAATTTTCCAAGTACTGCATGTATGAGGTAAAGCCCTTTCCCGGCATCAGGGAGCTCCTTTCCGCTCTCAGGGAGAGGGGCATAAAGACAGCAGTACTTTCCAACAAGCCGGATGCCCAGACCAGGGAGGTGGTAGGCTCCGTATTCGGAGAGGACAGTTTTGACCATATCCAGGGACAGATGGAGGGAGTGAGGAGAAAGCCTGCTCCCGACGGGGCCCTCCGTATAGCGGAGAGTTTTTCCGTAAAGCCCTCGGAGTGCATGTATCTGGGAGATACCAATACCGATATGTTGACGGGAAAGTCCGCCGGCATGTATACTGTAGGTGTACTTTGGGGCTTCCGGGACAGGAAGGAGCTCGAAGAAAATGGGGCCGATGCAGTCATATCGGAACCCATGGAGGCTATCGGGCTCATGGACAAGGTCCTTTTGGGCTGAGATCAGAAGCATGTGAGGATATGCGCATGACAGGCCGCATCCGGAAGGAAGCGGTACTGCATGCGCTTTTTTATTTTATGAAAATGCCTTATATCGGAAGGCTTTGCAGGGAGCAGGAAGGATGAAGGAAATAAAGGGCACGGCAATATCTCCGGGAACCGCCCTGGGCAGGCTGTATATTTACAGACGAAATGAAAGAGCCTCAGGACATGAGGAAGCCCGTGAGCCTGAAGCAGAGCTTCAGGCCTTTGATGCTGCGGCCTTAAAGGCCCGGAAGGACTTCAGGGAGCTTGTTTCAGAGGCGGGATCCCGCAAAGACCGGCTGGGAGCTGAGCTCCTGGAATCTTATCTTACGATGCTCTCAGATGAGGAGTTCAGGTCGGAGGTAAAAGAGCTGATATATGGATCCGGGCTTTCCGCCATGAAAGCAGTAAATTCTGTCTCAGAGAGATTTGCAGAAAGACTTGAGGGCCTTGAGGACGAGTATCTCAGGTCCAGATCCGATGATGTAAGGAATGTGGCCTCTCATGTCATGGACATACTTTCGGAAAAGTACCCAGGATCAGTTTTATCAGGGTTCTGTGCTGAGGGAGATGGGCCTTATCTTCTTTTAGCGGAAGAGCTTCTGCCTACAGAGCTTATGAGAGCCGGAAAGGGGACTGTGGCAGGACTTGTCACGAGGAAGGGAACTGCAGTCTCCCATACGGGCATACTTGCAAGATCCATGGGCATTCCGGCCATGACCGGAGTGGACATAGAGGAGCTTGAGGCTTTTGAGGGGGCTGAGGCTATCCTTGACGGAGATCAGGGAAGACTCATTATCGGGACGGATGAGGCCGATCTTAAGGACCTTAGGGACCAGTGCCGAAAAGAAAGAGAAAATGGGGCTTTTGGCCAGGAAGCCGGGACAGGCATGGCCTGTGCCGCCGAAGGATCTGATACCAGGGCTGCATACGGAAGGCCCGCAATCTATGCAAATGTCTCCGGCAGGGAGGACATAGAGGCTGCACTCAGATCCGGGGCAGAGGGCATAGGCCTTTTCCGCACTGAGTTTCTGTATTTGAAAGAGGGCAGGATGCCGGATGAGGAGACCCAGTTTCAGGCCTACAAAGAAGCTGTCCTGGCTTTTTCCGGAAGAGAGGTCATCATAAGGACCTTTGACATCGGTGCTGACAAGCTTCCTGAGGGAGCGGAAGGCAGGGACATGAGCCCGGACTATCGGGGCATACGGGTGAGCCTTGACAACAGGGATGAGTTCAGGACTCAGCTTCGTGCCATACTGAGGGCCTCCGCCTTCGGGACTGCGGCAGTCATGTATCCCATGATCACCTCGGTATGGGAGGTCAGGGAGGCCAGGGCTGTCATGGAGGAAGCCAAGGAGGAGCTCAGGCTTTCGGGCATACCTTTTGATGAGCATATAAGACAGGGGATCATGGTGGAGACCCCTGCGGCTGCCCTTATTTCAGACCTTCTTTCCAGGGAGGCAGACTTTTTCAGCCTGGGCACAAATGACCTTACGGCCTATACCATGGCTTCTGGCCGGATCGATGAGCATATGGAAGCTTATCTTGACGGGCATCATGAAGCTGTGCTAAGGCTTATCGACATGACTGCCAGGGCTGCCCGGGAGTCAGGGATCGGTATAGGGATCTGCGGTGAGCTTGCCGCTGATCCGGAACTTACGGACAGATTTCGGGAGATGGGCATAGATGAGCTGTCGGTCTCGCCCTTACTGATACCGGCGCTTAAAGAACGCAGATGAAAAGGAGGACGGATATGAGGGACATAAGCTATCTTAAGCTGCTTTCCGAGAAATTTCCAAGCAGGAGAAAATGTCTGGCTGAGATCATCAACCTCAAGGCCATACTGGGACTTCCCAAGGGCACGGAGTATTTCTTTTCCGATATCCACGGGGAGGATCTGGCCTTTATCCATCTGCTCCGTTCATCTTCGGGAGTCATAAGGGACAAGATCGACCTGATTTTCGGGGAGGAGCTTCCTGAGGAAGAGAAAAGGGAGCTGGCTCATCTTATCTATTATCCCAGGAGAGAACTTGAAAAGATGCCCGGGAGGGCCGAGGATCGGGAATGGCAGAAACAGACCATCATAAGGCTCATACGGGTATGCAGGCTCGTGGGCAGAAAATATACAAGATCCAAGGTCAGGAAAAAGATGCCGGAGGATTATGCCTATATACTTGACGAGATGCTCCATACCGATGAGCATGAGAGGGACAAGGAAGGCTATTTTTACGGGATCATCGATGCCATAGCAGGCAGCGGGGCAGGGCGGTCCTTCATGATCGAGCTCTGTGACCTCATACATAAACTGTCCATAGATTCCCTGCATATTATTGGAGACATCTTTGACCGGGGGCCCAGGGCGGATCTGGTCATAGAGGAGCTCATGAGCTATAACGACGTGGATATCGAATGGGGCAACCATGACATAGACTGGATGGGAGCCGCCTGCGGAAATGAAGCCTGCATCTGCAATGTGCTGAGGGTGGCCACGGGCTACAACAGCTTCGATGTATTGGAGGATGGCTACGGCATAAATCTGAGGGCCCTTTCCATGTTCGCCGAGAGGGTCTACGGCCAGGATCCCTGTGAAAGGTTTATGCCTCATCTGCTGGATGAAAACATATATGACAGTGTATCTCCTTCGTTGGCAGCAAAGATGCATAAGGCCATAACGATCATGCAGCTGAAGTATGAGGGCCAGCTCATAAGAAGGCATCCCGAATACGGGATGGAGGACAGGCTCCTCCTTGATAAGATAGATCCGGAAAAAGGGACGGTACTGATAGGCGGAAAGGAATATGAGCTTCTGGACCGCTCATTTCCCACGCTGGATCCTTCGAATCCCTATGGGCTTACCGAGGATGAAAGCAGGCTTATGGATATACTCAGAACCTCCTTCATGCACAGTCCTCTTCTTAAAAAGCATGTGCGGTTTCTGTATTCCCATGGTTCCATCTACAGATGCGTAAACGGAAACCTGCTTTACCATGGCTGCATTCCGATGAATGAGGACGGCACCTTCATGCAGGCCTCCTTCAACGGCATGAAGCTTGCGGGAAAGGCCCTGATGGATTTCCTTGACGGTAGGATAAAGGATGCCTACTTTCTTCCGGATGAGGATCCGGCAAAGCAGGACGCGGTGGATCTGATGTGGTACCTCTGGTGCGGCAGGGTCTCTCCCCTTTTCGGAAAGGACAGGATGGCGACCTTTGAGGCCCGCTTCCTTGCGGATAAGAACCTGTCTGCAGAGCGGATGAATGCCTATTACAGGCTTAGCCGGGATGAGGCCATCGTGGACAGGATCCTTCGGGAATTCGGGCTCAGCACTGAGCACGGACATATAGTAAACGGTCATGTGCCTGTAAAGAAGCTGGAGGGAGAGCTTCCCTACAGGGCCGGCGGCAAGCTCTTCATGATAGACGGGGGACTTGCAAAATCCTATCAGAAAAAGACCGGCATAGCCGGATATACTCTTATATATAACTCCCAGTCCGTGGCCCTTGCGGAGCACAGCCCCTTTGTGCCCGGCGAGGAGAGCACCCCGAGGGTAGAGGTGATTGAAAAGCTTGAGCCCCGGGTGCTTGTGAAGGATACGGATGCGGGAAGGGAACTGGAAAGACAGATAAAAGATCTTGAAGAGCTCCTTGCGGCTTATGAGGAGGGCCGGATAAAGGAAAGCTGAGCATAAAGAAACAGACGGGCTTTAATAGGAAGCGCCGTCTGTTTTTCTTAGATTGGAATCTATAAGTTTGTTGAAGCCGATAAAACCGGTCTCGTTCTGAGGGGGCCTGGTGGTGAGGGCTTCGTACATGGTCTCCACCTTGGCATCCAGATTGTCCATCATGCTGAGCACCATGGCTTCCATGAGGGCAGGTTTTTTCGGGGATCCGTATTCAAGCTCTCCGTGATGGGAAAGGATCAGGTGGATCAGCTCGTTATGGAGCCTACCGGGGAAGCCGTCTATCTTCCGGATATGTTCCTCTATCATGGTGGTGCCTATGATGATGTGGCCAAGCAGCTGGCCCTCATCCGTATAATCATTTTGAGGGAAGGAGGAGAGCTCCTCGGTCTTTCCCACGTCATGAAGCATGGCGCCGGTGATAAGAAGGTCCCGATCCAGGAAGGGATAATGCCTTGAGGCTTGATCACAGAGCCTGGTGACGCTGAGGGTATGCTCCAGCAGCCCGCCTATAAAGCCGTGATGCACGGACTTTGCGGCACTGTGGGACTTGAACTTGCGGGCAAAGGCCTTGTCCTCAATGAAAAAGCTCATGAGGAGCTGCTTTAAGTGGAGCTCCTTAACGGAAGCTATAAGCGTGGTGAGCTCCTTATACATGTCATCAATGTTCTTGGAGCTTACCGGGAAATAGTCTGCCTGATCGTAGCTCCCTTCCGGGGCCCGCTGGATGCGCTGTATGTTGAGCTGGTTGGCATTGTTGAATATGGTGACATTGCCTTCCACATATACATAGTCCATCGCATCGAAATCCCTGATGCCGGGATTATGCAGATCCCAGATCTTGGATTCGATCTGGCCGGTCTTGTCCTGGAGCACAAGGTTTCCGTATTCCTTGCCGTTCTTTGTGAGCGCTATGGTTTTCTGCTTACAGAGATAGACATCGCTCACATGCATGCCGTCTCTGAGCTTATCGATATACTTCATGCGCGTTATTATACCCTATTTTATAAAATTATGCTACACTATTGAAAGCGACGCCCATGGGCGGATATCTTTGGGAGGTAATGCCATGAAGATGGTGATACAGAGAGTAAGGGAAGCCTCTGTAAAGGTGGAAGGAGAAACAGTAGGCAGCATAGGACATGGGTTCCTGGTGCTGCTTGGCATAGCAGGAAGCGACACTGAGGAGCTTTCGGACCGCATGGTAAAAAAGCTCTGCAGCCTTCGCATATTTGAGGATGAGGCGGGAAAGACGAACCTGTCCCTGGCTGATGTGGGAGGAGAGCTGCTCATCATATCCCAGTTTACCCTCTATGCGGACTGCCATCATGGAAACAGGCCTAGCTTCATATATGCCGGTGCCCCTTCCATGGCTGAGCCGCTCTATGAGCATGTGCTCGAGGAAGCAAAAAAGTATGTAGATAAGGTGGAGGGAGGCAGGTTCGGAGCGGACATGAAGGTATCGCTGCTGAACGACGGCCCCTTTACCATAGTTCTGGATTCAAAGGAGATATTCGGTGCCTGAGTGGGATATAAAAGGATATGAAGGAGATGAAGGCATAAGGCTCAGCCTTTCATCCATGATAGATGCGGAGCTATGCGGCTATGACGGGACCATGGGCATATACCTTGATGACCTTAAGGGACATGTGCTGAGCCTTAATGGAGATGAACCTTTTGAGACTGCAAGCTGCTGCAAGATGTTCGTGCTCTCTGCCCTGTTTCATAAGGCGGAGAGGGGAGAGGCCTCTCTTTCCGACATGCTGCCCTATGAAGAGAGGTTTGCAATAAACGGAAGCGGCATACTTTCCTCCCTTGAGCTTGGGACCAGACTCTCGGTAAGGAATCTGGCCACCCTGATGATCATAGTAAGTGACAATATTGCCACCAACATGCTCATAGACTATGTGGGGCTTGAATATATAAACAGCCACATCAGGGAGCTTGGGCTTACGGGCTCAGCGCTGCATAACCCCATAGATTTCGTAAAGTATGACAGGCTCGGGACCGTGACTCCAAGGGATTACGGAAAGCTTTGGTCCTTGATTGCAAAAAGAGAGCTCGTAAGCAGAGAGGCTTCCGAGGAGATGATACATATCTGCAGCATGCAGCATTACAATACCATGCTCACCGGTAAGCTGCCCTGGTATTTCCTTGATGAGGACAATTATGGGGATGAGAAGAACCGTATCATCTGGCTTGCGTCAAAGTCCGGCAGCATGGATGAATGCCGGAATGACGGAGGTATGGTGCATACCCCTTACGGGGACTATATCATAGTACTGCTTAACAAGGACTTTTCTGACAGATCCTATCATGATGGGCATCCTGCCTACGCCTTCGGCAGGTCGGTGTCCAGACTGGTATTTGACTGGTATATAGCAAGAAGGGGAGGATTCTGATATGAGAGGATTTGGCACTTCGCTTGAAAGACATGCAGTGGATCATGTGCCTGCGCTTTCCGCAAGGAGCTGCAATGTCTGGGACAGGCCGGTGATGATGAATGAATTTCCAAAGACTGAGGATGTGGTGCTTCACGGCCAGGCGATCTATATAGATGAGGTGACCTGCGATGAGAGCCGGGATCCCAGGGAGCGCTATGATCCCCTCAGATACGGACGCATGTTCCATTTTATCACGGACTATGGCTATGAAGGCTTCATGAGGGATGGAGAGAGCAAGCTCAATACCGCCTCATATATACCTGAGTTCTATACTCCCGGAGATGTAGGAGTTGAGGACAGTGAGCGCATGGAAAATCTCTGGAGGCAGTATGAGGGGATAACCGATGCCTATATGGCAGCCTACAGGGATGTGGAAGAACGCGGACTTGGAAACATTTACAATAAGGAAGCGAAGCTTGCCACAGTCTGGGCAGGACTTGCGGATGCCCTTTCCGAGCCGGATATCAAGGATACTATCTGCGACCGTATAACATTTCCCAGAGGATCAAAGATCCTTGTGGCAGGAGATCAGAGCGGTGTCCCTGAGGGATGGACAAAGATATATCCCTTAAGCACCATGTTTTTCGGAGAGGATGAAGAGGAGGACTTTGATGAGGACTTCCCGGATGAGGGAGATGATCCATTTTCCGGAGACGGGGCCTTCTATATAAGGACCAGCGCCCTGAGGCCTCCTTTTGAGCTTGTGGATGTGGCCTATGATCCTTCCTCAAGGCTTCAGCATACCTCAGTTTACGGAAGAGTCAGGCCCGCTGACGAGAGAGCCTTCAGGGAGAATCTGGTGGATACGGCAGTGCTTTATCTTGGAGCCCAGTATACCTGGGCGAGAAAGAGCATCATGGGCATAGACTGCTCAGGCCTCTGCTCCATGGCATATATGCTTAACGGAGTCTATATATACAGGGATGCAAAGGTGGCCGAGGGATTCCCGGTAAGACCGGTGATCTCCGCATCGGAGTGGAGCAGGGATCCAGGTGCCGCACTTTCCAGGCTGAGGCCCGGAGACCTGATATACTATCCCGGACATGTGGTCATGTATATGGGAGACGGAAGGATCATCCATTCCACTGCAAAGGCAGGAGCCGACGGGGTGGTGATCAATTCCCTCAGGCCGGGAGACATAGGCTTTGCGGAGCATCTCTATGGAGAGATAAGCTGCGCAGGATCCATTTTCGGATGATCTGAAAGGAGGCAGGCCCGGAGAGGGGCCGCAGAGGATATGACGGATCTTGAAAGACAGGGAAAGCTGGCAAAGCAGGCTGCCTTCAGCCTTGCTTCGGCAGGTACGGATAAAAAAAATGAAGCCCTTGAGGCTATTGCTTCCATACTTATGGAAAGGGCCAACGAGTGGCTTTCCGCCAATGAGGAGGACCTTAAGGCGGCTGAGGCTTTAGGCATGCGAAGCTCCATGCTGGATCGCCTGAGTCTGGATAAAAAACGCATAGAAGGCATAGTAGAAGGGGTCAGACAGCTCAAGTCATTGCCGGATCCCATAGGCCATGTGGACTCCATGGACACAAGGCCCAACGGGCTTATCATCGGAAAAAAGAGAGTACCCCTCGGAGTCATCGGCATCATATACGAGGCCAGGCCCAATGTGACCGTGGACGCGGCTGCCCTCTGCCTTAAGTCAGGAAACGTGTGCATACTGAGGGGAGGCAGTGAGGCCATCAGGTCCAATATGTGTGCGGTAAGGCTCATGAGAGAGGCTCTTGTAAGCGCAGGGCTTCCCGAGGACTGCATAAGCCTTGTGGAGGACACCGGCAGGGAATCCGCAAGAGAGCTCATGCATCTTGACAAATATGTGGATGTGCTGATACCCAGAGGGGGAGCAGGGCTCATAAGGACAGTATCCAGGGAGGCCAGCGTTCCCGTCATACGTACGGGAGAGGGAGTCTGCCATATTTATGTGGATGATGAGGCGGACCTTGATATGGCAGCCTCCGTATTATATAATGCCAAATGCTCAAGGCCCTCGGTCTGCAATGCGGCTGAGTGCGTCCTGATACATGAGAAGGTGGCAGAGGAATTCCTGAGAAAAGCAGTTCCCCTGCTTGACAGGGACAAGGTGGAGCTGCGCTGTGATGAACGGGCCCTTTCCATCCTCGGAGAGAGAGGAAGAGCTGCAGAGGAAGCCGACTGGGATGCGGAATATGACGATTATATCCTGGCAGTGCATATAGTGGGAAGCGCTGAGGAGGCCATAGACTTCATCAATGCCCACGGAAGCTCCCATTCTGAGGCCATCATGACCAGGAACTATTTCAAGGCCCAGGACTTCCTTGAGAAGGTGGATGCAGCGGCAGTCTATGTCAATGCCTCTACCCGCTTTACTGACGGCTTTGAGTTCGGGCTTGGAGCGGAGATTGGCATTTCCACTCAGAAGCTCCATGCCAGAGGACCCATGGGCCTTCAGGAGCTCACCACCATCAAATACATAATTTACGGAAAAGGACAGATCAGGTGATTTTCAGTATGGACGGAAACAGACAGCGCATAGTGGTAAAGGTAGGTACTTCGACTCTCACTCACAATAACGGGTCAGCGGATCTCAGGAGTATGGAACATCTGGTAAGGACCCTTTCGGATCTTAGGGGCATGGGCCACGAGATCATACTGGTCTCATCGGGAGCCATAGCCATAGGGATTGAGAAGATGAAGCTTCGTGAAAAGCCGAAGGAGCTGCGTATGAAACAGGCTGCGGCTGCAGTCGGGCAGTGCCAGATCATGTCCATGTATGACAGGCTGTTTTCGGAGTATAACCAGTCGGTGGGCCAGATACTGCTTACCGGCGATGACGTGGAGATAGAAAACAGGGCCCGGCATCTGTCAAATACCTTCTCCGCACTTCTTGAGATGGGCATGATCCCAATAGTAAATGAAAATGACTCTGTATCATCAGCGGAGATAGAAGATGCGACTCATAAGGTCCTGGGAGATAACGACAGGCTTTCGGCCCTCGTTGCCAAGCTCTGCCATGCGGATCTCCTGATATTGCTTTCGGATATCGAAGGGCTTTATGATGCAAACCCCAAGACGCATCCTGATGCAAAGCTCATTCACGAGGTGAGGGATCTTACCTCCAACATATTTGAAATGGCAGGAGATGCAGGCAGCTGGAGAGGTACGGGAGGCATGATAACAAAGCTCCACGCGGCAAGGATAGCCATGGAAAACGGCATAGATATGGTCATAACCAACGGAAAGAAGCTGGAGAATATCTACGGCATAGTCGAAAAAAAGGATATAGGCACAAGGTTCATAGCCAAAGCCTGAGACCGGTCATACGACCCCCGCAAGGAGGCCGCTGTGAAGGGAATAGTTGCCGAAGCATTTTATCAGCTCCTCAAGCTTTCCCTCATCCTGGGATCCTGCTTCGAGGAACTGGTCCAGCAGCATGAAGCATTCATGTGTCTTCATGTCCACCTTTTCCAGCAGGTCCTCAAAGGAATCGTTGGAGAGCATGCTCCGGTCCCAGGGATTGACCCAGATCTCATGATCAGCGTTAAGGGCCCACTTTACGTCCGATACGCTGTCCGTGACGAGCTTGCTGGAGGCAAGGGGAGCCATACGGAGCTTGGACTCAAGGAAGCCTATCCTGCGCTTCTTTTTTTCATTGGGGTCCGCAAGGGCCCTAAGGCCTATACGCATCATATATATGGAACGGCTCACTATGCCCCTTGTTATGCTGAAGGTATTGCCGAAGCGCTCAGGATAGTAGGTCTCGTTGATGGATCCGGAGATGAAATCGCAGAGATACATCCTTTCTTCAAAGCTTAATGAAAAGGTGGAAGCCTGGTCAAATTCGGAGGGCTTCATGTGCCTGTAGGCTTCAAGAAGGATGGCATCTATGTCATTTTCGAGCCTGCAGTGCAGAGTAGTGGCGCTGCGTTTTTTCCTGCCCTTATGCTTGGGATCATAGCCTATGCGCCCGTAGACATAGGGATGGACTATGGCATCAGCTATGCAGTGGCTCATATAGCCTGCGGCATAGGCAACTGCCATATCCCGCTTCTGCTCGGAGGGGGTGGCTTCCGAAGCCCTGAGCATTGACTCCACGAACTCACTTATGTGAAACTCATGCATCCAGATGCCGATATTTTTATGGCCCCGATGACGGAGAAGAACGGCATTATAAAAAAACAGGTCTGGCCCCTGCACGCCGAGATGGTAGATGCTGGGGTGTTTTTTTATCACTGATTTCAGCCTGCCCTCCGGAAGATTATAATATGCCTCCTGGCCTATGATGTAATGAGTGGTAAATCCGGGCATGTGATCCCTCTTAAATATATCTTTCTTTTTCGGGACATTTATAAAATCCCGCAGTTCTTATGATATAATCCCATAAGTAATTATAGCAGAAAACATATAAAAATTATGTGAATATTGCTTATATAAGGTATGAACGAGGTAAACGACATGAAAAGAATGCTTATACCCCTGCTTTCCGTGGCTGCGACACTTTCCTGTGCTGCCCTGGCATACGGAGCTTCATTGGAGGGGATCAACGGAGGGCCCGGAGTGATGCTTAAGGAGATGGCCAAGGATAAGACAGAGGATATGCCGGAGACAAAGGAGGATCCTGCAGATTATATGACTGCCCTTGGGACAGACATAAGAAAGCTTGACCTGCCCGGAGATGCCGAGGTGGTCGTGGTGGTGGAAGGAAGCGGGCTTGACGCTTCGGTCTCTGCCTATGAGAGGGATGCCCTGACCGCAGAGGACGGATCAGTCACATATGGAGACTGGAGATCCGTGATATCCACGGCTGAAGGAAAGCTGGGACGCAAGGGGCTTGGAAAGATTGTTGAGGGAGATGAAAAGACTCCGGTGGGTATATTCAGGATGAACACGCCCTTTGGCATAAAGGACCCTCTGGAGGGATTTCCTGAAAACTATATAAAGGTGACTTCTGACATGTACTGGAACGGAGACTCTGCTTCTCCCCTTTACAACAGGCTTGTGAGCACAGATACCTATGATGACTTCAGCAGGTCGAAGTCCGAGCATCTGATAGATTATGGCGGATATTACAACTACTGCATAGACATGGGCTATAATCCCGAGGGGACTCCACACAGGGGCTCTGCCCTCTTTCTTCACTGCTCGATGGGGATAAATACCGGAGGCTGTATAGCCATACCCGAGGATGTGATGATAGAGATCATGCGTACCTATCGGGAGGGAAAGACCTATATAGCCGTAGGGGATAAGGCTGACATGGCTTCCCTTTATGCTGCGGATGAGGCCTGATGATATATGCCTCGTAAACTGAAAAGCGGATTCAGCTCCGCAGATCTAAAGCTTTTTGCCATCATTTTCATGCTCATAGATCACATTGGGGCCATAGGGATCGAGGGCTATCTCATGAAGTCCGGGCTTATGACTCAAGCGGGCCTAAATGTTTCACCGAACACGCCGGGATATGACCTTGCCATGGGACTTTCTTTCCTGGACCTTCCCCTTAGGCTTGCGGGCCGCATAGCCTTTCCGCTGTTTGCCTTCATGATAGTGCAGGGCTTCCTGCATACCCATAGCAGAAAGGACTATCTGCTCAGGCTGCTGGCATTTGCACTGATATCCCAGATACCCTTCAGCCTTGCGATGTCACTATTAGGCCTGGATGGAAGGAACGTGTACTTTACCCTTGCCCTTGGCCTTATATGCATATGGGGGCTAGAGCTTGCAGGTGAAAAGGCGGCGACTCCGGTCATGGCCATACCGGGATACTTACTTATCATTGCCTGCTGCTGTCTGGCTGCCTGGTATATAGACTGTGATTACAGCCAGTACGGGGTGCTCTGCATAGCGGTATTTTATCTTTTGAGAGACCGCCCGGCCTATGGAGCGATAGCTGCCTGCATCATACTTCTTATGGCATCTCCTTACTTCGAGGTCACCTCTTTTTTTTGCATTTATTTTATAAACAGGTACAATGGACAGAAGGGCAGCCTGCCCTTTGGAAAATATTTCTATTATGCTGTATATCCGGTACATTTTCTGATCTTTTATTGGACAGTACTTCTGATAACGGGATGATATAAAGAAAAAAAGACCCCATAAATGGGAGGAACCCTGGGGACCTTTGTCTCCAGGGCAGTATTATGAAAAAATCTTATTAGCATTGCATTGCAGCCTTCGCTGTTACATCTTGAGTATAAAAAGTAAAGATGTCCGGAATATTATCCCTTGGTTAAAAGATTTTAAAAGGATTATGAACGATTTGTGAACTCATGGGCTATGATCCTGTCCATGAGTTCTTTTTCTACGTCCGTAAATATGGTCCCTTTGCGGAAAAGTATGGTGGTTGATATGCTGTGGCCAAGGGGCTTTACATGGAAGCGGAGGATCCTGTCATTTACTGCCGTCTGTGATTCGGGGATAAATGCCAGGGCCAGCCCCTCAGCTGCAAAATGAGAGGCCATGCTCATAAGGCTGCATTCCATCAGTACCCGGGGCTTGAAGCCTGCAAATTTGAAATATTCATCAGTAACGCTTCTTATGAAAGAATCCCGATTCATGATTATAAAGAGCTCATCCTTAAAAAGCCGAAGGTCTATGAGCATCCCGTTTTTCCGCTCCAGATCATATTCTGCAACCAGAGGATGCTTTTTTGACATGGCAAGGGTAAGGGCAGTAGGTTCCCTTGTAAGCCTGTAATCTATAAGCGGATTATCAGGTATCCTGCCGGACCAAGCCATGTCGATCTCACCGTCAAGGAGAGCCTTTTCCAGGATACGGCTGTTGGCTTCAAGAAGATTGACGGTTATGTGAGGATATTTTCTGTGAAAGTCAGGGAAGATATCCACTAATATATGCTGACCGCCTCCCACGGTGACCCCGATGTTTAACCTCCTTTGGGAAGCATCGGACATGGCTGCCATGTTGTGTGAAAGATCCTTGTATTCCGCAAGGATCTTTTTTGCCTGGGCGAGATAAAGCTCTCCCGCATATGTTGGTATCAGTCTGTTCTGTACTCGTTTGAAAAGAGGGACCTTCAGTTCTTTCTCCAGATTGAGAAGGCTGTAATTTAAGGCGGAGCGGGAAATATAGAGCTTTTCCGCTGCATGAGTGATATTTTCTTCCTTTGCTATGGCAAGGATATATTCCATCTGTTTAAGGTCCATGGGTCCTCCTGACATAGGTGTGAATACAACAATACAGTAAATGCAAATTTTACAAACTTTTCAAACAGTTATACCACAATTATACTAAAAAATAAAGAAATACAAAGCGGGATTTGGCAGATCACACAAAAATGCTGAAGCCTGCCTTGGACCTCAAAAAGGAGGACATGATATGGAAAACAGATTTTCATTTCCCGATGTCATAAAGATAAAAAGAGCCGAGTTTTATCGCCTTTCTCCTATCCCCCTTCCCAGGCCCTTTAAGGATGGAACGGGAGGCGTAAGGCATGAAAGTCTCTTCGGAAGCTGGGTAAAGCTTTATGATCAGGAAGGGTTCTGCGGAGAAGGCCCCTGCACGGAGCTGATGATGAGCTTTTTTATCCCCATCCTGATGGAACAGCCAGGTATGACCTATGGAGAGCTTACGGAAAAGCTCTACTGGAATATCAGGAACTTCGGCTACCAGAGTGCTCATGTAAGGGAACTTGGATCTTTGGATATGATACTTCTGGACCTTCTTGCTGAAAGGAGAAACATGCCCCTCCATAGATTCCTGGGGGCTGAGAAGGACTGGGCCAAGGTCTATAAGGGAGGCGGATCCGTGCTCCTTACAGATGAAGAGCTTGTAGAGGACATGCTCAGGTTCAAGTCAGAGGGCTATGACCATACAAAGTTCAAGATCGGACTTACAAATGACTGGTCAGGAGACTTAAGAAGGCTTGAAAAGGTGAGAGCTGCCCTGGGAGATGATTTCGGCATAGCAGTGGATGCAAATCAGCGCTTTGACGCAGATACGGCCTTTGAGTTTGCAAAGGAAGCGGCAGCCTATAACATAGCCTGGTTTGAGGAACCCATACACGCCTATGATATGGAGGGACTTAAGGA
>DVNQ01000032.1 GCA_018714245.1 Candidatus Avilachnospira avicola
TCGCAATGTCGGCCCTGTCCCCTTCAGAAAGGCAGGCTCCCGGTCCGTCAAGTCCGAATATCCTCCTGGGTGCAGCGCTCATCAGCTCAAGCATCCTGCCAAAGCTTATGATCCCCGGCCTGACAAGATAAGTATATACTGTAGAAAGTGAGGTCTCAAGGCCCGTGATCCCGAAGGCGGAGCCGTCCAGTCCCTTTGATTTTTCCTCCATGCTGTGAGGTGCATGATCCGTTATGATGCAGTCAATGGTGCCATCCTGTATTCCCCTTATAAGTTCCGCTCGATCTTCGGCGCTCCTTATCGGAGGATTCATCTTCCAGGCACCGGACTCCTTGAGGTCCATATCAGTATATATGAGATAATGGGGACCCGTCTCACAGGTGACCCTTATGCCTTTCTTTTTGGCTTTTCTTATAAGCCTTACGGATTCCTTTGTGGAAACATGGCATACATGGTATGCTGCTCCGGTCTTTTCGGCAAGCTTTAGATCCCTCTCCACCTGCTTCCATTCACTTTCGGAATTTATGCCCACATGTCCATGCTGCCTTGCGTATTCTCCCTCATGTATGCATCCGCCGGGCTTAAGCTCCCGCTCATCCTCGCAGTGAGCCGAGATGATCTTTCCAAGCTCTGCAGCCTTTTTCATGGCAGAAAGCATCAGCTCTTCATCCTGCACTCCTGTCCCGTCATCGGAAAATCCGCAGACATAGGGCGCCATGGCCTCCATGTCGGAGAGCTCTCCCCTGCCCTTTCGTCCCATCGTAATGGTTCCGAAGGGGATGACATCCACAAGGGCATCTCTCCTTATGATATCCAGTTCCTTCTCAAGGGACATAAGATCGCAGGGAGCAGGATCCAGGTTCGGCATGGCAAGCACCGCCGTTACTCCTCCGTGAGCAGCTGCCATGGTTCCGGTGCGTATGGTCTCCTTATAAGAAAAACCGGGCTCCCGCAGATGCACGTGTGCATCTGCGAGTCCCGGTATGATGCTGAGACCATCTGCATTATAAACACTGTCGAAGCTTCCTTCCGCATTGAAGCTGATCCTGCCTGAAACGATACCTATGTCCTTTTTCTGAAACCCATCCTTCGTATAGACATTTCCGCCTTTGATAAGTATGTTCATAGATCATCCTTTCAGAAAACCGCCGAAGGCTTTTCTGCCTCCGGCTGAACCTGATTTATTTTACTTAATCACCCCTCACATGTCAAGGAGTTCTACTAAAAACCTGGGATCCAAAATGGCTTATGATATCCCCGTTCCGAGTCCTGGTCAGAGTATCCTGAGTGGATGCCACCTGAGACAGTCCCCGGATACGAGGCTGTACCTTATTCCCCTCTTCTTACCTCTTATGCTGTCATGGAAGCGCTGCTCCCCATGGCAGTGGGCATAAAGCACCTGCTCAGCCCCGTACTTTTCAGCCATCTTCGTAAAGATACTGTTTCGCTCCCAGAAATTTGTCGGAGGGTAATGAAGCAGCATGATGAACTTTTGATAGCCCTCTGCCCTCGCGGCTTCAAATGATATCTTCAGTCTCTCCGCTTCCCGCTCAACCAGCATGGCTGCATGTTCCCTGCTGTCGAGGCCCTCATAGGCATAGCCCTTGGTACCCACCAGGGCATAGTCCTCATATGCGTAAAAGTTGTTCTGGAGAAAATGCAGCCTGCCCTCAAACATCTGATTCAGCCTTTCCGTTTTACCGGACTCCCAGAACATGTCATGGTTTCCTCTTAGCAGTATTTTCCTTCCAGGCAGTGCCACTATATAGGCCAGATCCTTTTCGCACTCGGAAAGCTTTCTTCCCCAGCTGTGATCTCCCAGCAGAAGGAGGGTATCATCGGGATTCATGAGCCTTTCACAATTTTCCCTGAATTTTCTCTCGTGGTCCTGCCAGACCTTCCCCGCAATCTGTCCCGGAGCCTTGAGCTCAGTCTGAAAATGCAGATGCAGATCTCCTATAGCATAAAGCGCCATATGGTTCACCCCCGGAAGTCCATGAGGCTTTCCTCGGAAAATCCCTGCTCAGTAAGCACCCATATGCTTTCAAAGCCTGCTTCCATGGCCCTTTTTCTGGCAAGCCCGAATTCATAGGCTATGGTACTGCTTTGATGTGAATCAGAGTTTATCGTGATCCTGCCTCCCATGTCATGAAGCTTTCTCAGGAGCAGACTGTCCGGATAGGGCTCGGTGCGCCACCCCCTGGATATGGCTCCCGTATTGATCTCAAATATCAGGTCCTTCTCCGCAAGGTATCTCATGACCGAAAGGGCCCTGTCAAGGTATCTTGGTGACCTGGCATCAAACAGGGGACAGCTCTCATTGAACTTGGTCACCAGATCAAAATGCCCCACTATGTCGCAGTCTGTCATCTCCGGGATCTTTGCCGCATTGTCATAATAGGCATCCGTCATGGCGTATGGATCGCCGTAAAAAAGCTCATTTATGATCCGCTTAAGTGCCTCCGGGCTTTCATCCACACTGAGGAACCTCCCGTCCTGCATAAAGCCATGGGCAGATCCTATGACATAGTCAAGGCCCTTCTCTGCCCTTCCGAATATGTCTAGCTCAAGGCCCACAAATATCCTGAGATGCCTTCCTTCCGCGGAATACTTTTCCTTTATGCGCATTGCCTCAGAAAGATAGGAGCTTATCCGGTCATTGCCGATACACCAGTCTTCAGCTCCCGGCTGAAAGGAATGTCCGGAAAAGCCAAGATAATCAAGGCCAAGGCCTTCCGCGGCCATAGCCATCTCCATAAGGCTGTTCTTTCCGTCATCGTATATGGAATGTGTATGCAGATCTCCTGTCATCTATGATCCTTACATCTCCTGCCAGAGTTCTTCTATCTCTGAAGCTTTCGATCTTCTCAGCATAAATATGCCGGCAAATACGGCCACCAGGGATGCCAGCACCGCTCCGATAAGCACCAGGGCCGGTATCATCATGAATACATCCTGTGATACATAGTCATATATCAGGCTGGGAACCCTCATGGCCTGCTGCTGATACTCCGTCATATCCGCCTGAAGAGGCACGTATATGATATTCAGATTCGCACAGAAATCCACGGCAGCATGCATTATGATACAGGGCCACAGATTCCTGGTCCTTATGTAAGAAGCCGCAAACATGACACCTATTCCCGTGGCATATACGATCTGAAATGCTGTATTTACAGGATTTTCCAAAGCATTTCCGATATGAAGTATCCCGAAAAGCAGGGATGAGAACAGCACGGATTTCAGCACCCTGTGTTTGTCTCCCTTAAAATGATGCATCATATGGCCCACAAGTATGCCCCTGACGATCACTTCTTCAAAAAGCCCTATCGCCAGATTGCTCAGTATCATGAGTATCAGGGCTTCCGTCTGTACCGGGCTTTTTCCAAGGCCAGATACCATATTCATGAGCATGAAGGGGACTGCCGGCCAGCATAACAGGAGTCCCAGTCCGAACCTTTCCCTTCTGAATCCAAGGTGGAACTGCCCTTTATAGGACTCTCTCATAAGTATGATGCAGAGCAGTGCCAGGGTATAGTGCTGAAAAACATCATCCCAGGTATAAGGAGTCTTCTTTAGGAAAGTCAGGCTGAAAGATTTATATATGACGAGCACCATCACCACACTGAATATGATCCAGAAAAGCGGCGCATGCTCCTCCATAAAATCATGCATAAGCTCGCTGATCCCTCGGGCCCTTCTGTCTCCGGTTTTTTCGTTTGTATTCATGCATTCGTCCTTTCTAAAAATACATACTCTGTATCTGTCGATCTCTCCTCATCAAAGCAATAGCCGCTCCAGTCAAACTCCCTGAGCTGCTCAGGCTGCTCTATGCCCTTTGAAGCCATGAACCTGACCATCTCTCCCCTGGCCATCTTGGCATAAACGCCCTTCTGTACGACCTTTTCTCCTGAAAGCTCCCCAAAGATGCAGCTTATGTATCTGTCCTCCGGCCCGAGATACTTTTCTATGCACCTTGAGTACTCTTTTGAAGCCAGGTTTATGATGATGCGGCTGTCGTCAATGACCTCCTCATAGAGGCTCCTGCCCCAGAAGTCATAGAGATCCTTATGTCCGTCCACGGAGGCCCTGGCCTGCATCTCAAGCCTGTAGGGAGTCACTCCGTCCATGGGTCTCAGCACGCCGTAAAATCCGGAAAGTATGCGCAGATGCTCCTCAATATAGTCTAACTCCCCTGTCTCAAACACGGAGGGAGACATATATTTGTACTGTATGCCATCATATGAAAGTATGGCAGGGGTCAGGCCTCTCCGAAGGTCCATATCAAGGAATCGCTCATGGTTCTCCTGGGCTATCTTTTCATTGCATGCCCACAGCCTTTTCTGGTCCTCAAAGGAGAGTCCGCCGATATATTTCCGAAGCCTCTCCGCCTTATCCAGCAAGGCAGGAAGACTGCGAGGCTCCAGGCTGTCCCGGTCCTCCCTCATCTGTTTTGCAGGCGATATGATGATCCTCACTGCAGCTCTCCCAGCATCTGAGCCGGGTTGTCCGCTGCCTTTACGTTTCCAAAGGCCTTTATGATCACCCCGTCCTCATCTATCAGATAGGTGCTGCGCACCACACCCATGGACACCTTGCCATAGTTCTTCTTTTCCTTCCATACGTCATAGGCCTCTATGGCCTTTCTTTCGGGATCTGACAGCAGTATGAAGGGAAGGCCATACTTCTCTTCAAATTTCTTGTGGGAGGCCACGCTGTCCCTGCTTACTCCGATCACTATTGCTCCTTTTTCCTGAAACTGGGGATAAAGTTCCCCAAAGGAACAGGCCTGCTTTGTGCATCCCGGTGTCATGTCCTTGGGATAAAAATACAGTATGACTTTCTGTCCCCTGAACTCCGAAAGAGTACGCAGCTTTCCATTCTGATCCGGAAGCTCAAGATCCGGTGCCTTTGTTCCAATCTCCAGCATAAATATCTCCTTTCCTGCCTGCAGGCCTGTACAGGCCAGGGCCTTAGGTATTCATCTCTTATTCTTATAAAGATAACCTGATATGTTCATTTTATCAAGCCTTATGCAGGTCATAATGTATGATCCTGACAATAAACTGGCAATAGATAACTTGTTGCCTAAGGCTGAAGCTGATATAATATTATCAATAGAAAGTTCTCTTTATAAACACAGATTAGAGCTTATGTTGGCGGATCATCGCTGACTTATTATAGGATCTTTAATAGATTATCATTGATCAGGAGGTGTTTATATGAGATCCAGAAGATTATTTGCAGTAGCAGCAGTCATAACGGCTCTGTTTACCGGAACCGTCTTTGCAAACGGTGCTGCAGGCACTCCATATGTGTTTGCCGAAGCTGCCGGCCCCGGAGTATCGGAGTCCGTGGAGGTCAAGGTCACCTATCCTTCAAGAGGAGTATCTGTTCCTGCCGTAGTTACGGTTCCCGAAGGAAAGATCAACATGCCCCTCGTACTTATCTGCCATGGACATGGAGGCGATAAAAATGAAAATGTAGGCCTCTCATCCATTGCTGCAGCTCTCGCAAAGAACGGCGTGGCATCCATACGCATGGATTTCCCGGGATGCGGTGAATCCACGGAGCCTTTTACCGCGAACATGCAGAGCAACATGAAGCAGGATGTCCTTTCTGCACTTGATTACATGCTTGCAAACTACAGCATAGATCCCCAGAGAGTAGGCATCTTCGGTTATTCCATGGGCGGCCGTATCTCTCTTGAGCTGCTTGCTGATGACGCCTATGCATTCAAGGCAGTAGGCCTTCTTGCACCTGCAGCAGACACCGAGGATCTGAAGCTTCTCTTTGGCGGAGCGCAGAACTGGGAAGCCCTTAAGGCACAGGCAGCCATTTCAGGCTATGCACCCTTCACTACCATCTATGGACAGAACCAGCAGCTTTCTGCAGGATGGTTTGCAGATCTTGAAAAATATGCAGGAGACTCCCTTATAGCCGCAGCAGGAGCAAACTATGACGGTCCCGCTCTTGTCATCTATGCAGTTGACGATGAGTCCGTAAGTCCCGCAGTAAGCCAGAAGGTGGCAAATGAGCTTTCAGCCATCGTTGTCACTACGCCTGAGGACGGACACGGCTATGGCTTCTACAGTGACAAGACCTACATACTTGACACTGTCGTAAACAGCACGGCAAGCTTCTTTGCATCGAATCTGTAATAAGACAGCGTCAGGCCTTCTGCTTTCCTATCAGCACTGTACATAAGGAAAGCGGGATAAGGGTCAGCAGTATGCTGCTCATTCCCAGGATGCTCCAGGCCTCATAGCCTGCTGCAGTTCCTCCATAAAAGCAAAGGAGAGTCCCTCCGTAAAACAGGGCCCGGTCAGCCTTCTTTAGCCTGTCCGGGTCCTCTTTTTTTGTCATGAACCAGGCCGCAGCCGAAGTCACGGTCTGCTTCAGATTATTTGTTGAGAAGATAGTAGAACAGCTGTAGCCCTTTGCCCTCTCAAAGCTGCACCACTGGAAGGCAGCAGCAAAGCAAAGGGGACAGAGAGCCAGAAAGGGATCCACATCCTCAGGGATGATGAGCAGTGACAGTATTGCAAGCACATCCAGGACTATCGAAGCATAGCGAAGCTCCAGCTCTGTTTTCATCTTGAGAGCCGTATGGCATATAAGCCCCAGGATATATATGAGCAGTGCCAGGAGCCTCGTAAAAATTGCCTCCGGATCCTTGCCCAGTATATCGCAGACTATCTCTATCATATTGGTGGTCTCTGCCGCTGCAAAGACTCCCATCCTGCTCATTATGGTATATACTCCCATCAGCCCTCCGCAGAGAGCCATCAGATGGTGTATGGCAGTCTCATATCTTCTGCCTTCAACATTTTCCCTCATCATGATCACCTTATATTTGTGTTCCGAACTTTTCAACAAAATCAGAATGTCTTGAAAATCTTCCATCACAATAAAAAAGAGCTGCTGCATGGATGTATTTCATCTGTTATGCAGCAGCTCCTCATATCCTTATGTCAGAAAATCCAATCCTCTGATCGTTCTTTTCCCATCCTGCGCCTTATCATCTCGCAGACAAAGGTCGCTGCCAGTGATATGCAAAGGCAAAACAGGAATCTTCTTTTGAAACCTTCGTCCATCAGCAGATCCTCATCAATAAAGCTTTGCTCCTGCAGGTATGCTGTCATCCAGCATGAGGAGATTGAGTCCCTCATGTCCGTCATACTCGTATACTGCAGATATCAGCATGCCCTCTGAGTCTATGCCCATCATCTTCCTCGGAG
>DVNQ01000033.1 GCA_018714245.1 Candidatus Avilachnospira avicola
CTCATTAAAGGACTGTTCCCGGATCTCTCTTTGTTCCTCAGGGTCATCAAAAAAGGTCTCAGCCATGATCCCGGCAATGCCCCGGGCAAGCTCATAGTACTCGCTTCCAAAAGCATTTTTCTCATCAGCAAGGTGAAAGCCGGCTGCTATTTCATAAGATACCTTTTCTCCATCCCGAATCTCCATGGCATGGGAAAGGGCCTTGTGACATTCATTTATGATATCCTCTGAGCAGATCTTTGCACCCCGTTTTATATCCGAACTTCTGAATACCATCTTTGATCCGCCGAATACCGTCATGCACTGGAGTTCTTCCGTCATTCTGACTGCATTCTGCAGCATGGAAAAATCGCTGTATTCATCGCTTATGGCCACACATATGTCACAGGTCGCATAGTCCGATATATACTCCCTGAGACGTTCGATAAACCGTTCCGTCCCAAGTTCCATATCACTCCTTCTGCTCTGTTCATAGTTGAGTACCGCAGTGACAGAAAAATGTTTCCGTACCGCGACAGCCATATCCAGTGTACGGTCCTTGTAAACGGCTTCAAAAAGCTCAGCCACCTTCCTTTCGATCAGCTCCAGCTGTTCCTTCCAGGCATCAAGTCCCTCCTCCCGGCTGTTTTTCCGGAAAAATTTGACTGAAATTGCCTGAAAGATCTCATTTTTGAAATTAAGTCCGAAGTTCTTATTGACGTCACTGATAGCCTCAGCTTTGTCCTCCCCGGACACATCATCATTTTCCATGAGGTAATTGAGAAATGCATGGTGGAGAGTACCCCTGCTTCCTTCAATGACCTCGGTCATCTTGTCAAGCTTTTCCTCACGGGCCTCATCGGTCTCTATACTGTCCCTGATCTTACGAAGCACCTTATTCAGCTCATCCTCCTCAATAGGCTTCAGCAGATAATCCTCAACTCCGTATTTAATGGCCTTTCTCGCATACTCAAAGTATCGGTATCCGCTTATGACTATGAAATGAGGAGCATCCTCTCCCAGCTCATCAGTCACCCGCTCTATAAGCTCAAGGCCCGAAAGCCCCGGCATGCGTATATCGGTAATGACTATGTCCGGGCGATCCTTGAGTATAATCCTCAGGGCTGCTTCCCCATCCTGCACTATATCCATGCATTCCATTGAAAGCTCATCCCAGAGGATCAGCTTCTTTATCAATAGTCCTATCTTCTTTTCATCGTCCGCTATCAGTACCTTAAGCATCTTTCCTCCACAAAACTGATTTAATAAAACATGCTTTGCCTGGCGATAATTATATTATCTTAGGCCTCCCGGACTTTTATGGTCTCAATGCAGTAATAGGCACCACAAACACTCCGTCAGGCCTTTGGTAGGCTGCATTTGCCATCCCACAGATGACACAAAGTACCGCAGGAGGCCTGCCCTTCGGATCCCCTTCGATCTGTTTTCTGATCTTCAGCAGATTTTCTGCTGCAGCATCTATCTGATTGCTGCCAAGTTTGATTTCAAAGCCACACCACTGTCCGTCCGAAAGCTCGATCACTGCGTCGATCTCCTGATTCCTGTAGTCCTGATAATGGTAAAGCTGTCCTCCGAAGGATTCTGCATAGATCCGCAGGTCACGCTCACAAAGAGCCTCAAAAAGGAATCCAAGTGTTTCAAGATCATTAAGCAGTCCGGAGGGAGTGGCCTTCAGCAGGGCACAGGCCAGGGACGGATCAGCAAAATGTCGTTTCTCTGCCTGCTTAAGCCGCATGGATGAACGGATTCCACTGGAAAAAGGCTGCTGATTATCCGTAATAAACAGCCGTTTGAAGATGTCCAGATATGCAGCAAGAGTATTGTTGTCTATATCCTCATCATCAACATCTCTAATATCTCTCAGCAGTGCCCTGTTAGTGGCCGTGGTACTCTCATTCCGGGCAAGAGAATGCAACAACAGGCGCATTTTCCTGATATCTCTTTTTATGCCATCGATCCGGAATACATCATCCTCGATGACAGCATCCAGATACTGGGAAGGCAGCAGTGCAGCCCGTTCGATCCGCAGGTCCAGACTCCCAGGCCAGCCTCCCCTTATGATCAGCTCAATAAGTTTTCTGATATCCACCTCTCCGGTCATGGCGGGGACCAGCTCTCCTCGGCAGAGTTCCTCAAGGGATACGCCTCCGCTTGAGTCCCCTGACTCCCATAGGGACATGGGCCGCATCCTTAGCCTGGCAATGCGTCCGGCCCCACTGTGAAGTATACCCTTATGATTTGGTGTGGCAGATCCGGTGAGTATAAACTGGCCTTTGCCCGCAGTCTGGTCTACTTTATATCGCACTGCATCCCAGAGTCCTGGCACCTCCTGCCATTCATCTATCAGTCGCGGCGTATCCCCCTCCAGCACCATGGCTGGAGACAGCTCCGCCAGCTGGCGGTTCTGAAAATTACCGGCAGGATTTCCGATATATATCTCACTTTTGCTGTGGAAAGAAGCGGTCCAGGTCTTGCCGCACCATTTGGGTCCTTCAATACAGACAGCCCCGAAGGCTAAAAGATATTCCTCCAGCTTCCGATCCAGGATGCGAGGCTTATAGTTTCTATTAT
>DVNQ01000004.1 GCA_018714245.1 Candidatus Avilachnospira avicola
GCCGCTCTCGCCCACCTTTATGTTTGGAGCTCCGGTCACGATCTGGACGGTCTTTTCACCCACATCCACCTGACATACTGTCAGCTTATCGGCATCAGGATGCTTCTCTACTGAAAGCACCCTGCCTATCACTATATCCTTAAGATTTTTGGAAAGCTCTTCAAAACTTTCCACCTTTGTGCCCGAAAGAGTCATCCTGTCGCTGTATTCCTGAGGGGTGCAGGAAAGCTCAGGCACATAATCCTTTATCCATGAAAGCGGTGTATTCATATCTCTCTATCCCTCCATCAGAACTGGTCAAGAAAACGCTGGTCGTTTTCATAGAGCAGTCTCATATCATCTATCTCATATTTCAGAAGCGCGATCCTTTCAAGGCCTACGCCGAAGGCAAATCCTGTATACTCTCTTGAATCTATTCCGCACATATCCAGGACATTGGGGTGGACCATGCCGCAGCCCAGTATCTCGATCCAGCCCTCTCCCTTACAGAAACGGCAGCCTTTTCCGTGGCACTTGAAGCAGCTTACGTCCATCTCGGCTGAAGGCTCTGTAAAATTGAAATGATGAGGACGGAAGCGGGTCTTGGTATCCGGCCCGAAAAGCTCCTTGGCAAACTCTGTAAGCGTGCCCTTAAGATCCGTCATGGTGATATACTTATCCACTGCAAGTCCCTCTACCTGATAGAAGGAAGGGCTGTGAGTGGCATCTATGCTGTCTGAACGGAACACTCTTCCGGGTGAGATCATCCTGATTGGAAGCTTTCCCTTTTCCATGGTCCTTGCCTGTACGGGAGAAGTCTGGCTTCTGAGCAGGATCTGATCAGTGATATAGAAAGTATCCTGCTCATCTCTTGCAGGATGTCCCTCGGGGATATTCAGCTTGGTGAAATTATACTCCTGATACTCTATCTCAGGGCCTTCAACCACCTCATAGCCCATACCGGTAAAGATCCTCTCAAGCTCATCAAGGGCTCTCTGGCAGGGATGCCCGTGTCCTATCCTGAGCTTCTTTGCAGGAAGGGTCACGTCTATCTCTTCTTCCCTGAATTTCTTTTCCCGGTCCCTGCGCTTTATGGCAAGAGCGGCTTCCTCTATGGCCTCTTCCACCTTTGATCTTGCGTCGTTGACAAGCTGTCCAAAGGCCGGCCTTTCCTCTGCCGGAATGTCTTTCATGGACTTCATGAGCTGGGTTATCTCGCCCTTCTTTCCAAGATAGGCTACCCTTACCTCGTTGAGCCCTGCCTGGTCCTCGCAGGAAGCGATCCTGGAAAGAGCTTCCTCAGTGATCTTCTTAAGCTGTTCGTTCATAAATCTTCTCTCCTCAAAAAATAAAGAGCTTTCATCCCGAAAAGGGACGAAAGCTCGCGGTACCACCCTTATTCCCGTCTGAAAAGACGGGCACTCATTTTCTGCGTAACGTGCAGACACGTCAGGACCTACACTCCAAAGTGAACCGAATCATGATCCTTGGATTTCAGCCCAGCAGCTCCGATGTGAAATTCACTCCCCATGCAGCGGACAGAAGGCTCTCAGCCTGCGGCCTTCCTCTCTTATGACATGCATAAGGGCTACTGTGCATCTTCACAGCCTTTATATTAAGTTATAAACATGTAAAATTTATCACTGTTCCCTGCCCGTGTCAAGTAAGTTGCTATACTGTACTTACTTTGATGAGGCTTCGGTAATGGAATTATACTTGGGTACAAGCCTGTCCTTGCCACCCATGTAAGGCCTCAGCACCTCAGGGATGTTCACCGATCCGTCTGCATTGAGATTGTTCTCAAGGAAGGCGATGAGCATACGGGGAGGAGCCACGCAGGTATTGTTGAGGGTGTGGGCAAGATGATTGCCCTTTTCCTTGGACTTGATCCTGATCTTAAGTCTTCTTGCCTGTGCATCTCCAAGATTGGAGCAGGATCCTACCTCAAAATATTTCTTCTGTCTGGGGGACCAGGCCTCCACATCACAGGACTTGACCTTAAGATCAGCCAGATCGCCTGAACAGCACTCCAGCTGCCTTACAGGTATGTCCAGGGTCCTGAAGAAGTCTACCGTATTCTTCCAGAGCACGTCATACCACTTCATGGAATCCTCAGGCTCACATACCACTATCATCTCCTGCTTCTCAAACTGATGGATGCGGTATACGCCTCTCTCCTCTATGCCGTGAGCACCCTTCTCCTTCCTGAAGCAGGGGCTGTAGGAGGTCATGGTTATCGGAAGCTCAGCCTCGTCTATGGACTGGTCTATGAATTTACCTATCATGGAATGCTCTGAGGTACCGATAAGATAGAGGTCCTCGCCCTCGATCTTATACATCATTGCATCCATCTCGGCAAAGGACATGACGCCTGTCACTACCTTTGAACGGATCATGAAGGGAGGGATGCAGTAGGTGAATCCCCTGTTGATCATGAAGTCCCTTGCATAGGCTATAACTGCCTCATGAAGCCTTGCTATGTCGCCTATCAGATAATAAAATCCGTTTCCTGCGACCCTGCCCGCAGCATCCATATCGATGCCTCCGAAGCTCTCCATGATGTCAGTATGATAAGGCACCTCAAAATCAGGCACCTTAGGCTCACCGAAGCGCTGGACCTCAACATTTTCACTGTCGTCCTTACCTATGGGAACTGAAGGATCGATCATCTGGGGGATGACCATCATCTTTTTGGTAAGCTCCTCTGAAAGCTCGGTCTGCTTTTTGGAAAGTTCATCAAGCAGCTCTCCGTCCTTGCGTACCTCTTCCTTGGCAGCTTCAGCTTCTTCCTTAAGGCCCTTGCCCATAAGGGCTCCTATCTCTTTCGAGATCTTGTTGCGCTTTGCCCTCAGATCGTCAGCCTGGGCCTGGGTCTTTCTGAGCTCCGCATCTATGGCTATGCACTCATCCACAAGGGGAAGCTTCTCATCCTGAAACTTCTTTTTGATGTTTTCCTTTACCGCATCAGGATTTTCCCTGACAAACTTGATATCCAGCATCGTTCATGTCCTCTTAGTCTTATTTGTAAGTGCCCTTCGCGGGCAAAAGCGCCCTGTCTTCGAGCGAATAAAAAAAGTATAGCACAGGCAAAGCTTTTCCTCAAGCGTGATAGTCCATATCTTCAGCCTTGAGGAAAGGCAGTTGATGCAAGCTTGGATAGTATATTTTCAAAGATGACGCCCTCATTTACGGGTACTCCCGCTTCCTCCGAAATACGTATTGCCTCAGATACAAAGCCGGAAGCCTTTTTTGTGGCTTTCTCAAGGCTCATGCCCTGAACCAGGGAAGCTGCGGCTATGGATGAAAATATGTCCCCGGTACCGCCTCTGCTCTGTCCGGTCCTGTGCATGGAAATGAACCTTATATCATCTCCGTCCGCCACCACATTCATAATCCGGTCCTGTCTCTCTATGCCGGTTATGATTATCTGCTGAGGCCCCAGCTCCCGAAGATCCTCTATCATGTTCATAAGGCAGGATTTCAGTTTCCGAAGCTTGGGCTCCTGAGCATAGGCTTTTACGGTATCATAATCAAAACCGGTGAGCAGGCAGGCCTCCGTGATGTTGGGCTTTATGACCGTGGCCTTTCTGACGAGCCGATCCCTTATGCAGCCTGCAAAATCCCCGGTAAAACCTCTGTATATCCTGCCGTGATCCGCCATGCATGGATCCACGAATACCACCGTATCATCCCTTCTGAACCTGTCGATCAGATCCGCCGTTATCCTGACCTGTTCCTCATAGCTCATATATGCGGTGATGATGCCGTCAAAGCTGAGCCTTAGCTGTCCCCAGGCTTCGATATAGGGTTTCATCTGTTCTGTCAGGTCATATTTGTATTCACTCGGGAACCCGGTATGATTTGAAAGTATGGATGTAGGCACCGGGCAGCACTGCACTCCCAGCGCGGAAATCACCGGAAGGGATACACAAAGAGAGACCCTTCCGTAACCGGAAAGGTCATTTATCACTGCTATCTTTTTGGGGATCGGAAAGCTCATATACTCCCTTTCTGATCCGGGATGCCGGATCCGTCTCTCATATCTGTCATATAAGTCCGCTTTTAACGAGCACGGGACGGAGTACCTTATAAAGAACTGCGGATACGGCTATCGCTATGACTGCATTGACTGCAGAGGATGCAAATTTTTCGATCAGCATGAGGGATACCGCAGTCATGGGAGATCCCATGATAAACCTGTAGGTCACGAATTCCTTAAGCAAATATCCGGCAATATATGCAGCTTCTCCAAGCAGACCGCAGAGCACAAGCTCAGGTATCTGCCCAAGTTTTGAAAACAGATGCTTCGTAAAGCAGAGTCCTCCCACATAGCCCATAAGGAACTTGGTTATAAGGGTCACTGCCCAGCCTGCAGGAGAACCTCCCCAGAATACCACGTCAAACAGGAAGGAACCGAACCCGGCTGAAAGCCCTCCCGGAAGTGCCCCAAGAAGGTAGCCGGACAGAAGGCAGAGTCCGTTTCCCAGATGAAACCTGGATACTCCAAGTATCGTCGGAAATCTGATCTCTATCTTTGAACCTGCAAATACCAGTGCAGCCATAAGTCCTATCATGGCAAGCACAGAAGGACTTGACAGCTTATATTTCTTTTCGGACATATATATCCCCTCCTCTTCCGGTCTCCAAACTATCTACGAAGATTATATGCCCGTCCCGTTCAAACTCAATATGCGGAAAAGATTTTTAAAAATTGTTTAATATTCTTCTCGGGGTCCCCCTTGAAAACGGATGATCCTGCTACTATCACATTGGCCCCCGCCTCCAGGATGGTACCCACATTTTCCGTGTTGATACCGCCGTCAACCTCTATGTCAAGCTCCGGATTCAGTATGTCTGACATCTGTCTGAGCTCCCTGATCTTGTCTGTGACATAGCCTATATAGGACTGGCCTCCGAAGCCTGGATTTACGCTCATAAGAAGGACCATGTCAACTGAGCCTATGACATTGGATATGAGGCTTACGGGAGTAGCGGGATTTAAAGCTATGCCGGCCTTCATGCCCTCCTCCCTGATGGCATTGATCGTGCGGTCCAGATGTCTTACGGCCTCCACATGGACCGTAAGTATGTCAGCTCCTGCCTCATAAAACTCCCTGATATAGCGCTCCGGCTCTTCTATCATCAGATGTACGTCAAAGATCCTCTTTGTATGGCTCCGTATGCTCTTTATGACCGGAAGGCCAAAGGAAATGTTAGGTACGAACCTTCCGTCCATGACATCAATGTGGACATACTGGGCTCCCAGCCTGTCAATAAGTTCCACATCCTCCCCAAGCTTTGCAAAATCCGCCGAAAGTATCGACGGGGCAAGTATGTTCTCCATGCTACCTCCTCTCAGAAGCCTTCATCTCCTCATAGATCTGGACATAATCTTCATAGCGCTCCCTGTGGATCTCTCCCCTTTCAAGCGCCCGTTTTACCGCACAGATCTCTTCAGGCTCATGAATATGGTTGCAGGTATTGTACCTGCAGTCGGGATAATATTTCCCGAATTCATCGTAATAATATTTTATATCATCTGACCTGAGTCCGTCTATCTTAAGTTCAGAAAGCGACAGAGACGTAAACCCGGGCGTATCCAGGATATAGGTATCTTTTCCTATGGTAAACAGCTCGGTGTGCCTCGTAGTCTGCTTTCCCCTCCTGATCTTTTCCGAAAGCTCTCCTGTCTCTGAAAGCTCCGCTCCGTGAAGGAGATTTATCAGTGAGGACTTTCCCACACCGGAAGGGCCTGCAAGGACAGTGGTATGGCCTGAAAGAACATGCTCTATCTCCTCCTTTGTATCTCCGTCCCTTACGGAACCGAGTATGACCCTGTACCCGGCACTTTCATAGATCTCCCTGAGATGGTCTCCAAAGCCCTCCTGGTCGATATCTTCCTTGTTGAAAAAGATGGAGGCCTCTATGTCCTGAGCTCCCATATAGATCAGGAAACGGTCCAGCAGATTCAGGTTAGGATCAGGGTCCTTTACTGAAAATACTACCAGCACCCTGTCCACATTTGCCGTCGCAGGTCTTATGAGCACATTGTCCCTTTTCCCTATCTCAATGATACTGCCCTCCCGGTCCTTTTCATGTGTGATCTCAAACAGGGCCCGGTCTCCCGGAAGAGGCTTTACCCCGTCCTTTCTGAAAAGGCCCCTTGCCCTGCAGGCATAGAT
Source organism: Candidatus Avilachnospira avicola (assembly GCA_018714245.1). GTDB lineage: Bacteria > Bacillota > Clostridia > Lachnospirales > Lachnospiraceae > Avilachnospira > Avilachnospira avicola. The sequence goes on from DVNQ01000004.1 coordinate 6,162, forward strand.
CAACCCGTCCTCAGCACAGTGGACATAGTAAAAACCTCCCACTCCCTTCAGTATCCTGCCATGCATCATACTGTTCCCTCCAAGGGAGCGAAGCTGATGGTGGTTGAGGAGTATATCTTTCCGGAATTGGCGTTTACGACCTCGATCTCTCCGGTATCAACTCCCTGAGCTCCCTTTATGTTGCGGAAGCTTACCGGGATATAGGAGCCCTGGGCCACAGGTTTTGCCTCTTCAAGGGTAGTATATACATTTGCTCCGTTGACTCTCTGACAGAGCCTTATGGTGACCATGATCTGGTTCATGGCATCGTTGGGACCACTCACCGTCCCGACCTGACTCACCGTATCTATATTTCCATACCAGAATGCATCAGAAAGCCCGCTTCCGAACTGGGACTTTCCAAGACTGACCTTGATGCTGATGGCAGTTCCGGTAAGCACCGGATCTCCTTCAGCAACTGACTGGTAGCAGACCTGTCCCTCTGCATACAGATCCGAAGATTCATAGGTCACGGAGGCAGGGGAAAGCCCAGCCTGATTGAGCACATACAGGGCCTGTTCCTCACTTAATCCGAGGAGTCCCGGCATGACTGTTTCTGCATCTCTGGGGCCAAGGCTCAGGATCAGCCTTATTGAGCTTCCCTCCACGGGCTCGGTATTTCCGTTTCCATCATCGATAAGCTCATACCCGGAGATAAGGCCCGCAGCCACGGTATCGGAAAGCTCCGACTTTACATCGGCAACACCTATCCCCACCTCTGAAAGCTCTGCTTCCGCCTCTTCCCGGGTCTTTCCCTCAAGGGAGGAAAGCACGCTGTTTATCCTGGTGCCGAGAGATACAGTCACATAGACAGTCTCTCCCCTTACTATCACATCATCAGCCGAAGGCTCCTGGGCTATGATCAGCCCTTCATAATAGACATCAGAATAGTCTGTCCTGGATGAATCCAGACTGACTCCGTAGGACTGGAGCAGCGCGGAGGCCTCATCCACCGTCTTTCCAAGCAGCGAAGGCATGAGCTGCTCAGGGCTTATCTCCACCGTTATGTCTATCTGGCTCTCCTCCGTCTCTTCTGTCTCTGAAGAAGAGGTTTCAAGCTCAGTAAGAGGCTTCTCCTCCTCATTTACTGTCTTTCTTAAGATCCCTGCCGCATTGAGTATCACTGTAAGCAGTATGATTATGAGGAGTGCGGAAACTCCGTATATGGCAAGCCTTATCCTGCTGCGAAGCTTCCTTGCCGCTTCCTTCTCTGCATCTGTAGCTTCCGGAAGCTCTCCCTTTCTGAGTATCACCGTTGTATCCCCAAGAAGGTCCCTGAGGCTCCGGTGATGAGTAAAGCTCTCCTCCTGCTCCGGTGCCTCAGTATCCTTGGATTTTCCGGCATTGTCAGTTTCTTTTCTGTCCCCGTCAGACTGAGCATGAGGCCTTCCCTCAGAAGATCGTTTGGGTTCGGTGTCAAAGAGCCTGACAAAATGTCCCTCCGGCTCACCCACGCATCGTTTCAGATCAGCTATCAGCTCACCTGCAGACTGATATCTGTCCTCAGGGGCCTTTTTCGTCGCCTTTGTAATGATATCGTTAAGAGCCGGATATATCTCCTCATTATATACGCTGGGAGGGACCATGGCTTCCTGGATATGTGCCATGACCACATTGACGGTATTGTCTCCCTTGAAGGGGACTCTTCCCGTGATCATCTCATACATGCATATGCCAAGGGAATAAAGGTCGGAGCGCTCATCGGCCTGTCCGTACTGGGCCTGCTCCGGCGCTATGTAATGCACCGAGCCCACCACCGCAGAGTTCGCCGTATCCTGAGACACCGCCCTGGCTATGCCGAAATCAGCCACCTTCACCTTTCCATCCTTGGAAATGATCAGATTCTGGGGCTTTATGTCCCTGTGGATTATGCCCTTCTTGTGGGCAGCGGCTATGCCTTCTGCAGCCTGGAGACTGATGCCTATGGTCTCCTTATTGGACAGCCTCCCCTTTCTGGCTATATAGTTTTTAAGGGTGATGCCCTCAACAAGCTCCATGACTATGTAATGGAGCTCTCCCTCATCCACCGCATCATAGGCCGCCACAATGTTGGAATGGGTAAGATTAGCGGCGGATCTTGCTTCATTACGGAATTTTTCCAGGAACTCCTCGTCCCCGGAACACTCCTCCTTGAGCATCTTTATGGCAACGATACGGTCAAGCTTCGTATCCTTTGCCCTGTATACATAGGACATGCCGCCCTGACCGATCTTTGATTCTATTTCATAACGTCCGTCAAGTATATCTCCGGCCTTTATCATCATCCTTCACCGCCTTCCGTATACCTGATCAGTATCACCGCAATATTGTCCATGCCTCCATTGGCATTTGCATCCGATATAAGCTTTTTTGCCTTATATTCCAGGCTGCCGTTTCCGGATATCAGACTCAGCAGATGATCGTCATCCACCATGTTCGTAAGCCCGTCGGAACAGAGAAGTATGTAATCTCCATCCATCAGGTCCACTTCAAAATAGTCTGCCTTTACCTCTTCCTCGCTGCCCACTGCCCGGGTAAGGTATTTCTTTTTACTAAAATACTCTTCGGATCCTTTCTGCATCATGCCCCGGTCCATCATTTCCTGGACATAGGAATGGTCCCTGGTCACCTGAGTGATGTCGTCGCGTATAAGATAAAGCCTGGAATCGCCCACATTGCAGACAGTAAGCAGGTCGTCCTCTATGACTGCTGCCACAAGGGTGGATCCCATGCCTGAAAGATCCTCATCTTCCATCGACCGATGATAGATCATGGCATTGGAAAGAGTCAGGGCATTGCTCATGACCCTTACCGGATCATTTATCTTTGTCCTGCTCACATAGCCCACCATGGTCTCTACCAGATATTTTGAAGCAAAGTCCCCTGCCTTATGTCCTCCCATCCCGTCAGCCAGGATAAAGAGGTTGGGAAATGCTCCCACCGGTTCGGTGGACTGAAAGATATAATCCTGATTTACCTGCCTTCTACGGCCTATGTCAGTCAGCGCGTAAGCCTGCATCCGCTATGTATCTCCTTCTGAGCTGGCCGCAGGCAGAATCTATGTCGCGGCCCATCTCTCTTCTGATGGTCACATTTGACCCGTGTTTCAACAATTCGTCCCGAAATTCCATCAGCTTTTTCTGATCCGGCTCGGAAAAGCCGCATTCCCTGACTGGATTGACAGGGATAAGATTTATGTGCGCATGTAACTTTGCAGCCATGGCTGAAAGCCTCACCGCATCCTCCAGACTGTCATTTACGTCCTTTACGACGGCATATTCAAAGGTCACTCGCCTGCCGGTCTCCTCCGAATAGGCCCTGCATGCCTCAAGTACCTCAGAAAGCTCATATGCCTTCGCTATGGGCATGGTGATGAGCCTTTTCTCCTGGGTCGGAGCATGGAGCGAAAGGGCAAGGGTTATCTGAAGCCTGAGCTTTGCAAGCTCGTATATCCTGGGTACTATGCCGCAGGTGGAAAGTGTGATGTTCCTCTGGGATATATTAAGACCATCCTTATCAGAAATCATCCGGAGGAACCTTACCACCTCGTCGTAATTATCAAGGGGCTCTCCGGATCCCATGATGACTATGTTCGATACCCTCTCTCCCGTATCATCCTCTATGGCATATACCTCAGAAAGCATCTCTGCTGCAGTCAGGTTCCTTACAAGCCCATCCAGGGTGGAGGCACAGAACCTGCAGCCCATACGGCAGCCTACCTGTGAGCTTATGCACACGGAATTGCCGTAATGATATCTCATAAGCACTGCTTCTATCACATTTCCGTCACCCAGGGAAAAAAGGTATTTCCTGGTCCCGTCAATACGGGAGACCAGTACCTCCAGCTTTCTCAGCCTTGTGATAAAATACCGGTCCGAAAGCTTTTCCCTGAGCACCTTTGATATATTGCTCATATCTGAAAAACTTCCGACATGCTTTTTATGCAGCCATCCATAGATCTGTCCCGCCCGATAGGAAGGCTCCGAAAGCTCTTTTATCCTCTCCTCAAGCTCGCTTAGGGAAAACTCCCTGATATCCTCCATAATCAGACAAACTCCTTTCTGAGTACGGCAACAAAGAATCCGTCATGATCCTTTGAGGGGAGTATCTTGATGCTGCTTTCAAGTTTAAATCCAAGATGAGTGGCCGCCCACACGGCATTGTCCTCATCCTCCTCCCTGGTGATGGTACAGGTGGAATAGATCAGCCTGCCATGAGGTTTTACATATCTGCTTACCAAGGTAAGCATCTCCCTCTGGAGCTCCTTGAGCTCTTCTATGCTGTAGTTCTTTATGTTCAGCTTTATATCAGGCTTTCTTCCCACTATGCCAAGGCCTGAACAGGGAAGGTCAGCCATGACTATGTCTGCCCTGTAATAGCTGTCCTCATCGGGAGTCAGGGCATCCGCACAGCTGATCCTGAGGTTCTTAAAGCCCATCCTGTCGGCATTTTCCTTTATAAGCCCGATCTTCTGTTCCGATACGTCCCGGGCCTCCACAAGCCCTGTACCCCTGAGAAGATCGCAGAGCTGAAGGGCCTTTCCTCCTGGAGCAGCGCACACATCGATGATCGTGGACCCCTCCTCCGGACATGCCATGGCAGCAGGAAGGGTGGAGGCAGGATCCTGTACGGCTATAAGCCCCTTCTGAAATGCGCTGAGGGATGTCACCCCAAAGACGCCAGAAATCTTATATACATGGGGAATAAATCTCTCGGGGATGTCTATGCCATGATTCCTGAGAAGGAACTCCATATCTATCTTTTCATAAGAAACCCCATCTTCGTCAAGCATGCTCAGTATGTCTTCTTCATCCATAAGGGAAGTGTTGAGCCTTACCGTCAGTCCCCGTTTTTCAAGCCAGGCAGAAAAGATGTCCTCTGCCCTGTCATGCCCGAATTCCGTCACTATCCGTTTATAAAGCCACTTGGGTACGGAATACCGTATATGTTCATCAGAAAACTCACTGAACTTACCCGGATCCTTTTCCTTATCCCGGATAAGGTTCCTCAAAACTGCATTTATAAATCCTGAAAGCCCTCCCAGGCCCCGGCGTTTTGCGATCTCCACGGCCTCATTGCAGGCTGCGCTGTCCGGGATCCGATCCAGAAACAATATCTGATAAACTGACATGCGGAGGATACCCTTCGCTTCCGCATTCATGAATCTGAGAGGCTTTCTTGAATATCCGGAAAGGATATGGTCTATCCTGATAAGATAATCGAGGGTACCGTCCACTATGGCAGTGACAAGCGCCCTGTCCTTTGGAGAAAGACTGCTTTCTCGAAGATGATCGGCCAGACAGTTATTGGCCTTTTCTCCCTCCTCGGTTACGGACAGGAGTATGCAAAGGGCGGCCTCCCTTGCATTGAGGCCGTCCTTCGGTAAATAGCGATATCGTTTTTTTAAGCTGTTCTGTCTGTCAGTCATCATTTCTCCTGGTAAGGATCAGAAGTCTGAGGAGTGATGCCAGACTTGCCGCAGCCGCAGCCACATAGGTGAGTCCTGCTGCTCTCAGTACCTTTTTTGTCCCTGAAAGCTCCTCATCGTCAAGGAGTCCGAAGCTCTCCAGTATGGACAGGGCCCTGTTGGATGCGTTGTACTCCACAGGAAGTGTTATAAGGCTTATGACAAACCCGAGCCCGAAAAGTAAGATGCCCAGATTGATAAGACCTGTCAGGGAAAATATGATGCCTATGAAAAGTATGGGTATCCCAAGATTGGATCCCACTGCACAAAGCGGCGATATGGCCTGGCTTATACGAAGAGGCACATAGCCGAAATGATGCTGGATGGCATGGCCGCACTCGTGGGCGGCAACTCCTATGGAGGCTATGCTGGTAGAATCATAATCCGAAAGATATATGGCCCTTTCAGAGGGCACGTATCTGTCAGTAAGTTTTCCCTGGGTCCTTTTTATCTGTACATCATATATGCCGTTTCCGTTCAGTATGCGAAGGGCCGCATCTGCTGCGGTGATGCCCCGCCTTGAACGTACCTTGTAATATTTGTTGTATGTGCTCTGTACCCTCGCCGACGCCCACATTGAAAATATGGCTGCAGCAAGCACCAGAAAATAAGTATCATCAAAATAATATGGATAAAACATATTTTATGCCTTTTCTATGAGGTTCCTCTGTCCTCTCAAAAACTCCTCTGCGCTCATGCGTTTCTTGCCCTCAAGCTGCACTGAGATCAGCCTGAGTGCTCCCTTGCCGCATCTTAAGCAGAGCTTTCCCTCATGGTCAAAAAGCGATCCCGGGCTTATGGCTGAGATGTCTCCCGAGAGTCCTCCCTCTGAGAGGGCTTCAGCCTCATGTATCTTAAAAAGCCTGTCTCCTATATGGATAAATGCTCCAGGCCAGGGAGTAAGCCCCCGGATCCTGCGTTCAAGCTCTTCTGAGGTGCGGGATGTATCAAGCCTTCCATCCTCCTTTTTAAGCATATGGGCATATGTGGACGGAATACCCGAAGCCTCCTGGCTTACCGGTTTTAAGCTGCCCCTTTCAAGTTCCAGAAGGGTTTTTACTATCAGGCCGGCTCCCATCTCAGAAAGCCTCTCAGTAAGTATTCCAGTCGTATCATCGTCGCGTATGGCAGTCTCCTCCTGGAGCAGGATGTCCCCCGTATCAAGGCCCTCCTCCATATACATGGTGGTGACTCCGGTCCTGGCGTCTCCTTCCATGATGGACATGGCTATGGGGCTTGCCCCTCTCCACCTGGGAAGCAGGGAAGCGTGGATGTTTATGCAGCCATGCAGGGGTATCGAAAGAAGCTCAGGCTTAAGTATCTGGCCATAAGCCGCAACGACTATGACATCCGGATCCATGGCTCTGATCTCCCCGATGAACTCCGGATCCGATGCCTTATCAGGCTGCATGACAGGTATGCCAAGTTCAAGAGCAGCCCTTTTTACCTCAGGCATGGAAAGCTCACCATGTCTTCCCTTGGGCTTATCCGGCTGGGTGACCACCGCAGCTATGTCAAATCCGCTTTCATGAAGCCTTTTCAGCGGAGGTACCGCAAAATCAGGTGTCCCCATGTATACTATCTTCATCTTCTTCCAAATCCTCTATATCTTCCAGATTCTGAAGTTCACCTTCCACAAGCTCCGTATAAAGCTTTCCATGGAGATGATCCACCTCATGCTGAATGCATCTGGCCAGAAGCCCCTCAGCGGCGATGGCTATCGGTTCAAATTCCTCGTTGAGTGCTTTTACCGTCACCTTTTCCGCTCTTTTTACCTTTCCTCTCATCCCGGGGACGGAAAGGCAGCCTTCATAATCAGTGACCTCACCGCTCTGTTCTATGATCTCCGGATTTATGAGCACGTACTGGTTGCCGTCTCCCACGTCTATGACCACAAGCTGTCTGAGTATGCCTACCTGAGGAGCTGCCAGTCCTGCTCCGTCATGTTCATACATGGTCTCAAACATGTCGTCGATGAGTTCCTCTATCCTGGGAGTGAGTTCCTTTACCGGCTTGCTGACCTTTGTCAGTACCGGATCTCCCTCCGTCCTTATCTCTCTTAATGCCATAATCTGTCTTCCTCTTTCCTGCGGCCCATGAAAATGAAGCTCTGCCGCATAATGGCAGAAACAGGCAGATCCTCAGAAAAGCTCATATGAAGCCTGGACCCTGCCCCTGCCTGCCTGGGCTATAAATGTCCCAAGGCTGTCCCGAAGCTTTATGATCACCTCACAGGGATCTTCATCGCTTCTGCTTTTTGCTGCCATTATATCATGGGGTATCTGCTTTATATATAAATTTTTTCTATAAATATCATTAACTTTATAAGGGCTGGCATTGCAGGGCCCGATAAGCAGACTTTCACCGCTGCCGTATTCTCCCTCAAAATACTCCCTGCATCTGGAAGCCGTATCCGTAAGCAGCTTTTCATCCGGAGACTGGAGCCTTATGCAGAGCATCCTGCATACGGGAGGATAGCAAAGGAGCCTCCGAAAGCTCATCTCCCGCTGAAAAAATGCTTCATAATCCGAATTTGCAGCGGACATTATGGCGTAATTCTCCGGCTCATAACTCTGGATCACCACATCTCCCGGAGTCCTTCCCCTTCCTGATCTTCCCGATGCCTGGGTTATCAGCTGGAAGGTCCTTTCCGATGCATCAAATTCCGAAGTGTTAAGCGACAGGTCCGCCGCCACTATCCCGACCAGCGTTACATCCGGAAAATCATGGCCCTTGACTATCATCTGGGTCCCTATAAGTATGTCTGCCTTGTGTGCTGCAAATGCAGAAAGTATCCTTTCGTGGTCTCCTTTTTTTCTGGTGGTATCAGCATCCATACGAAGCAGCCTGGCCTCGGGAAACTCCTTTCTCACCGCCTGCTCAAGCTTCTGTGTCCCTGTCCCGAATACCGCAATATATGGACTTCCGCAGCTTGGACATATCCTCGGAAGGCCTTCCTCATGTCCGCAGTAATGGCAGCTCAGCCTGGCCTCCCTTTTTCCCGAGCGTCTGTCATAGTACCACTCGTTATGGGCAGTAAGGGAAATGTCACAGTGGGGACACTTTACCACATACCCGCAGCTTCGGCAGGATACGAAGCCTCCGTAGCCCCTTCTGTTAAGAAAGAGCATGATCTGCTCCCTGCGAAGAAGACGATCCTGGATCAGCTCCTTCAGTTCTCTTGAAAAAATGCTCCGATTTCCATCCCTGAGTTCCCTTCTCATATCACAGAGTCTTATCTTTGGAAGCAGCGCTCCCGGAACGGCCCGTTCAGTAAGCCTGTAAAGCCCGATCTCACCTCTGAGTGCCCTGTCGTAGGTCTCCAGGGATGGAGTTGCTGATCCCAGCAAAAGCTTCGCCCCGTTCCTTTTTGCCCTGTATGAGGCCACCTCCCGGGTATCATATCTTGGTGAAATGTCGGAGTGATAGGCTCTCTCATGCTCTTCATCCATGATGATGAGCCCCAGATCCGGAAGCGGCGTAAATACCGCTGATCTCGGTCCTACCACCAGATCCACCTCACCGTTTTTTGCCCTCAGGTACTGCTCATACCTCTCTCCATCCGAAAGTCTGGAATGAAATACGGATATCCTGTCTGAAAAATAGGCAGAAAGCTGACGTATGGTCTGATATGTTAGGGATATCTCCGGAATAAGGACTATGGCTCTCTTTCCTGACCTTATGGCCTCCTCTATGAGCCTTATATATACCATGGTCTTGCCGCTTCCTGTAACGCCGTAAAGGAGGCAGTCCCGATCATCCGACAGGATTCCCTGATAAGCAGCCTCCTGTTCCGGATTAAGCTTAATGTCGGTCTTTGGCATATTGCCGGAAAGCTCATTGATCCTTTCAACAGGATCGGTACGCCTCCGGTTTTTCCTGTAGCTCCGCTTTACCGGAAGCGCAGCCTTAAGCGCAGCATTCAGCGTGGATCCATAACGTCTTGACATAAAGAGGGCCAGATCTATCATCTCGTCTTCAGCGCTGAGTGAGCCCTTAAGGATCCCGGTTATGGGCTTGATCTTTTCAGGATCAAAGCCGGGGTCGCTGCAGATTTCTGTTACATACCCGGTCTTTTCCCTGTCAGATGTACCGAAAGGAATACGCACCCTGCTTCCGGGGGCCAGGCTCTCCTTGAGCTCCATGGGGATCTCATAGGTAAATGCCCTGTCAACCGCTTCTGCCGATATGTCCACTATGATCTTTGCATATGATCTGTGTCCCTGCATGTTCATTTTCCGAAAATAGAACTGATCGCCTTCGAAAGTCCCATGGAGTTGGATCCCTTGAACAGGATCAGGTCTCCGGGGGAAAGCTCAGTGCGAAGAAAATCCATGAGGCCCTCCATCTCATCAAAATGTCTGACCTCCATTCCTCCCCTGTCTGAAATGCCGTCTTCGATATATCGGGATTCCGGCCCAAAAAGGAGCAGCATGTCAGGCTTTCCTGCGGACTCAGTCAGGTATCGTCCGATCTCCCGATGGAGCTCCTTGGATCCTGCTCCCAGCTCAAGCATATCTGCAAGTACTGCGATACGTCTTCCTTCACATGCTTTTGAAAGCAGCACAGAAAGTGCGGCCTTCATGGAATCGGGGGCTGCATTGTAGCAATCATCTATGACGGTGATCCCTTCTTTTTCAAATATCTCACCCCTGCCCTTAAGGCTGGAAAAGGCAGCAAGCTTCTCAGCGGCCTTCTCCGGATCCACTCCGAAGCTTACGGAAACTGCCAGCGCAAGAAGGGCATCTATCATCATATGGCTTCCGGGGATCGTAAGTGAGACTCTCTGGGTAAGGTAAGGTCTGTCCTCAAGGCGCCCATCACTATCCCGTCTGTAAAATGAAGCGGTAAAGGAAGCATATCCGTCTTTCTCGTCTATATCCTCAGCTCTTACGTCACAGTTTTCAGATGTTCCGCAGAATATCATCTCTGATACCGCGGATGCCGGTATGGAGAGTTCCTCAAGCCTTTCCCTGGTAAGCCCTGAAAGCAGATCATTGTCTCCATTAAGGAAAAGTCTTACCGGCTTTCCGCTGCCGGCTGCTATCCTGAGCTTTTCCTTCATGATGTTTTCCCTGCTTCCGAGATATTCGATATGTGAAATACCTATATTTGTAATGATGGCTGCATCAGGGGCGGTTATATGGGCTATCCTGTCCATCTCTCCGGGCTTTGATATGCCAAGCTCAAGTACGGCTATGTCTTCATCCTCTATGCCCGTCACGGTCATAGGCACCCCAACCTGGGAATTAAGGTTTCCCTTGGTGGCATAGACTCTCTTTCCCCCGGACAGGGCACAGGCTGTCATTTCCCTGGTAGTGGTCTTTCCCACGGATCCGGTAACTCCTATGACCGGCATATGAACCCTGTTCCTTCTGTACCAGGCTCCAAGCTCCTGAAGGGCAGCCACGGTATCTTCTGTAAATATCACCGAAGGAGCAGTTCCCTCTGCCCTGCTCTTTTCAAGTGCATCAAAAAACGTGGCATCCTTCTTGAGCTCCTCAGGATCATGATGCCTTGAAGTGAATATGCAGGATACGGACTTTGCAGCCACATCCGGAAGAAATCTGTGTGCATCCGTCTTTTCTCCTATGATGGGCACGAAAAGATCCCCTTCTCCGGCTTCTCTGGAATCAAGCCTGATGTTGGTTACCTCTCTGTCGTCTCCCTTGTATATGATCCGTCCTTTGCATGCTGCAGCTATATTTGATGAATCAAGTCTCATTTTGTCAGCTCCCCGGCTATCTTTTCTATTTCTTCACGATCGGAAAAATGATGCCTTACTCCATTTATCTCCTGATATTCCTCATGGCCTTTTCCGATGACGGCGATAAGGTCCCCCTCCTTTGCATTCTTCATGGCAAAGGCTATGGCTTCCCGCCTGTCGCAGATCCTTACATAGGCATCTTTTCTGCCCCCTGCCTTAAGATAGGCATTTTCTATGTCGTCTATGATAGCCTCCGGTTCTTCACGCCTGGGATTGTCCGAGGTCATGACCGTAAAATCCGCATGCTCCGCAGCCACGTGTCCCATGCCTGTCCGTCTTTCCACGGATCGGTTCCCTCCGCAGCCAAAGACCACAACGATCCGTCCTGGATCATAATTTCTCAGTGTCCTTATGAGGCTTTGCATGCTTTCCTCATTGTGAGCATAATCTATGAGTACCTTTATGCCCCCTCCCGAATATACTGTCTCAAGGCGCCCATTTACCCTTATCAGAGCAAGGGCTTCCCCTATCACATCTTCAGAGACCGAAAGCTCATGGCATATGGCAGCCGCGCAGAGAGCGTTTGATACATTATGTTCTCCGGGAAGCGAAAGCCTCATATATTTCCTGAATCCTGGCCCTGAAAGGAGAAATCCCATGCCGGAAAAGTTATCCTCATAAATATAACTGAGTTCCGAAGCCCTGTAGCAGGGCTCATCCCCTGAGATATCCAAAGCTTCCTTATCCCTACAGATACCGAAGGATATGGCCCTTTCCTCTGATTTCTCCATGCCGCAGGCCCTGAACAAATCATCTATATGTTCAGCACAGGCATTGTATATAAGCTTGTCGGAAGCCGGAAACAGCATTGCCTTACAGCTCAGGTATTCCTCAAAATCTTCATGCTCATCAGGACCTATATGATCAGGAGATATGTTGAGGAAAGCCCCGATATCAAATCTCAGGCCTGCAAGCCTTCTCATCTTGAAGCCCTGGGAAGAACACTCCATGACCGCATGGGTACAGCCCTTTTCCGCCATGGTATAAAGGAGTTTCTGAATCTCATAGCTTTCAGGAGTAGTATTTGTGGTGGGATATTTCTCATCACCTATCTCACAGCCCACGGTTCCTATGATCCCGGTTTTAAAGCCGGCATGTTCAAGAATGCTCTTTACCATATATGCGGTAGTGGTCTTTCCCTTTGTACCTGTGATCCCAATGAGGCTGAGTCTGCGTGCAGGATATCCGAAAAATGCCTGGGACATAAGGGAAAGGGCCGCTCTGGTATCCTCACAATATATAAATGCGGCAGCACCCATAAGCTCTTCTGGCACTGCTTCTTTTTCAGATACCGCAAAAGCCCGGCAGCCTCTCTCAAAGGCTTCCGGGATATATGCATGTGAATCGACTCTGCTGCCCTTCATGCATACAAAGAGCATCTCCGGGCCCGTCTTTCTCGAATCATAAACTATATCACTGATCTCAGCGGACAGATCCCCTGAGATCAGTTCATATTCCAAACCGCAAAGCAGTTCCTTAAGCTTTGCCATCAGTGTCCTCCGTTCTGCATAAATGCCTGATAATCCTCTTTGGACATAAGTATGCGTCTTGGCTTGGTACCTTCCTCCTCGCCTACAACGCCGGCCTCGCAAAGCTGATCCATGATCCTTGCTGCCCTGTTGAAGCCTATCTTGAATCTGCGCTGAAGCATGCCTATGGATGCCTTTCCTGTATCCACTATAAGGCCTCCTGCTTCAAAAAACAGCTTGTCCCTGTCATCACCCTCAACCACCGATGCTTCTCCGCCGGAAAAGTCCAGCTGCTGCTGGCTCGCTATGCCTGATTCCACACTTTCCTCATAGCAGGCAGCATTGCCCTTGGAGATATAGGATACCACTCTCTCGATCTCCGCCTCGGAAACGAAGGCTCCCTGTATCCTTACGAGCTGATTTGCTCCGGGGGGAAGGAAGAGCATGTCGCCGGATCCGATAAGGTTTTCCGCTCCCGCGCAGTCAAGTATGGTCCTTGAGTCTATGGAGGATGCGGTCCTGAAGGCGATACGGGAAGGTATGTTTGCCTTTATAAGGCCTGTTACCACATTTACCGAAGGACGCTGGGTAGCGATCACCAGATGCATGCCCGCCGCCCTGGCAAGCTGAGTCAGCCTGGCTATGGCAGACTCTACGTCCTTTGCATTGACCTCCTTGCTGGCACTCATCATAAGCTCAGCAAGCTCATCGATGATTATGACAATCTGAGGGAGCTTCTGAGGTATCTCTTCCGCCCTGTCAGTCATACCTGCATCGATAAGCTGCTTTCGGGCCTGCTCAAGCTTCTCATTATAGCTCTCCAGAGTCTTTGTATTGGTCTCTTCAAACTTTTTGTATCTGTCCGTCATCTCGGCAACTGCCCAGTTGAGGGTGGAAAGGGCCTTCTTGGGCTCAGTCACCACCGGTATCAGCAGATGGGGGATTCCGTTATACGGAGAAAGCTCCACCACCTTCGGGTCGATCATGATCAGACGCACGTCATCGGGTGATGCCTTATATATGAGAGACATGATCAGGCAGTTTATGCCAACGGACTTTCCGGAGCCGGTGGCTCCCGCGATCAGAAGATGCGGCATCTTTGCAATATTGCCTATGATGGTCTGTCCCTGTATGTCCCGGCCTATGGCAAAGCTGAGCTTTGACCTGGCATTTTTGAACTCAGGGCCTGAAAGTATGTCCCTTAAGTATACGGTGCTGCTCTCTTTATTTGCCACCTCGATGCCCACCGCTGCCTTTCCGGGGATCGGAGCCTCTATACGGAGCTCTGATGCCGCCAGGGCCAGCTTTATGTCATCTTCCCTTGAAGTGATCTTTGATACGGAAACTCCGGTATCAGGAACCAGCTCGTATCTGGTTACCGAAGGCCCCTTTGTGACATTTGTCACACGTACCCCGACACCGAAGGTCTTAAGCATGTGCTCAAGCTTATCCGCAGTGGACCTTAGCTCATCCTTATTGGATCTTGCAGGCTTCTGCCCCTGGTCAAGAAGGCTTAAGGGAGGGAAGCGATATGGCTTTTTCGGCTTCTTTCCCTCCTTCTTCTGACCATTTGAGACAGTTTCCTTCTGTCCTCCCGTCACTGATGCCTGAGTCCCTGCATAAGGAGCCTTGGCAGCAGATCCGCCTGCAGGGCCCGAAGCCCTGCCTTCTGCTGTTTTTTCTTCGCCCATCTTTTCCTTAAGGATCTTCTCCCGTTCATATCTTGATACGGGCTCAAGCTCCTTTCCGAAGGCACTGGTTATGATTTCTCCGTCAGGCGCATCGGATTCCTCAGTCTCAGTCTTAAGCTCCGGATCCATGCGGGCATTTCCTGCTCCGGGATCCGCTTTGTCCACCTCTTCATTGCCTGTACTGAACTCATAGCCCTCTTCATCATGCATGGGAGCAGAGCTCATATCCTCTATATCGGCATAGCTTTCTGCTGATCTGAAGGCAGGCACATGTTCAGGCTCAAAGGCTACCGTACCCTGGAGGCGTGTGCCGCTGTTTGCCACGGCATAACCGCTCTCATGAAGCCTTTCAAGATCCATATCATAGCCATCAGCAATGTGGGCATATGATCTGTATCTCTCTTCCCTGTCCTCTTCAAAGGGAACGGAGTCAGCCTCATAGTCATAAAAGCTGATGTCCCTTTTCTGCTGGTTTTCTTCAGTCAGGCTTTCTTCTGATATCTCTTCCTCAGGGCCATCCGAACCGTCTATTATGTCCCTGCCGTAACTTGCATATATGCCGGCCTTATCCGCAAGCTCAGCCACGTCATTGTCTCTGACATCCGGGAATGAAAGCTCCTTCTTCCTGAGCTCCCTGGCTTCCCTTTCCGCCTGCTTCCTGATACGCCTCTCTTCATGCCGTTCCTCATAGCGTTCCCTTCCGGCCTTAGCAGCGCTTACGGTCATCTCCGCTCCGTTCCTTGCTGCATTCACAAAGCTTTTTTCAGTTATGACCACCATGCAGAGTATGAATATGAGTATCAGAACGAAATATGCCCCCGCAGTACCGCAGAAGCCCCTTAAGGCATCGGCTATGGCTCCTCCGACAGCACCTCCGCCCAGGGCTCCCTGTGCAGAGAGCTCATAGTGTCTGAAAAATGCTGTTCCCCGGTTCCCGGAAAAAAGCAGCTCAAAAACTCCGCTCAGCATGAAAATGCTCAGTATCGAACACATGAGCTTGAGAGGTGCCATGAAGTTTCCCATGTCCCTGACATATACAACCACGGCAGCTATCAGGATCACCGGAAGCAGGTATGCAGTCATCCCGAAAAGTCCCTTCTGTATGGAGCTTAGCCAGGCTCCTGCAGCGCCGAAGAGTCCGAAATTGCTGAGGAAGAAAAATATGCCAAGGAAGGCGGCGACTATGATCGCCACCTCACTCCTCAGCTTCTTCTTTTTCTTTTCTATAGTCCTTTTGTCCGGCTTTCTCTTCCTTCCGGAAGCCGTCTTTTTTGAAGAGCTGCTCTTCTTCTGACTGTTTTGTGATCTCTTTGCGTTTCTTGCCAATACTGTCCTCCCGGACCCGTCAGCCCGTACGATCTCCTATTACATCCCTTATCGCTACCGGAGTCCTGTAGTTCCAGCGATATATGGTTATGCCGCTCCTTCTGGAAGCCGCATTTACTACCTGTCCATTGCCGATGTACATGGCCACATGATTTATGGTACCCGAGCTGTTTGCATAAAATACCAGATCTCCAGGACGCATCTGATCGGATGTGATCCTGTTTCCTGATCTTGCCTGATCCCTGCTCACTCTGGGCACGCTTATGCCGAAATGTCTCAGCACGCTTTGTACAAAGCCCGAGCAGTCAGCTCCGTTTGTAAGGGAAGTGCCTCCCCATACATAGGGGTTACCAACGAACTGGACCGCATAGTTGACTATGCTGTTTCTGAATGCCATCTGGGCATTTTCCGCCTCAAGGGCAGGATAATACTCGATCGCCACAGGAAGTCCGTAGGTCACCTCCACATTGTTGTCCCTGGTAGAGATGAAGGCCCTGTCAGACCCTTCTTCATCATCCGTGCCGTCAAGCTCTATCTCAACCCATCCATCCAGCTGATCCAGCACGTGATAGGACTGATCCCTTGTGACCTGGGTCCAGGCTGTGGCCTCAAGGGAAGGCTCTGACCTTACATTCAGTGCATCCGTTGTGATATAGGCAGTAAGCTGGGCCGCGTCCACTGCTATATTCCTGGCCTCATTTCCTGTAACGCAGTATTCTGCGCTTACATAACCTGTGACGCCTCTCGACCTGATCTTATACCAGGTACGTCCATCTGCTTCAACTGTCTCAAGGAGCTCTCCGCCGGCATGCTCAGGAAACTGTCCGACTATGTTGCTTATCCCCTCATCCTCAGGGGTCTCTCTTATGTTTATGTATCCGTCAGTGGCAGCCACTACAAGCTGATCGAACTGGGTAAGGGCCATCTCCCGAAGGTCAAGCCTCCTGGCCTCGTTGAGACAGTATCTTATGACTGCATTTCCGTCTCCGGTAAAGATGTAGGCCTCCTCATAATCCTCGCTGAAATCCGCTTTTATCCTTGCCCACTCGTCATCCTGAAGCTCAAGGACCTCATAGCGCTCACCCACACGTGCCTTGCCTATGACATTTTCCGCATCCACTGTCGGGGCGCTCCTTATATTAAGCACCTCGGTCTCAATTATCGCACGGTCGGCAAAGTCATTTTTGGCTTGATTGACAGCATCCTCTCCGGTAATGAAGTACTGGGCTGAGGCATAGCCCCTGATCCCCCCGGATTCCACAAGATACCAGTCTCCCTCCTGGGAAATGATGCTGCAGGCTGCTCCATCCTGAAGCTGGCCGATAATGTTCGTCATATCCAGCACATCCGGCTGGCTCCTGACATTTATATAGCCTGATACGTCCACGATCGCGAGATCCGTATAGGCTGACAGCTCATTATCAATGGTATTCTGTCTCTCAAGCTCCTTAAGTTCCTCCTCCGTAAGAGGTGCCGTCTCCGCCTCAGAAGCTGTTGAAACCGCGGATGCAGTTGCAGCTTTGCCTCCATTATTCCTGCTCCATTTTATTGCGGCAAAGGCAAGGACGGCTATGACCGCAAGAAGGCCTAAAGCCATCAGAATCGCCCTCCACTGCTGTCCTGCTATATTGATGTAAGAGCTTATGGCCTTCCTGTCAGGTTCCTCCGAAGCAGTAAGCTTTTCAAGAAGCGAGATCCTTTTCCTTGACCTTCCGCTTTCATGTCTCTTTTCCGTTTCCGGTCCCTGAGGCATTTCCTTCTGGATATTTTCCTTCGGCTTACTGTCTTCAGTAGGCTTATCGTCTTCAGCTTTATCCTCGTAAGGATCATCGACAAACAGCTCATCCTGAAGCTTCTGAAGCTCAGGATCCAGGAATTTCACCTTTTTTATCTGCCAGCCCTGATCCCCGGTATCTGTCCCGTTTTTTATATCATCGTCTTTTGCCATACAAATAAATCCTTTATCGCATCAGTTCGTCCGGAGCAGATGAAAATGCCCCGGACGTTCTTTGATGATCAGTTATAGTTATAGTCGAGTCCTATTCCGGGTCCAAAATTAGAGGGATCCGAAAATGTAGGCTGGGCCTCCGCAGGCGCCGTCTCCACAGGCACCTCCTGAGGAATCTCTACGGGAGCCGTAGGTATGGTGACAGGATTACTGCTGCTTCCTCCGGATGAGGATCCTGCATATCTGTCGTCAGTAGTCTTATTCCTGTCCTCTTCAGGTACCTCTATACGTCCGCTGCTGGTGTGATGGTCACAGTACTCCGTAGGTACATTTTCCTCATCGAAATACTCCGTATATACTGCATTGCCATGATTGCGGTAATCGCTTCGGCA
The DNA here is from genome assembly GCA_018714245.1 of Candidatus Avilachnospira avicola. GTDB lineage: Bacteria > Bacillota > Clostridia > Lachnospirales > Lachnospiraceae > Avilachnospira > Avilachnospira avicola. Next base: position 24,240 of record DVNQ01000004.1, read on the forward strand.
TGCTGATGTAGGAAGCTTGCCGCTCTTTCGGCATATGTCTATCTCCACTATGCCGTTCGGTACTTCAAATTCCTTGTCCTCAAGGCTCTTTGCCTCATGGACCCTGGTCATGATCTTTCTCCAGATATCCTTATGGAAGGAAGTTCCGCCGTTATAGACTCCGGTAGTGGTATCATTCAGGGACTGGTTATCGTCGCAGCCTGCCCATATGCCTGCGGTAAGATAAGGAGAATATCCCACAAACCATACCTCAAGGTTGTTGGTGGTCGTACCTGACTTTCCGGCTGCATGCATGCTGTCCATATGGGCTCTTGTTGAGGTGGTGTTCACCGTATAGCCGCTTGCCCACTTGGTCTGATAGATCATGGACTGCTCCATAGCGTCCGTAAGAAGGAATGCGTTGGTCTCCTTCATCACCCTTTCGGTCTCATCTCCTGTAAGATCTATGAGCACATTGCCGTCCTGATCAAGTATCCTGGTAAAGAACTTGGGCTTTCCGTAAAGGCCTCCGTCCGCTATGGCAGCAAAGGCGTTTGTAAGCTCCAGATTCGTAACCCCGTAGGTAAGCCCTCCCAGCGCCGTAGCCGGGTTCTTGTCTTCCTCGATAAGTGTCGTTATGCCAAGCTTCCTTGCAAACTCAACTCCTTCAGAGGGAGTCACGGTTTCCACCATACAGCGTACCGCAACTATGTTCATAGAGAACTCTATGCCTTCCCTGATATTGGAATAACCGAAATACTCGCCGCTCCTCCACCAGTTCTTGAAGGTCTTTTCTCCCAGGGTATATTCGCAGTCATAGTAGGTGGTGCCGAGAGTGGCGCCGTTAAGCTCCATTGCAGGGGCAAAGGAAGATATGACCTTGAATACCGAGCCGGGCTGCTCCATGGTATTTGTGGCCCGGTTCAGTGACCTGCTGTATTTCTTCTGACCACGTCCTCCGCAGATGGCCTTTACCTCCTTTGTATACTGGTCCATCAGCACAAAGGAGACCTGAGGCTGAAGCGTAGTCTCAAGATTCTCCGCAATGACCGTATCCGTGGGCAGGGTCACCGTAGCCTTGTATTCATCTATGATAGACTGCAGCGCTTCTTCTGAGCGGAAGAGCCCGTCATACCTCTGGTTGCGGACATTTACGCAGTAGTCCTCTATATGATGCTCGTTGTAATGGGTCTGGGTGCCATCCTCATGCTGAATGGAATAACGCCAGGTAAAGCTGTATTTGGCAGTATCATAGTTATCAGGATCGTTGATCTCCTCATCTACTATGGCCTGTATCTCAGGATCCTGGGTAGTCTCTATGGTAAGTCCTCCGGAATACAGAAGGTCTCTGGCCTCCGCCTCAGTAAGCCCGAGCCTCTCCTTGAAGATCTCAAGGCACTGCTCTATCAGCTCATCCACAAAATAGGAGTAGGGTTCTGAGGGCTGGGATTCCCTTGTAGCTTCAACCTGGGCTATCCTGGAATATACGTCATCATTGATGGCCTCTTCATACCTTTCCTCATCAATATATCCCTGATCCAGCATGTCCTTAAGTACCAGCCTGCGGCGTTCATCGTTTGCCTCAGGATGGGTTATGGGGTTATATCTGGTGGGGCTCGGAGTTATAGCGGCAAGGACCGCACATTCGGAAAGGTTCAGCTCTCCTATCTCCTTATCAAAATATCCTCTTGAAGCCACCTTGACTCCAAGAGAGTTATTGCCAAGATTTATCGTGTTGAGATAGTCGGTAATGATCTGCTTTTTCAGCTCAGGCTTATCCACCCCGGGCTGATTTTCGATCATGAGGGCTATGTACCACTCCTGGAATTTTCTTTCATAGAGGGCTATGCCGTCCTCGTTACCGCCTTTAAGTATATTGTTCTTTATAAGCTGCTGGGTGATGGTGGAGCCGCCTCCGGCATCATTGCCGGTGATGACTCCCCTTACGGCCCTCATGATGGACCGAAGGTCGATACCGTTATGCTCCCAGAACCTCTGGTCCTCGATGGCCACAAAGGCATTGATCAGGTCCTCGGGAAGCTCCTCATAGGTGACCTCCTCACGATTGGAGCCTTCCTGCACAAGGGTGGCTATAAGGTTCCCTTCAGTATCATAGGCCTTTGAAGCGTAGCCCTCAGGCCCGAAGGATACATTGCTGAGGTCGGGGACATTTGCAAATATGCCTGAAAACAGGCCTATGCCAAAAGAACAGACCGTGATCATAAATATGAGCGCCACTGCTATGATGCCCATCTTGAATATGAACACACGTCTGTTATGTTCTCTTTTATCTCCGTAAACTATCTCTTCTAACTTGTAATCTATCTCATCACGGGTATATTTCATCAGATCTCGTCTCTTTACCTCTCTAAATCCTATGCATCGCTCAGAAAATTTTATCACATGCAGATAGACGAAACAATTATATTTTTTTAACTTGCAGTTCAAAATCATTAATAAACCGGGAAATATCAGATCATGAGCCTGATAAGCATCATATATATGAGGGTCCCGGCGGCGATGGAAAGTACCGTGTCCCTCCGTATCCTGAGCATCAGGAGACAGGCCCCGATGCTGAGAAGTTCCGGGATACCATAGGGCGTTTCGTAAAATGAAATGCTCCGAAGGCAGTATATGATCAGTATCATCATGATCGCAGGCGGAAGGAACCTTCCCAGATAGACAACCATGGGAGGTACCTTATCTCCGCGAAGAAAGACAAAAGGTATCAGCCTTATGCCGAAGGTGATAAGGCAGCATAAGCCTATGATCAGCAGCACTTCATAATATTCTTTCTGCATCGAGCTTCTCCACCTTTCTCTTAAATACAATGAGCAGGATAAGCGTAAGGCTGAGAGCGGGAAGCATGAAGCCGTCGGGCCCAAAGATCAGTAAACAGCCTATGCCTATGATCGCTGCCATAGCCACATTTGCATGAGTCCCCGTATCCTTCCACTGCCCAATAAGGCTGCAGGCAAACAGACAGGTTATGGCAAAGTCCATGCCCGAAAGATCAAAAGGCAGCACGCTTCCGGCAGCAGCACCGATCACGGATCCCAGTATCCAGCTCCATCTGCTCATGACAGAGGAAAGTATATCTGTCCAGGCAGGATCCGCATCAGCGGGGTAATCGGAGGATGACAGTATGCCGTACATCTCGTCCGTAAGGGTAAATATCATATATGGCCTGAAGGGCCCGTAGCTGTTGAAGCGTTCAGTATAGCCTATACCGTAAAACATATGTCTGGAGGTCATAAGAAAGGCCGATATGGCTATGACAGATATCGGCGTTCCAGCCGTAAGCATCGGGACCAGCGCAAGCTGAAGAGTCCCCGAATATATGAACACTGACATCAGAAAGGCCGTAATGGCCCCATAGCCCGCCACATTCAGACTGACTCCGAAGGCAAAGGATATGACCAGATAGGAAAAAATCACCGGCAGCGACTGGGTAATGGCCGTGCGCAGGGTCTTTCCGGTATCATATCCCCTTTCACCGGGGAAAAAGGCTCCCTTTTTAAGCCGTTTATATGCAGATGTCTCCATACTGTCAGCCATCTTCCTCCATAAATGCCTCCAGCTCCTCGGATCTTTTCTCCCAGTCCTCATAGAGAGCTGAAAGTTTCTCCTCAAGCCCTTCCTTTTCGGAGCTTATCTCATTGAGCTTTGCGGAATTTGTGGCGATCTCCTGATGGGTCATAAGCTCGTCAAGCTCGAATATCTTCTGCTCCAGTCCGTGTATCTCCTTTTCACAGGCAGCTATGCCTGTCCTGATCTTCTGCAGCCGCTGCTTCCTCTGCTTCTGCTGCTCAAAGCTCAGCTTCTGCCTGGACTCTTCGGAACGGATATATGATCTGAGCTCCTCTGCACCTTCATTTCCCGTGTTCTTCCGGAAGGAAGGTCCCGGGGTGCTCTTTTCCAGGCTGCCGCTCACCGCCTTAAGGCTGTCAAAATCCGGATCCGCCTTCTTTTCCAGGTAATAGTCATAGTTTCCTATGTAATTTACAAAATGTCCCTCAAATAGCTCAAGTATGCGGGTTGCAGTCCTGTTTATGAAATACCTGTCATGGGATACGTAGATCACGGTGCCCTCATAGTTCCTTATGGCTTCCTCCAGTATCTCCTTTGAGGTTATGTCCAGATGGTTGGTCGGCTCATCAAGGAGGATAAGGTTTGCCTTTGAAAGCATAAGCTTTGAAAGTGACAATCTGCCCTTCTCCCCTCCCGAAAGGTCTCCGACCCGCTTGAACACATCCTCTCCGGTAAATAAAAATGAAGCCAGCAGGTTCCTGATCTCCGTATTTGACATATCCGGATAGGCATCCGATATCTCCTCAAATACCGTATTGTCGGGGCAGAGCTCGTGGTGCTCCTGATCATAGTATGCCGTCTCCACCCTGGAACCATAACTCAGCTCTCCGCAGTCAGGCTTCAGCATGCCGTTTATGATCTTAAGGAGCGTAGTCTTTCCGGTTCCGTTAGGCCCTATGATCGCAAGCTTCTCCCCTCTCTTAACATCAAGATCCACTCCTGAAAAGAGAGGCTTTCCATCAAAGCCCTTGGAAAGCCCCGAGGCCGTAAGAACATCGTTTCCGGACTGTCTTCTCGGTGCAAAGTGAAGCTTCATCGCATCATCGATATCAAAAGGCTTTTCTACCTTTTCCATCTTCGACAGCATCTTTTCCCTGGACTCTGCTCTCTTTATGGATTTTTCTCTGTTGAAGCGCCTGAGCTTTTCTATGACCTCCTGCTGATGTCTGATCTCAGCCTGATTGTTGAGGTAGGCCTTCATCATGTCCTTCCGCAGCTCAGCCTTCTTCTCAGCAAAGGCAGTATAGTTGCCGATATAGAGTCTGGCCCTGCCGGATTCTATGTCCAGTACCTTATTTGCGATCTTATCCAGGAAGTATCTGTCATGGGAAACTATGATCACCGCACCCCTGTATCCCTTGAGGAAACACTCCAGCCAGCTGACTGAGCCTATGTCCAGATGGTTTGTGGGCTCATCCAGAAGGAGGATATCGGGAGCTGACATAAGTATCTTTGCAAGTGCGAGCCTGGTCTTCTGCCCTCCGGAAAGAGCTGCCGCCTTTTTGTCATATTCGTCCTCAGTAAAGCCAAGGCCCTTTAAGATACCGGTCACATTTGACCTGATGGCATAGCCATCCTCTCTTTCAAATTCATGGGTCAGCCTGTTGTACCGTTCAAAAATACCTGACAGCCTCTCCTTGTCATCAGAGGCCTCATCCATTTCCTTCTCAAGCTGCCTTATCTCCTCTTCCATGGAAAGGAGCTCTGCCTTTGCAGAAAGCACCTCATCATAGATGCTGCTTTGGGGATCCGGCTCTATATCCTGGCTGAGGTAGCCTATGGTTACGCCCTTTGGAATGACTATCTCGCCCCGGTCAGGCTCTTCCTCACCGGTTATCTGCCGAAGGAGCGTGGACTTTCCTGCCCCGTTTACTCCGGTGACGGCCAGCTTGTCATTTTCTTCTATATGAAAGGAGATATCCTTGAGGATATCCGTGCCGTCATATGATTTATATAATCCGTTTACAGAAAGTATCATAAGTCCGTTCAACTCACAATAAGCCGGAGTCACCTCCGGCTAAAGAATCAAGTGCTGTTATTTTTTAAAGTCCGATCTCCTTCTTGAGATCCTCAAGGGCCTTATCGGCATTCACAACGCCTTCCCTGTATTTCTCCTTAAGGTCCTCCTCGGCCTCAGAGATCCTGCTCTTTGCCATGAAATCCACGGCCTCAGCCTTCGCAAGCTCCTCGTCAACCTTTTCCTCCATCCTGGAAAATGCCTCGAAAGCGCCCTCGTTGATGCCCATCTCGGAAACTGAGCTTGCAGCCCTGGAAGCCTTTGCGGCAACAGCCTTTGCCTTTATCTCCGTTGCCTTCTGCTTCATGGCATTTATCTCAGATTCCATCTCCTCCAGCTTTGCCCTGACGGTAGCTGCCGCCTTTTTGGCACTCTCATATACCTTTTCCTGGGCATCGATGGAAAGCTTTACCTCGCCCTCCTTGGTAAGGGCTTTCTTTGCATCTTCCTCATTGCCTGCCTTGAGAGCCGAGGCTGCGATGCGGTGCCATTCCTCTGCCTCTGCCTTTATGCCGTCAAGCTTCTTTAATGCCAGCTTTTCATTTGCTATGACGGAAAGGGCCTCTTCCTTGATCTTTGCATACTCCTCAGTAGCGTCTATTATGGCCTGATCCACGATCTTCTCAGGATCCTCAAACTTATCAAGAAGTTCATTTACGCTGGATCTGGCTATCATGGCCATCCTTTCAAATATTCCTGCCATCTTTTTCCTCCTTATACTTTTCACGAAGCGCCTCTTCCTCCGGCGATTCACCGATCGGCGTCTCCAGTATCTCCTTTACCCGTTTCCTTCTCTCTTCTTCTTTCTGCTTTCCGTAAAGCTTATAGCCATATATGCCTGCGGCTATGGGTATCAGTATTGCGAGTATCCCCGCAAGTATCCTTCCGAAAGCGCCTGTGCCCGGATCTTTCATGATCTCTTCTGCAGATTCGGAAAATACCTCTGAAAAGAATTCCTCATCCGAAAGTCCGCTGTCATAGTACAGCCTGTCAGCCGTATCAAGCATAATGCCCCTGGCCTCATCATCAATTACGGAATCCGCAAGGGCTCCGGTATAGATATAGCTCACATACTGGGAGGGTGAAAACTCCATGAATACATATAT
>DVNQ01000034.1 GCA_018714245.1 Candidatus Avilachnospira avicola
TGGCATTGAGAAAAGATCAGAAAGATTATCTGATGAAAAGATGTGCAGGGGAACTGACCTTAAGATCAACAGTTACTGCCGGGCATATATTTACTGAAACTCTGACCTTTTTGGGACAAGGGACTGAAAGCAGCAGATATACCATGAGTGCTGAGACCTCTTTTGCCTATTGATCCTTCCATGTATGAAATAAGGGCGGCGTGTCCATCAAATACAGTAAATGACCAAGGCATATGCCAGAAAACAAATCTAGACCGGACAGAAATGAATGCCAGATCATCGCAAAAAACATTTATCTATTATCTTCTTTACGACTTTCCTCTTATCTTAAGGACACGTCTCTCTTATTTTGTACATGGAAGCATGACAGTGGAAGCAGCTCTGGGACTTCCGATATTACTGTTCTTTGCCTCTGCCCTGATGGCTCCCATGAGATTTATGGACAGCCAGAGGAAGCTGCAGAATGCCATTGAAGCTGCAGCAAAGGATATGAGTATGGCAGCCTATGTATCCAGTATATCCAAGGATATGCTTTCTGACAAACTTGAGGATCCGGATGGGCTCGTTGACTCTGCGTCTGACATAATAAGCTTCGCCGATCTTATGGTGAGGATCCGTGAATCAGGAGCAGATTCAATCAAGGACATCAGTATCACTGAGCTATCAGGAATGGCCGATGAGTCTGAAGGAGAAGGCACGGGAGAAGGTGAAGCTTCTGAGGCTGATATGATCTTTTATAGAGTTGAATACGAAGGAGCTTTTCATGCTGGTTTCCCGGGACTCAGATATAAGCTCTCCTCCGTTACCAACCGAAGAAAGTGGATAGGGTCGGAGGGAGGAAGAGGAAGAGACCGTTTTTCGGGAGAAAACACAGGAGAACCGGGAGATGATGAGGCTGAGGATAAAACCGTATATGTAGGGAAAAACGGGACAAGATATCATCTGGACAGACACTGCCATTATATAGATAACGTAATGACTGAAGTGGACGGAAGCAGAGTCGAAGACCTGAGGAATTCCTCCGGTGCAAGGTATCATGCCTGTCCTTCCTGCGATGCAAAGCCTGAGGGGAAGGTATATATATTTGAAAGCGGTACCTCCTATCACAGCAGTACGGAATGCAAGTCGATAGGCTCATATGCTAAGGCATACAGTCTTTCTGAAGTTGAACACCTGGGACCCTGCTCATACTGCGGAGGAGATTGATGAATCATAAAAGGAGACGGAATATGGGATCTATCGGGATGACATGGACAGCACTGCTGCTTTTTGGGTTTTCCTGTGCAGTTCAGGACATAAGGACAAAAAAGATATATATCGGAACATATATCATATTTGGGCTGCTCGGCCTTTTGACATGCTTTATAAAGGAGAGAGGCCCTATGGACATAGCCGCAGCCATGATCCCCGGAGCGATATTATATTTGCTTTCCAGGATCACGGGAGGGGAGATAGGAGCCGGAGATGCTCTGTGGTTTGTGACAGCCGGTTTATTTTGCGGGATCAGGGAAATCATATTCATCTTTTCGATGTCCTGCTTTCTTTGCATAATTGCTGCATTGCTCATGGTCTTTGTCCACAGGAAAGACCTGCGCAGGGTAAGGAAACATCGTATTCCGTTTCTGGCTTTTCTTCCGTTACCCATAGTTCTTGGAGCATTTATATGAAAAATAGTGATATAGGGAGACTTGATGGAAGCATTACCATAGAGTCTGCATATCTGATGATATTTATACTTTTTACATTTGGCTTCATGATAAGGTATTGCTTCAGGACTCACGACAGGATCCTCTCAGGCATGGTGCTGAATGAGGCTCTGGAGCTGTCAGGGCATCTTTTGTCTGAGGATGAAGCGGGGATCCAGGGTTATGGTGCTGACAGGCTTGGAGACCTTTTATCTCAAAGGAGCTTAGATTTTAATATCTCTTCATATAAAGATGGAAATGAAGGATCTGCAGAAGGAAAGGGTTTTGTGATCAGTATGAGAGATAAGGGATTTCGGCCGCAGAAGGTCATGAGGGCCATAACGCTTATGGATGGGATGAAGGATGAATGAGATAAGTGAGATCAGGGAAGCGGGGAAGAGATACCTTCTGCTTGTGGAGCCTGAATATACGGATAAGCTTGAGGAAAACATGATTGGAATGATTTCCGGCAATTACTTCATAGCTCCAAGATGCGGCTTTAGGGATGGAAGCAGTCTGCTTTGCTATGATATCAGCAGATTCACGCCTCTTAAGGAGCTTATCGGGAAAGAAAAACCGGGAGAAAGGTTCATAAAGGATCTTTTCGGTGCAATCTATGAATCCCTCTCGGAACTTGAGGGGCTCATGCTTTCCGATGATAATCTCAGTCTTTCCGAAAGGGACATATATGTTTCGGAAGACTTCAGAGAGATTAGATTTATACTTATGCCTGCGACCTGTGTGGGCCTGCGCGACAATGGCAGGGATGTGTATGACCGCATAAGGAGACTTTGTGAATACCTGCTTCGGACGGCTGATACTGAAGAAAGCGACGGCATACTGCTTCTTTGCAGGATATATCAGGCTTCCTCGTCGCCGGGCTTCTGTATGTCAAGGCTTGCGGAGATGATCGGAAGGAAGGACATGGCCGATGCGGCAGAAGAAGAAATCGAATTTCCGGACTTCAGAAAGCAGGAGAGAACTCTTCCAGAGAAGGACGCAGACCTTGAGGATATTTCTGACTTTATGGAAAGAAATGCCGGAATTTCGGGGGACCGTCTGCCAGGCATTAGCTTTGAAGAGCAGCAGGATGAAGCTGAAAGAAAATATAAAAAGACAAGACTTGGTCCGAAGCTTCTCATGGCTATGGGGATAATGTCTGCGGCTGCACTGACGGTGATCCTGATAAGAGGCATCGGAGCATTTGTCAGGCTGCTTCCGGCCTTTCTGGTGCTTTGTGCCGCGATCTGTCTGTATTTTATCTTAGGACATATGGAGGAGAAGATAAGGAACCGTATCTCAAAAAAAGCCCATGGAGGGTGAGGGATAAAAAGTAAATGAAAATATGGATCCTTTCTGCTATTATATTAGCTGTTATCACAGCGGGAGGAAACAGGCCCCCGATAGCTGAAGGAGATCCGCAATGGAAGATATTGAAAAGCTTAATGGATATCAGAGAGTCTATCATGAGCTTGAGCCTTTCTGGCAGGAGGATTCAGAGATACTGATACTGGGCTCACTCCCCTCTCCGAAGTCCAGGGAGACAGGATTTTACTATGGCCATCCAAGAAACAGATTCTGGAAAGTACTCTCTGCCGCATATGGTGAAAACTGCCCTGAGGATCTGAATGAAAAGAAGGAACTGCTTAAAAAGCACAAAGCGGCACTTTGGGATGTTATTGATAACTGCCTGATAAAGGGAGCAGCTGACGGCAGCATAAAGGATCCGGTGGCCAATGATATAGCAGGGCTTCTTAGGAGAACATCGATAAAAAGGATATTCACTACGGGAACGAAGGCTTATGAGCTTTATACGAAGCTGGTTTATCCGAAGACCGGCATACCTGCAGTAAAGCTTCCCTCTACTTCGCCTGCAAACTGTGCCATGAGTGAGGAGGAGCTGATAAGTTTTTACAGATCAAAGCTTTTCTATGTCAGCCCGCTTATGAAGGGACGCCCGGAGGATGAATCCGGAAGGACCAGGGCGGAGATGGCAGTATATGACTTTCTTGACAAGCTTTGCATTGAATATGACCGGGTAGATCACGAGGCTGCCTATACCATGGAGGCCTGTGAAGCGGTAGACAGCTTGCTCGGCATAAGGATGTGCAAGAATCTGTTCCTCTGCAATGCACAGAAAACCTCCTTTTACCTTCTGGCGATGCCTGGGGAAAAGGTATTCAAGACCAAGTATCTGTCAAAACAGATAAATTCTTCCAGACTTTCTTTTGCAGGAGAGGAGTACATGAAGAGTTTCCTTGGTTTAAGTCCTGGATCGGCAAGCGTGCTAGGACTTATGAATGACCATGAACACAGAGTCAGACTGCTTATTGACAGGGATCTTATGAATGAGGAGTGGATAGGCTGTCACCCCTGCATAAACACTTCCAGTCTGAAACTGCGGATGGGGGACCTGCTTGATAAGTTTCTTCCGGCAGTCGGACATGAGTATACGGCAGTGGAGCTGCCCTGGGAGGCCTGACATGGGATTGGCAGGCCTGTTTTGCTTCAAAATGTCTCATTAGGATATTGTGAGGTATTGACATAATATATGCAGAATATGTAAAATTATAAAATCATTTGACTAAATGGGGCGGTATGAAATGAAAGCTATAAAAGGGATGCATGATGTCAGGATCAAAGCCGCGGCGGCAGCTGCTGCTTTGTTTTTATGTGTGGGCCCGATGGGATGCCTTACCGTATATGCAGATCCTGCCTACACGGAAGGAAGCTGGATGTCTGACAGCAGGGGCAGCTGGTATCAGCATGCTGATGGGAGCTATAAGAAGAACGGCTGGGAATATATCGACGGATATTTTTACTATTTTGACCGGGAGGGTTATCTTGTCAGAAACTGTCTGATTGCGGACGGAGGACATATGTTTATCGCGGACCAGGACGGACGGATGCTGAAAAATGTCTCCATAGATTTCCTGGGAAGCTCATATGTCATAGATGACAATGGATATGCGGTGACCGCAGATATCTATTATCAGTCTCATGGAATTGAGCCGGATGTGCAGCAGGGTACTGGGACCTCTTCGGTGCAGGGATGGCGCAGTGATCAAAGGGGAAGCTGGTATGTCAAGGCTGACGGGAGCTATGCCGTTTCAGCCTGGGAAAATATAAACGGCATATGGTATTACTTTGATGAAGAGGGATACATGGCTGTTGACAGGATCCAGGCTTTTCCCGATGGACAGCTCAGATATCTTGGAAGTGACGGGACCCCTCAGACTTCTGTGGAGGTAAGCTATGACGGCGTGGACTATACGGTCGACGAAAACGGCATAGCAAGGGCAAAGGAACCGCCGAAGTCCGAAAATGAACTGGCAGCGGAATCCTATGCTGCAAATATCGTTTCACAGATAACAAATGGTGGGATGTCAAAGTCTCAGAAGGCGAATGCCATATATAACTGGCTTCGTGCAAACATGCGCTATACTACCAGCGGACCTCAGAGCGATGAGGCCTACTCCGCGCTTTACGGATTCAGGAGAAGGAGCGGATGCTGCTATGAATATTACGCCATGGCCCACTATATGCTTGAGGCTGCCGGCATGCCAAATATACCGGTCGTAAGAGCAAGTGACCATGGACATTACTGGAATCTTGTCAATGTGGATGGCGTATGGTACCATTTTGATGCGACTCCGAGAAGGACCGGAGGAAGATGGTGCCTGGTCACAACGGATTATTTGAGAAGGAATTCCTGGGGTTCACACAATTTTGATGTGGGGGCATACCCTGCGACTCCTTAAGAGGGATAGTCATGAAAAGATCTAACAGAGCTGTCATATTGCTGGCTGCATTTACACTGCTATCTGTGGGAGGTGATGTGCTGGCATGTCCGGACATTGCCTATGCGCATCATGGACAGGAACATCATATCAGACGAAGATATGAGTTTTCGGATTCGAGGCTTTTCGGGCCCGGCAATCTGGGATCCTGGGAGCATCATGATGGATGCCGCAGATATGTCTACCATGATGGAAGCTGTGCGAAGGGCTGGACGATCATCGGCGGAGAGACATTTTATTTTGATGAAGAGGGCAATGCCCTGACGGATTCCTTTCTTAGCAATGAGGGAAAGCTCCGCTATCTCAAGGATGACGGAATGATGCTGAGAAATAAGGAGGCCGCTTTCGACGGGATCACTTATATTATAGACGGAGAGGGTACCTGCGTGCCTGCATCCCAGACCTCAGTTTATGATGAGACTGCAATGGAGTATGCAAAGGGTCTGATCGGTGATATCATAAGCGCTGGCATGACCGAACAGCAGAAGGCTGATGCGATCTATGATTATGTAAGGACGAACTATACCTACACGACCACAGGGCCTCTGTCTGACTGCGCATATTCGGCGTTTTACGGATTCCGGAGAAAGAGCGGAAACTGTTTCGAGTATGCTGCCGTATCACATTATCTGCTTTCAGCTGCAGGATTTGATGATATCATCGTTGCGAGGCAGAGTGACAACTATCATTTCTGGAATCTTGTCAGGACCTCTGAAGGATGGAGACATTTTGACACTACTCCCTGGGAAGGGTATGAGAGGATGTGCCTGAGGGATACAAAGTATCTTGAGGACAATTACTGGGATACCAATAATTTTGACAAGGAAGCTTACCCGGCTTCCCTGTAAATGATTTTCGCAAGGATAAATGATGGACGGGACTTTGGACAGGGACGAAAAAAATAAAAAGCCATTTATCAGGCTTATACTTAAGATCGCGGTATGCATTGCCGTGCTGTTTGTGATACAGCGCCTTGTCCTGCCTAAGTATACGGGCACGGTCATAGAAGGAAACTTTACTGCTGAGTATTATCAGGATGATACGCCCCACGACCTTATAATCATAGGGAACTGTGAATCCTATGAAAACATATCCCCGATGGTGCTCTGGGATGAGTACGGCATAACTTCATATATAAGGGGCAACGCCAATCAGCTGATACCTCAGTCCTATTGTATCCTGAAAGAGACCCTCAGATATGAAAAGCCCATGGCAGTGCTTCTGAATGTGCAGGCCATGACTGTGGCGGAGCAGAGCTCGGAGGAGTATAACCGGATGGTCTTTGACGGGATGAGATGGTCCGGGGAAAAGCTGGAGGGGATAAAGGCCTCCATGCTTTCCGACGAGAAGCTTCTGGAATATGTTTTTCCCATCCTGAGATATAAGGGCAGGATAACCGAGCTTGAGTCTGATGATTTCAGATATGCATTTTCGGAAAGGCCGGTCAAAAGCCATAACGGATATTATCTCAGGGCTGACATAAGACCCTATGACCCGGAGGGCTTTCCCTATGAAAGACGGAGGGAGGATTATTCATTTTCCGAAAAGAACCGCCAGTATCTGGAGCTTTTTGCGGACCTGTGCGAGGAAAACGGCATAGAGCTTATACTTATGAAGGCTCCGTCCGTGTACCCGGTCTGGGTGGATCCATATGAGGAACAGATAGAAGCTTTTGCCAATGATCGGGGCCTGCTCTATCTCAATGCCCTGGAGCATGAGGAGATAGGTATAGACATGAATACCGATACTTATGACGGAGGCCTGCACCTCAATGTTTATGGAGCAGAGAAGGTATCCAGATGGCTTGGAGGCATACTTAAGGAGGAACTTTCCCTGCCTGATCACAGGGAAGATGAGGAACTTTCAAAGATATATGCTCTTCGCATGGCGGCATATGAAAATGAAAAGCAGGAGCAGAAAGAGGAATTTGAAAGCATCGGATATATAAGCCGTTACTATAATGAATAAAAAGATCCTTCCGTTAAGGACCGGATTATGGCAAAAAAGAAGGATCTTTGATATAATTTCCAAAAATGGAGGGAGTATCATGAAAGCTTTAAAGAAGATAACAACTTTTGCACTTATTGCAGCACTGTCAGCGGCTTCCGTATTTACTGCCATGGCAGCATCAGAGAAGACAGCCTACAGCTTTACCTATGAGAAGCAGCAGGTAACCCCTGGAGAAGCAGCTTCCGGAGCTCTTAAGAAGCTGGGAGACTATGACAAGAAGCAGACTCTTGCAAACTGTGCGGATTCCAGCGGTACTGCAACTGCCTATACCTACGATGCATTTGACGTGATCACCCAGAAGGTGGACGGCAAGGAGATAGTAAAGGAGATCACCATCACAAAGGCTTCCGTTTCCACTGAGGAGGGACTTAAGGTAGGAGACACTCCTTCAAAGGTCAAGGAGCTTTATAAGGATGCAAAGGGAGAGCTTGGGCTCTATACGGTTAAGCTTGGAAATACCAATCTTATCATAGACTGCGGACTCAATGATGATAAGGTGGTTGCCATAACCTATGAGTATGTAGCTGAAGCAAAATAATGGAATATATATCATATAGCTTTATAGCCTTCGTGGCGGCAGGGCTCATTTTATATGCCCTGCTTCCGAAGGCGTACGGAAAATATATCCTGCTGCTTGCGAGCCTGATCTTTGTGGGGCTTTCGGGCGGCATTTTTTCATTGGCCTTTCTCTGCATTTCCATTGCAGTTACCTTTGTCTGCGCGAGGGCCATGGAAAGGACGGAAAAAAACGGTCTGAGGAGGCTCATGCTTTTCCTTACGGTCCTTTTCCATCTTTCACTCCTGTTTTATTTCAAGTATCAGAATTTCTGGGAGTACACAAAGGAGCTCTTTTACTATATCAGCGGAAGTGAATATCTGCCGGAGCTTACGGAACGGAGGGCACCCCTTGGCATCTCTTTCTATACCCTGATGCTCATATCATATGCTGCTGACGTGTATATGAAGAAAAGGAAGGCCGAGGCCTCTGCTGCTTCATTTACGCTTTATGCCTCTTATTTCGGCCACATAGTCCAGGGACCGATAGACGCCTATGGGGATGTGGAGAAGGATATGAAAAAGCCGGGAGGCCTCTGCTATGATGACCTGGTAAACGGGGCTCTCCTTGCAGCCTACGGGCTTTTAAAGAAGCTGGTGGTTTCCGAAAGGCTGGGCATCCTTGTGGATGCGGCATTTTCCGATATCGGAGCCTGGCCTTGGTATCTGCTGCTCCTTTCTGCGGCAGCATTTTCGCTTCAGCTTTATACGGATTTCTCAGGCTGTATGGATATAGTGACGGGAGTGTCCCGGATGTTTGGCATCAGACTTTCCGAAAACTTCAGGCAGCCCTTCTTTTCGCAGAGCGTGGCGGAATTCTGGAGACGCTGGCACATCACTCTCGGTGCTTTTTTCAGAAAGTATGTCTATATCCCTCTGGGAGGAAACAGAAAGGGGCAGCTGAGGAAGCATCTGAATACCATAGCAGTGTTTTCCCTGAGCGGCCTCTGGCATGGAGGGAACTGGACCTTTGTCATAGGTACGGGCCTTCTGCACTGTGTATATATGATACTGGGTGAGCATATGCGCCCCTTAAATGAAAGGCTCCTTGGAAGCCTTCATATTGACGGGAGCATGCCTCTGATCAGGATCTTAAGGAGCCTGTGGGTATTTATCCTTGTGACCCTGGGTTTTGTGCTGTTCCGTTCGGAAAGCATTGCTCAGGCTGCAGAGTATCTTTACGCAATAGCAAGCTTCCAGGCATCTGCCTACGGCCCCATCGGCCTTTCCATGATAGGGCTCTCGTTGGCTGATGTGATACTGGTGCTTATGGGACTGATCCTGATCTTTGCCGTATCCTGTTTCAGGGAAACGGGAAAGAAACCGGGACCTCTTGCCATGAGGGAGGATCTTGCGCTTCTGATGCTTATGCTTGTCATAGTGTTCGGATGCTATGGCAGAGGGTATGATGCATCGGCTTTCATATATGCGGCTTTCTGACCGTAAAACAAATATATTTTCAGAAAAATGATTTATATTGGCTGTATTTTGTGTTAAAATAATATCAATAGCGGGCTCATGGCGGAAGAGGTTACGTCAGCCGCGAATTCTTTAGGAGGAATAGTCTATATGTACCAGATACTTGAAGCTGAAATGCTGGCGGACAAGATATACAAAATGGTAGTTGAAGCTCCTTTTGTTGCCAGATCCTGTCAGCCGGGCGAGTTCCTGATCACGAAGCTTGATGATCGTGGCGAGAGGATCCCGCTTACCATATGTGATTATGACAGGGAAAAGGGAACCGTCACCATCATTTTCCAGATAGTAGGAGCATCGACCTATCGTATGGCTGAGCTCAAGGCCGGAGATGCATTTGAGGATGTGGTAGGCCCTCTCGGAAATCCTTCGGATTTTGTGAAGGAACCCATTGAGGAGCTTAAGAAGAAGCATTACTGCTTCGTTGCCGGCGGAGTAGGCGCTGCTCCCGTCTATCCTCAGGTAAAGTGGTTCAAGGAGCATGGGATCGACTGCGATGTCATTCTCGGAACCAGGACCAAGAGCACACTTATCATGGAAAAGGAACTGGAGGCGGTTGCCACCAACCTTTATGTATGTACCGATGACGGAAGCTATAAGGCTCACGGCAATGTTACGGTGGTGCTTAAGGACCTGATAGAAAATCAGCATAAGCATTATGATGTGGTGGTTGCCATCGGCCCCATGGTCATGATGAAGTTCGTATGCCTTGCCACAAAGGAGTATAATATTCCCACCATCGTATCCATGAACCCCATCATGGTGGACGGTACCGGCATGTGCGGAGCCTGCAGGCTGCAGGTCGGTGATGAGACAAAATTTGCCTGCGTGGATGGACCGGAGTTTGATGGACATCTCATAGACTGGTCTCTTGCCATGAAGCGCATGAATACATATAAGACAGAAGAGGGCAGGGCAATGCTCAAGGCCCAGGAAGGCGCAACCCATCACGGCGGATGCGGAAACTGTGGAGGTGATAAGTAATGGCTGTAGATGTACTGCACAAGGTGCCCGTAAGGGAACAGGATCCGAAAGTAAGGGCTACCAATTTTGAAGAGGTATGCTACGGATACAATGAGGAAGAGGCCAGGGAAGAGGCCCAGAGATGCATAGACTGCAAAAAGCCCCAGTGCGTCATCGGTTGTCCCGTAAGCATAGATATTCCCGGATTCATCAGGGAGGTAAAGGCAGGAAATTATGAGGAGGCTGCAAAGGTCATAGGACTTTCATCCGCCCTTCCCGCCATCTGCGGACGTGTATGTCCTCAGGAGACTCAGTGCGAAGGAAAGTGTATCAGAGGCATAAAGGGAGAGCCTGTTTCCATTGGTAAGCTGGAGAGGTTCGTAGCTGACTGGTCGCATGAGCATAACATCGTGCCTGCCGTAAAGGGTGAGCCCAACGGCAAGAAGGTCGCAGTAGTAGGTGCAGGCCCTGCAGGCCTTACCTGTGCAGGTGACCTGGCAAAGCTTGGATATGATGTTACCATATTTGAGGCCCTCCATCAGCCCGGAGGAGTGCTGGTATACGGCATTCCCGAGTTCCGTCTGCCCAAGGAAAAGGTAGTTGCAAAGGAAGTAGAGCTGGTAAGGGATCTTGGAGTAAAGATCAACTGCAACGTGATCATAGGAAAGTCCATAACCATAGATCAGCTGTTTGATGAGGAAGGTTTCGATGCGGTATTTGTAGGATCGGGAGCCGGACTTCCCAAGTTCATGGGCATACCCGGAGAAAATGCCAACGGAGTATTCTCTGCCAATGAATATCTGACCAGAAACAATCTCATGAAGGCGTTCAAGGATTATGACACGCCCATCATGAGAGCAAAGAAGGTAGTTGTGGTCGGAGGCGGAAACGTTGCCATGGATGCAGCACGTACGGCCCTCAGGCTCGGTGCCGAGACCCATATCGTATACCGCCGTTCCGAGGCTGAGCTGCCTGCAAGAGTAGAGGAGGTACACCACGCCAAGGAAGAGGGAGTTATATTTGATCTCCTTCAGAACCCCGTGGAGATACTTACGGATGAAAATGACAATGTAAGAGGTATAAGGCTCATAAAGATGGAGCTTGGAGAGCCGGATGCTTCCGGAAGAAGAAGGCCCGTGGAGATACCCGGATCAGAGTATGAGATCGAGTGCGATGCCGTGATCATGTCTCTCGGAACCTCTCCCAATCCTCTTATCTCCAACACCACAAAGGGACTTGAAGTCAATAAGCACAGGTGCATAATCGCTGAGGAGGAGACCGGAAAGACCACCAAGGAAGGTGTCTATGCCGGAGGAGATGCAGTTACCGGAGCGGCTACCGTCATTCTTGCCATGGAGGCAGGAAAGAAGGGCGCAAAGGGCATACACGAGTATCTCTCAGCAAAATAAGGCAGGATCTTTGGATCCTTATATAAGGTATTTGGGGCGCCCTATGTAAGGGGCGCCTTAAAAATTACTTACTTAATGGAAAATCTATGCTATAATGTCCGAAAGAAGGTATAAGGAAGCCGTGGTCATGTGGGGGGACTAAGCATGTACGGCATTGTGAGAGGGGTGCAAGATGCTATCGAATACGACTCTGAAGAACACTCTTGACGGCATAAAGGCCATTGCCGGGATCGATCTTTTCCTTTTTGATATCGATGGAACGGTACTGTGCCAGACAGCCCGGCCTGATGACAGGATCGGAACCTGGGCCAGAGATTTTGCCATGTCTGAGGCAGACTCCCAAAGCCTTTCCGGGACCTGGCTCATAAAGATCAAGGACAGGTCTGCGCCTGTCTATGTGCTTGCCGCAAACGGCGAGGGCGATACCGTGGAGACCTTCCTTAAGCTTGCCGCTTTCCAGATACAGAACATGGTGAGCTCTGACAAGGACAGGTTTGACAAGGATAATTTCCTCAAGAATGTCATACTTGACAATCTGCTTCAGATCGATATATTTGAGCGTTCAAGGAAATTCCATGTGGAAAATGAGCTGAGGCGCCTGGTATATATCATAAATGTAGAAGATGACAGCGACAGCATCGTCATGGATGCCATCCGCCCCGTATATGGAGAAGGCAGCGGAGGTTATATATTCAAGGTCGACGAGCAGCATATAGTATATATAAGGAACCTGATCGAAGGAGAGGATGACATAGTCTTCAATTCGGTGGCAGGATCCATACTGGAGCTCATCAGAAAGGAATGCGGACAGGAAGCCTGCATATCCTATGGAAACCCTGCTGCGGAGCTTAAGGATCTTTCCCGCTCCTATAAGGAGGCGGGACTTGCCATGGATGTTGGAAGGATCTTTTACAATGATCTCAAGATCATGGCCTATTCGAAGCTTGGCATAGGCAGGCTCATCTATCAGCTGCCGATCACACTCTGCCGGATGTTCATAAATGAGGTATTCGGAAAGAATGATCCCAATGATCTCGACGAAGAGACCATACAGACGATAGACCAGTTCTTTGAGGATTCCCTCAACATATCCGAGGCCTCAAGGAACCTGTTCATACACAGGAACACCCTTGTGTACAGGCTTGACAAGCTGGAGAAGACCCTGGGGCTCAACATAAGGAATTTTGATGATGCCATGACGCTGAAGCTTGCCCTTATGGTAGATACCTATATGGATTATATAGAAAAAAATCATGTAAGATAAGGAAGGAATTGAAACGATGGGAGTATATGAGGAGCTGATCGAGAGAGGCCTGCTTGCACAGGTGACCGATGAAGACGAGATCAGGGACATGGTCAATGCAGGCAAGGCCACTTTCTATATTGGCTTTGACCCCACTGCGGATAGCCTGCATGTGGGCCATTTCATGGCGCTCTGCCTTATGAAGAGGCTTCAGATGGCAGGAAACAAGCCCATAGCCCTTGTGGGCGGAGGCACCGGTATGATAGGAGACCCCTCCGGACGTACCGACATGAGAAAGATGATGACAAAGGAGACCATAGCCCACAACTGTGAGTGCTTCAGGCATCAGATGGAAAGGTTCATTCATTTCGGAGACGGAAAGAATGACGCCATCATGGTCAACAATGCTGACTGGCTTCTTGACCTTAACTATATAGAGTTCCTCAGGGACATAGGCGCATGCTTCTCCGTAAACCACATGCTGGCTGCAAGATGCTATGAGCAGCGTATGGAACAGGGACTCACCTTCTTTGAGTTCAACTACATGATCATGCAGGCCTACGATTTCTACAGGCTCTATCTTGACTATGGCTGCAATATGCAGTTCGGAGGCGATGACCAGTGGTCAAATATGCTTGCTGGTACCGAGCTAATAAGGAAAAAGCTTGGCAAGGATGCCCATGCCATGACCATAACCCTTCTGCTTAACTCAGAGGGCAAGAAGATGGGAAAGACAGCCTCCGGAGCAGTATGGCTGGATCCGGAAAAGACTTCACCCTATGATTTCTATCAGTACTGGAGAAATGTGGACGATGCCGACGTCATAAAGTGCCTTAAGATGCTTACCTTCCTGCCAATCGAAGAGATAAAGAAGATGGAAAGCTGGGAAGGGGCAGAGCTCAATAAGGCCAAAGAGATACTGGCATACGAGCTCACCAAGCTCGTTCATGGCGAGGATGAGGCTGAAAAGGCCCAGTCAGCAGCCAAAGCCGTATTTTCAGGCGGTGATTCTGAGCACATGCCTTCCTACAAGCTGAAGGAGAGCGATCTTTCTGACGGACAGGTCGATATAGTATCCCTGCTGGTACTCTCAGGGCTCTGCTCATCAAGGGGAGATGCAAGGAGAAATGTGGAGCAGGGAGGAGTGACCTTCGGAGAAGAGAAGATCACCGACACCAAGAAGACCTTCAGCCAGGATGAGATCGGCGAGGGCAGGATATTAAGAAGAGGAAAGAAGAACTTCATAAAGATAATTTCAGCATAAAGTTCAGCCTTTGTAAGGATTTCGTAAGGTCTTTTCAAGAGGGCGTTAAAACTTATGTGCTATCATAATCAAATAATAAGGAGGAGACATATCGCTCCGATTTGGTCATGAGGTTATGTTTTGAAGAAGCTTTTTGATATAAAAAGGACATTATTGCTTGCAGCGGCGGTTTCGCTTTTGATGGCATTCACCTCTGTTTCAGCTCCCTATGACAAGGCTCTCGGAGGGGGATCATTTCCCTTTGACATTGAGTTTGATAGGGAGAGCTGTGAGAGGCTCTGCTATGCCGGACACCCTTCATCGGGAGTAAAGTATGTCACGGGCTATGCCATCACCCCCTATACTTCCTTCAGCCTGTCAGTGGCAGGAGGAGCTGATACGGGTACTGAGGCAGAAGGGCTTTCAGTCGAGGTAGTCCTTATATACGAAAACGAAGGCAATACAACCTCCTCCAGGGAAACTCTCAGGACCTACGGAAAGGGAGATCTGGAAGAAGGCACCTATTATCCTCTCTTTGAAGAGACCAATATAGAAAACCTTTCAGAGAGAGGCCGCTTATACAGCGATTCCCTTTCTTCCGTGGAGCTTAAGCTGAGCTATGACGGCATGAGAGGCAAAAGCAGCGATATGGCCATATATCTTCAGGTATGCAGCGAGGAGGAGCTTTCTGACATGCTTATGTCAGAGGGGATGTGATCGGAGTCATTTCTGAAGCTCCAATCTTTGTAAAATCTTAATGCGGATTTTGTGAAATAATAAAGGGACAGGCTTGTTTGCCTGTCCCTCTTTGTGTTATATTGAGTAAAGTGTTTGTATAAAATATGTAAAGTTATTTCAAGGAGAAAACGATGGATATCTCAGTGGTCGGCAATATATTTTATATGGTCGGAGGCCTTGGTCTCTTCCTCTACGGCATACATATCATGTCAGAGGGACTTCAGAAGGCCACGGGTTCAAAATTGAGCTATTATCTGGGAAAGGTAACGGATAACAGGCTCATGGGAGTCGTGGTGGGTGCTCTGATTACGGCCATAATCCATTCTTCTTCGGCCACGACAGTCATGGTCGTAGGCCTTGTAAATGCAGGCATGATGAACCTCATGCAGGCTACCGGAGTCATCATGGGTGCCAATATCGGTACCACCGTCACCTCCTGGTTTGTTTCCCTGATACAGGTAGATATCGGGGGAGCCATGGAGATCTTCAGTCCCAGCTTTTTTTCTCCCCTGCTTCTTGGAGTGGGAGCCTATATGCTCCTTTTCCAGAGCAAGAAGGACAATCTTTTAGGTGAGGTCCTTACGGGCATAGGCATGTTGTTCGTGGGACTTGACATGATGTTTACCGGAGTTTCTCCCTATACTGAGCTTCCGATATTCGGAGAGATATTCAGGGTACTTGGAAGCAATCCGATACTCGGAATACTTGCAGGAACCATCATCACGGCGATCATCCAGTCTTCCACGGCTTCCGTCACCATACTTCAGTCCCTTGCCATGGGCGGCATGGTGACAAAGGCAGCGGCAGTCTACATCACCCTAGGACAGAACATCGGTACCTGTGCTACGGCACTTATTTCCTCAGCAGGTACCAACACGACGGCAAAGAGGGCTGCAAATATACACATACTGTTCAACGTCATAGGAGCAGTAGTATTTGGAGTAGTCATGTTTGTGCTTCAGCTTCTGATGCCGGATTTTGCGAACTCTCCGATGACGGTAGTGGATATATCCCTTTTCCATACCGTATACAATGTACTTTGTACGATCATAATGTATCCCATGGCTGACTGGCTCGTAAAGCTCTCAGGCATGATGATAAGGGAAAAGGAGACTCCTCAGTCTGCAGCCCGCAATTACCAGGGCGAGGCCAAGGACATGTTCAAGAGGCTGGATCTCCGTATCCTCGGGACTACTCCTGCCATAGCCATCCAGACTGCGGATGATGAGATCATAAAGATGGGCCAGAAGGCAGAGGCGCAGGTAAAGCTTGCCATGGAAGCCATACTGGAAAGCAGCAAGGATAAAGCCGCAAAGGTGGAATATGAGGAGGAGACCGTGGACCAGATGGCCGGCATCCTTACGGATTTCCTGATCGAGATAAACAAGCTCCAGCTTACGGAAAAGCAGAAGGAGCATGTCAACAACATGTTCTATACCATAAGCGATTTCGAGAGAGTGGGAGACCACGCCGACAACCTGGCAGGCTTTGCGGATTATGTGGTGGATAAGGGCATAGCCTTTTCTCCCACCGGCATAGAGGACATAAAGATGGCCAGCAAGGCGGCCATAGAGACCTTCAGGCTGGCAGTCAGCGCCAAGGGCACCGGCAGCCTTGAGGACGTAAAGGGCTGCAGGAGCGAAGAGGAAGAGGTGGATAACATCACCGATGAGCTCAGGGAGAAGCATATAGAAAGACTGAGCCGCGGAGAATGCGAGCCTCAGGCAGGAGTCATTTTCCTTGATATCCTTACCAATCTGGAGAGGATAGGAGATCATGCGGTAAATGTTGCCGGCTATGTCAGGGATGAAAATACATAAAAAATACAATCCTGACATTTCCTTAACAACAATCTGCTTGAAAAAATGCCGCTCTGCGGTTATGATTAATTGTGATGCAAAACTTTATATGGTTTATGCTAAAGGCTAGATCAAACAGTTCATGTATAGGAGGATTAATGACATGGCAGTTAAAGTAGCTATCAATGGTTTTGGACGTATCGGACGTCTGGCTTTCCGTCAGATGTTTGAGGATAAGGGAACTGAGATAGTAGCTATCAACGATCTTACAGATCCCAAGATGCTTGCGCATCTGCTTAAGTATGACTCTTCACAGGGACGTTATGCCCTTGCTGATAAGGTTACTGCAGGCGAGGACAGCATCACCGTTGATGGAAAGACCATAAAGATCTACAAGGAGCCCGATGCTTCAAAGCTTCCCTGGGGAGAGCTTGGAGTAGATGTTGTACTTGAGTGCACAGGCTTCTACACAAAGAAGGATAAGGCGCAGGCTCACATCGATGCAGGTGCCAAGAAGGTAGTTATCTCTGCACCTGCAGGCAACGACCTTCCCACCATCGTTTACAATGTAAACCACGAGACTCTTACAGAGAAGGACAGCATCATATCCGCTGCTTCCTGTACTACAAACTGCCTGGCTCCCATGGCTAAGGCCCTTAACGATTATGCTCCCATCCAGACCGGTATCATGGCAACCATTCATGCTTACACCGGAGACCAGATGGTACTTGACGGACCTCACAGGAAGGGCGACCTTCGCCGTGCAAGAGCTGCAGCAGTAAACATCGTTCCCAACTCTACCGGAGCTGCCAAGGCTATCGGCCTTGTTATCCCTGAGCTTAACGGAAAGCTCATCGGAGCTGCTCAGCGTGTACCTGTTCCTACAGGTTCAACCACCCTTCTCTTTGCTGTAGTAAAGGGCAAGGACATCACCGTTGACAGCGTAAATGCAGCCATGAAGGCAGCAGCAGCAAAGATGCCTGAGACCTTCGGATATAACGAGGATCCCATCGTATCTTCAGATGTTATCGGCATGACCTATGGTTCTCTCTTCGATGCTACTCAGACTATGGTAGCAAAGATAGATGATGACACCTATGAGGTACAGGTTGTTTCATGGTATGACAACGAGAACTCCTACACCTCACAGATGGTAAGGACCATCAAGTACTTCGAGAAGTTCGTAAAGTAATATAGTCAGGATCGGAAAAGGCTCTGCCCTGTGGGGCCGGGCCTTTTTTATCGGCCATCCGGCACGGAAAGGAAAAGGATATGGCACTTAATAAGAAAACAGTAGATGATATAGATGTTAAGGGAAAAAGAGTCCTTGTAAGATGTGATTTCAACGTTCCCTTAAAGGATGGAAAGATCACGGACGAGAACAGACTGGTTGCATCCCTTCCCACCATCAAGAAGCTTCAGTCAGAGGGCGGAAGGCTCATTCTCTGCTCCCATCTCGGAAAGCCCAAGAACGGCCCTGAGGAGAAATTCTCCCTGGCTCCCGTAGCAAAGAGGCTTTCAGAGCTTCTCGGATGCGAGGTGAAGTTTGCGGCGGATCCTGAGGTTGTAGGCCCCAATGCAAAGGCTGCTGCAGAGGCCATGAAGGACGGAGACATCATCCTTCTTGAAAATACCAGATTCAGGAAGGAAGAGACCAAGTGTGAGGATGAATTCTCCAAAGAGCTTGCTTCACTTTGCGATGTCTATGTGGATGATGCATTCGGTACAGCCCACAGGGCTCACTGCTCCAACGTGGGAGTTGCAAAGTATGTTCCCGTATCAGCAGTAGGCTATCTGATGGAGAAGGAGATAAAGTTCCTCGGAAATGCGGTAGAGGATCCCAAGAGGCCCTTCGTTGCTATACTCGGCGGAGCAAAGGTTGCGGACAAGCTCAATGTTATCTCCAACCTTCTTGAGAAGTGTGATACTCTCATCATTGGCGGCGGTATGGCATATACCTTCATAAAGGCCAAGGGATACAGCGTAGGAAAATCTCTTGTGGATGATACAAAGCTTGACTACTGCAAGGAGATGGTGGAAAAGGCCGAGAAGCTTGGAAAGAAGCTGCTCCTTCCCGTTGATACTGCCATAGCACCCGCATTCCCTGATCCCATAGATGCGGACATCAAGGTGGAATATGTCGACATAGACAAGATGCCTGAGGATCAGATGGGGCTTGATATCGGTCCCAAGACCGTAGCTCTTTATGAAGAGGCAGTAAAGGACGCAAAGACCGTAGTATGGAACGGACCTATGGGAGTATTTGAGAATCCCAAGCTTGCCGTAGGAACCATAGCAGTAGCAAAGGCTCTGGCAGAGACTGACGCCACCACCATCATCGGCGGCGGAGATTCCGCGGCAGCAGTAAATACACTTGGATTCGGAGACAAGATGACTCACATCTCCACCGGCGGCGGAGCTTCCCTTGAGTTCCTTGAGGGTAAGGAGATGCCCGGAGTTGCTGCAGTACAGGATAAGTAATAAAGGATATATAAGGATCCATATAAAGGGGGCCGGGCCGCAAGGTCCCGGCACCCGGTTTTTAATAATAAGATAAAAGTGAGGACTGGACATGAGAAGAAAGATCATAGCCGGCAACTGGAAGATGAACAAGACACCTTCCGAGGCAGTGAAGCTTGTTGAGGAGCTCAAGCCCCTTGTAAAGAATGATGCGGTGGACGTGGTTTTCTGTGTGCCTGCCATAGATATAGTTCCCGTGGTAAAAGCCTGTGAGGGTACCAACATCGAGGTCGGAGCCGAAAACATGTACTTTGAGGAGAGCGGAGCCTATACCGGAGAGATCTCTCCTGCCATGCTTGTGGATGCAGGCGTGAAGTATGTTATCCTTGGCCATTCCGAGAGAAGGGATTATTTCAAGGAGACCTCCGAGGATATCAATAAAAAGATGAAGAAGGCCATAGAGCATGGACTTGTTCCGATCATGTGCTGCGGCGAGAGCCTTGAGCAGAGAGAGCAGGGGATAACCCTTGACTGGATACGTCAGCAGGTAAAGGTGGGCTATCAGGGCATAGCAGCTTCAGATGCCGCAAAGACGGTCATCGCATATGAGCCCATATGGGCCATCGGTACCGGAAAGACAGCTACCACCGAGCAGGCTGAGGAAGTATGCAGGGCCATAAGACAGTGCATAGCCGAGATCTATGATGAGGCTACGGCAGAGGCCATACGCATACAGTACGGCGGATCGGTAAATGCAGGAAATGCTTCAGAGCTTTTTGCCCAGCCCGATATAGACGGCGGACTTGTAGGCGGAGCTTCTCTTAAGGCAGATTTTGGAAAGATAGTAAATTACTGATATGTTTAAGGACGGGTACATATACTTCGCCCGGACAGGAGAGGGACTTCCGGATAAGGTATGCCTGAGGCCGGATATGGCAAACAGGCATGGCTTTATCTGCGGAGCAACCGGTACCGGAAAAACGATCACCCTTAAGGTACTGGCTGAGTCATTTTCAGACATGGGAGTACCTGTTTTCCTTGCGGATGTAAAGGGAGACCTGTCCGGGATGATAGAGGCAGGAGCAGACAGTGAGGATATGATAGAAAGGAAGAAGCGCTTCGGACTTGAGGAAGACGGTTTTTCCTATAAGACCTATCCTACAGCCTTCTTTGATATTTTCGGAGAGAAGGGCATCCCTCTTCGCACCACCATATCCGAGATGGGGCCTCAGCTTATGGCTTCGGTGCTGGATCTCAATGATACCCAGACCGACATCCTGTCGGTGGTCTATAAGATCGCCGATGATCAGGAGCTTCTGCTGACGGATACGAAGGACCTCAAGGCCATACTTTCATATGTTTCGGAAAATGCTTCGGATTTCGAGCTGGATTACGGACATATTGCAAAACAGTCCGTGGCTGCCATAGTAAGGGCAGTTGTTGCACTGGAATCCGAAGGCGGCGATATCTTTTTCGGAGAGCCTGCATTTAATGTTTCAGACTTTTTCGTAACGGATATCTCCGGACGGGGGACCATAAACATCCTTGACAGCAGCAGCCTGATAAATAAGCCCAGGCTTTATTCCGCATTTATGCTGTATCTGCTTTCAGAGCTCTTTGAGATCATGCCTGAGGTAGGAGACATGGAGAAGCCCCGCATAGTATTTTTCTTTGACGAGGCACATCTCCTCTTTGACAGCGCCAGCGATGACCTGCTCCAGAAGATAGAGCAGATGATAAAGCTAATAAGGTCCAAGGGGGTAGGAGTCTATTTTGTTACCCAGTCTCCCGGGGATATACCTGACGGGGTCATGTCACAGCTTGGAAACAAGGTACAGCATGCCTTAAGGGCCTATACTCCCAAGGAGCAGAAGGTCATAAAGGCGGCGGCTGAATCCTTCAGAGCCCCCGAAGGCTTTGATACGGAGAAGATACTTTCAGAGCTGGGTACGGGAGAGGCGGTAGTATCCGTGCTGGATGAAGACGGTGTGCCGGGACTGGCCTGTCATGCATTTATCCTTCCTCCCCAGTCCAAGATGGGGCAGGCTTCCGAAGCAGAGAAGGAAAAGGTCATAAAGGGGTCCAACCTGTACCTCAAGTACAATACTCCTACGGATCCTGAATCTGCCTATGAATTCCTTGAGAGGAGAAAGTCTGAGCTCAAGAAGCAGGAAGAGGAGCTGAAGGCCCAGGAAGAGGCTGAAAAGCAGCAGATGAAGGCGGAAAAAGAGGCTGAGAAGGCAAAGCTCAAGGCTCAAAAGGAAGCCCTCAAGGAAGCTGAAAAGAAACAGAAGGAGCTTGAAAAGAGCGTCAAGTCCGTTGCCACTACTGCAGGCGGCACGGTGGGACGTGAGCTCGGCAATCTGCTTGGAAGCACCTTTGGAGGAAGCTTTGGAAAACGCCTCGGCGGAAACCTGGGAGCGAGCCTGGGAAGGAATATCCTCGGTACGCTTTTCAAGCA
Organism: Candidatus Avilachnospira avicola; assembly: GCA_018714245.1. Classification (GTDB taxonomy): domain Bacteria; phylum Bacillota; class Clostridia; order Lachnospirales; family Lachnospiraceae; genus Avilachnospira; species Avilachnospira avicola. The sequence goes on from DVNQ01000034.1 coordinate 21,843, forward strand.
TTGATTAATAATTTCCTGAAGGATTTAGCCGGATGGGAAACAGGCAAATCATCCTTTGGGATATCATTTGACGGAGAAAGGAGCGGCATTTTATCTGCCGCTCCTTTACTATGGGATAAAAATATGCTAAAATCTACGGAGTCTGTCCGTAAGGCAGATCAGTTTGCTCTCATAGTATAATGGATAGAACGATGGCCTCCGGAGCCGTAGATAGCGGTTCGATTCCGCTTGGGAGCATCTTTGGGGATACTTTACCCTTATCAGTCAGCTGCAGGCATACTGCAGCGGCCTTTTTACTTTTTGGGAGGAATTATGCACCCAGCGGGCTTTGTGCTGTTGATCCTGGCAGCCCTTGCTCTCATCCTGCTCATTCGCAGTGAATGGGAAAAGAAACATCTTAAGACAGAGTACTATACGATAAAAAGCAGTAAGATACGTATAGGTACCCGATTCATATTTATCAGTGACATGCACAGCATGGAGTTCGGAGAGGACAATGAGGATCTGATCTCAGAGATCAGGAGCCTGGAACCCGACTGTATCCTCATAGGCGGGGACATGATGACCTGCGGTAAGATACATGAGGAGCCTCCCAGGACTTCTGCCTGCATCCATCTTTGTGAGGAGCTGTCAGAGCATTATCCTGTCTTTTATGCCGAAGGAAATCATGAGGTCAGGTTCAGACGCAGATTTCCTGAGGATTTTCAGATATTTATGGAACATCTCAAGCAGAACTCTGCCCTGGAATACCTGAGCAATGACATGGAGCCTTTTGAAAAGGAGGCTGAGCTCATAGATGAAAGGGATGAATTCCGTATCTACGGCATCAGTCTTCCTGAGGATTATTATGCGCCCCAGAAGCCGGGCTTTGGAAACCGGAAGGAGATGCCGGAGGGCTTCATAAGGGACAGTCTTGGGCATACTATGCGCTCAGAAAAGGGAAGCAGGGAAGACAGCCTTCCTTCAAAGGACAGATTCCTGGATGGAAGCTATTTCAACATCCTTCTCCTTCACAGCCCCCTTTATCTTAAAGAGGCTTCAGCTTCCGGAGCAGACCTTGTCCTGTCGGGGCATTTTCACGGAGGGACCATCAGGCTTCCGATCCTTGGGGGGCTCATGACGCCTCAGCTTCAGTTTTTTGTCAGGGAATGTGCCGGTGAGTTTTCAGAAGGAAGCACGAGGATGATCGTAAATCGGGGGCTGGGTACCCACAGTGTCAGGATAAGGCTCAATGACAGGCCTGAGATCAGCGTCATAGACGTGATCCCCAAGGGTGACAGCATTGCCGAACCGGAGCGTGATTAATGGAAGGAATCAGCTACAAGCTTGAAAAACTGAATTTTGACGGCCCTCTGGATCTGCTGCTCCGTCTTATCGAAAAAAACAAGGTAGATATATATGACATACCGATAGCTGAGATCACGGCTCAGTACCTTGCTTATGTGGATGCAATCCACACTGAGGACCTGGATCTCATGAGTGATTTCCTGGTGATGGCGGCGACCCTGCTGGACATAAAGGCCAGGATGCTGCTGCCCAGGGAAGATAAGGAAGAAGAGGATGAGGAAGAGGATCCCAGAGAGGAGCTTGTAAGGCGCCTGCTTCTTTACAGAAGGTTCAAATATATGGCAGGAGAACTTGAGGCCATGGAGGAAGAGGCTTCCCACTTCATTTACAGGGAGGAGGAACTCCCCAAAGAGGTCAGGGAACATGCGGCCCCCGTGGATCTGGACGGGCTTCTTAAGGATCTGGACATGGAACGTCTCAGAGAGATATTCCTTGAGGTAATGAAACGAAAGGAATACAGAAGAGACTTAAGGAGAGAGGGCTTCCGGGTCATACACAGGGAAAGGATGCCCGTAAAGAGCCGTATAGGATCCCTTCTGTCGTATGCGAGGAAAAACCGGAGATTTTCCTTCAGGAGCCTGCTTTCCGCAGAGCCCACCAGGGAGGATGTGGTAGTTACCTTTCTGGCCATACTGGAGCTTATGAAGGTAGGAGCCATAGAGGTAAGACAGTCGGATACCTGCGGGGATATAGAGGTGCAGGCATCAGAAGGCGTGGATGATGCAAAGCTGCATTTTGATGATATAGTGGATGGATGATATGGAGATGTACGGACAGCTCAGCCTGGGCGGAGAAGAAAACTCCGCCGGTGATGAGATGACAAGGTATACAAATATAGCTGAGGCCATACTGTTTGCATTCGGAAGGGCCGTAAAGCTGTCAGAGATAGCCAGATCCTGCGGCTGCGATCAGAAAACGGCAAAGGAAGCCGTGGATAACCTGACAGCAAAGTATGAAAATATGGATACGGCTCTCTGCATAAAGAATTTTGACGGCAAGTATCAGATGTGTACCAGGGCTGAGTATTATCCCAATCTTGCAAGCGTGCTTCGGATAGAACGGAAGCCGGTGCTTACCGAAGTCATCATGGAGACTCTGGCAATTATCGCCTATAAGTCGCCGGTGACGAAGGCAGAGATAGAAAAGATCAGGGGAGTAAAATCAGACCATGCAGTAAACAAACTGATAGAGTACGGCCTTGTGGAGGAGACCGGCAGGCTCAATGCTCCGGGAAGGCCGGCCCTGTTTGCCCCCACGGATGAGTTTTACAGAAGATTTGATGTGTCCGGGAAGGACGATATGCCCATGCCGGGGCCGGAGGTCCAGGCAGAGATCGATGAAGAGGTAAAGGAAGAACTCTCCCATATGGAGGGGGAACCCTTGGAGGAGAAGTTCGAAAGGAACGGGGTAGATCAGGATTGAACAGAGCAGTTGCTAAATTTTCAAAGGTAAGCAGGGAACGCTGGGCCAAGGATTATATGGCTCTCTATGAGGGAAACGGCAGAGATCCGGAAGAGCTTAGGGTCGAGGCCCTTTCAGTGTATGAGGAGCTCATGCT
>DVNQ01000035.1 GCA_018714245.1 Candidatus Avilachnospira avicola
AGGCTGTCGATTATATGCTTTATGACAAACTCCCGTTCATCGGTAATGCCTGTCAGGTTCATGACCTTGTTTTTCTCCACCACCATTGAGTAATACTCAAAGAGCTGTTCTCTCTGCACCTCTGAGAGGCAGAGGGAAAGCTCTGAAAGGCCTTTTTTAAGTTCTTCGGAAAATGTCTCCGTCATCATGATCTTCCTTTCATCTGCTCCAGGTAGATAAGCAGCACCGAGATGTCCGCCGGCGAAACTCCGGAGATACGTCCTGCCTGTCCTATATTTTCAGGGCGTATCTTATCAAGTTTCTGCTGAGCCTCAAGGCGAAGCCCCTTAAGGGACTTATAGTCGATGTCAGCGGGAAGCTTTTTCCCTTCCAGTTTCCTGAACTGCTCCACCTGCTGTCTCTGTCTCTTTATATAGCCTTCGTATTTTATCTCTATATTTACCTGCTCTCTCACCCTCCAGGACAGGGATGGCCTCTCCGGATCTATCTCTGAAAGCAGCTCATAGTTAAGCTCCGGCCTCTTTATAAGCTCTGCAAAGCTTACTCCCTTGCTGTCCGGAAGCTCTGAGGATCCATGTTCACGGAGGAAGGCATTGATCCTTTCATTGGATCCGGCCATGGTCTCCCTCATCCTCTTTATCTCTGCCTCTATCTGGCTGCATTTTAAAAGGAACTTCTGGTATTCCTCCTCCGACACCGTACCTATCCTGTGTCCGATCTCACGAAGGCGAAGGTCTGCATTGTCCTGGCGAAGGAGCAGCCTGTATTCAGCCCTGGAGGTCATCATACGATAGGGTTCAAAACTCTCCTTTGTTACCAGGTCATCTATCAGCACTCCGATATAGCCCTGGGATCTGTCTATGACCTCTTCCTTCCTTCCAAGGGCGGAAAGGGCTGCATTTGCGCCTGCCATAAAGCCCTGTACCGCAGCCTCCTCATAGCCTGAGGATCCGTTTATCTGTCCGGCTGAATACAGCCCCGATATCTCCTTGAATTCAAGGGTAGGCTTAAGTACTGTCGCATCTATGCAGTCATATTCTATGGCATAGGCATTCCTTACTATATGGGCATGGGAAAATCCGGGCATCGTCCTTATCATGGCTTCCTGCACATCCTCGGGAAGGGAGGAACTCATGCCGGAAAGGTACATCTCATTTGTATAAAGGCCCTCCGGCTCTATAAAGATCTGATGCCTTTCCTTATCAGGAAATTTCATTACCTTATCTTCTATGGAAGGACAGTATCTTGGCCCGGTCCCCTTTATATCTCCTGAAAACAGGGGAGATCTGTCTATACTTTCTCTGATGATGCTGTGGGTCTCTTCATTTGTATAGGTGAGCCAGCAGGAGACCTGTTCCTTTTCTATGTCCTCAGGCTCATTTGAAAATGAAAATGGCCTTATGAAGTCATCGCCCTTCTGCTCTTCCATCTCGGAAAAATCTATGCTGCGCCTATCTACCCTTGCAGGGGTCCCGGTCTTGAATCTTCTTACCGGGATGCCGTTTTCAATAAGTGAAGCCGTAAGGGAATTGGCTGCCCGAAGCCCATTGGGACCGGTATATTCACTCACCTCACCGTATATGCATCTGGCGTTGAGATATACTCCGGTACATAGCACCACCTTCTTTGCGTGATAAACTGCACCTGAGGCGGTCCTTACTCCGGTTATTATCTTCTTTGAGAGCTGATCATCAACATTTTCATCCTCTCCTGCCGCCCTTTTTCCACAGCTGTCGGCCTTATCCACCGTGATGAGCTCAGTCACCTCCGCCTGCTTTATGGTAAGGCCCGGGGTGTTTTCAAGAGTTTTCCTCATCTCAGTTATATATGCCTGCTTATCTGCCTGGGCCCTGAGGCTGTGGACCGCAGGCCCCTTTGATTTATTCAGCATCTTTGACTGGATGAAGGTGCGGTCTATGCATTTTCCCATCTCTCCTCCCAGTGCATCCAGCTCACAGACCAGATGTCCCTTGGAGGTCCCGCCTATATTGGGGTTACAGGGCATAAGACCTATACTGTCCACGCTCACCGTAAAAATTATGGTCTTAAGCCCAAGCCTCGCCGAAGCAAGGGCTGCCTCTATGCCCGCATGCCCCGCTCCCACGACTGCTATGTCATAATATGCTTCTATGTGCTTATCTGTATGTTTCATGATAAGTAATTATTTTAAAGCATATAAGGGAAAATGATAAGATATATTTTCGTATTTTTATTGACATAAGCCTTTCTTTTTCTATATAATAGCAAAGATGTTTTAGCGCTTGGTTACGAATATACATGGATTAGGAGGTGAGCAGATCATGAAGATGACGTTTCAGCCCAAAAAGAGACAGAGATCAAAGGTTCATGGTTTCAGAGCCAGAATGAGCAGCGCAGGCGGAAGAAAGGTGCTGCATAGAAGAAGAGCTAAGGGAAGAGCAAGATTATCAGCCTAAGGCGTTTTATGGGACCGCTAAAGCGGTCCTTTGTTTTCTTTAAAGCAAGCTTATGAAAAATTTCCCGTCCGTCAAAAAAAATAATGATTTCAGAAAGGCCTACAAGGAGGGCAGAAAGTCCGTATCCAGATACTTTGTTATGTATGTCATCGAAAACGGGCTCGACATTTCCAGGATAGGCATAAGCGCAAGCAGGAAATACGGCAACAGCGTGGAGAGACATTATTTTCAGAGACGTTTAAGGGAGATATTCAGACATTACAGGGACGTAACCAAAGCAGGCTATGACATGATAATTGTAGCCAGGAACGAAGCAAGGCAGGCTTCCTTTTCTTCACTTTCTGAGGAATATGAAAGGCTGCTTAAAGGTCATAATATTTTTTTAGGATCGAAGTGAGTGCCATGATAGCGGATCTTATGATCAAAGCAATACGTTTTTACCAGAAATATCTGAGCGGTCTTAAGGTAAACACTCACTGTATTTACACGCCTACATGCTCTCAATACGCCATTGAAGCTATCAGAAAGTACGGCGCGTTTAAAGGTTTTCTGTTGGCAGTATGGAGGATACTTCGCTGTAATCCTTTTGCCAAAGGCGGTTATGACCCGGTTCCTTAATTTTACGGAGGTAGAATCTTGACACCCATTTTTCTTACCAGACAGGGCGGCCCGCTTGGTCTGATCGCAGATCTCCTGGGCTATATCATGGATGGTATATTCTACATCATGAACACCTTCGGGGTAGTCAACATTGGTGTATGTATCATCATCTTTACCATAGTAACCCGTATACTTATGATGCCTCTTTCCTACAAGCAGGCAAAATCACAGAAGATCATGGCGGTCATCCAGCCTCAGATCGCTCTTATCCAGCAGAAATATAAGGGCAAGGAAAATGATCAGAATGCCATGATGATGCAGAATGCAGAGATCAAGGCCGTATATGAAAGATACGGTACCAGCATGACCGGAGGATGTCTGCAGCTCGTCATCCAGCTTCCAATCATCTTTGCTCTCTACAGAGTAATACTGAACATACCCGCATACGTTTCAGCGGTAAAGGTATATTTTGATCAGATAGTGACTGCCATTGGCGGCGGATCAGCTATTGAGATGGTCAATAACTTTGCTCATTCATCTGAAACACTTACAAAGCTGCTTACATCTGCCCGTATAGGGGAAAATATCACCACCACAAATCACATCGTGGATTTCCTCTACTATCTCAGCCCTGCCCAGTGGGATACATTTATTGACTATCTCGGACAGAACGGCATAAGCGATGCTGTCATCAATTCAAATATAGTGCCCAACATGAACACTATCATTGACATGAACAGCTTCCTTGGGATAAACCTTGCAGCATCTCCTTCCTCCTACGGATTCGGAGATATCAGGTGTTGGATCATACCTCTCCTTGCAGGCCTTTCACAGTTCCTTGCATCAAAGATAACCATGAAGGCCACCTCAGGCACCGGAGATCCTAACTCTGCACAGATGATGAAGAGCATGAACATCATGATGCCCCTCATCTCCGTATGGTTCTGTTTCAGCATCTCCTCAGGTGTAGGTATCTACTGGATAGCCTCATCCCTTATCATGGGCATTACCCAGTAC
>DVNQ01000036.1 GCA_018714245.1 Candidatus Avilachnospira avicola
AGATATTCTCCATGCCTAATGACAAGAGGACTGAGGACTATATCACCGGAAGATTCGGTTGATCGGAGGGGTATCATATTATGAGAAAGAATTTTGACAGGCAGCTGAGCATGCTCAACGAGATGCTTGTAAATATGGGATCCATGTGTGAGGATGCCATCAGCCAGACCGCCCTGGCGCTTCAGAGCAAGAAAGACGATGTACAGACCGAATCCGAAGCGGAGATCAGTGCCCGCATCATTGAAAAGGTCCATCAGACAGAGACGGATATCGACCAGATGGAAAAGGACATCGAAAATCTCTGTCTCAAGCTCCTTCTTCAGCAGCAGCCGGTAGCTTCGGATCTGAGGGTCATATCGGCGGCGCTCAAGATGATATCCGACATGGAAAGGATAGGGGACCAGTGCTCGGATATATCAGACATCGTAAGCTTCCTCAATTCCGAGCACACAAAGAACTTCAGATCCTCCCTGGATATCCAGGAGATGGCTTCCGCTACCATGAAGATGGTAACAAAGGCTGTGGAATCCTTTGTAAGCTCCAACGTAGTGCTGGCAGAGGGAGTCATAAAGAGCGATGACTATGTGGATGAGCTTTTCATGAAGGTGAAGGGGGAGATCATCAAGCTCATCGCTGAAAATCCCGACAGGGGAGAGGCCCTTCTTGACCTTCTCATGATCGCAAAATATTTTGAGAGAATAGGAGACCATGCCACCAACGTGGCTGAATGGGTGGTATTTTCCATCACCGGAGTCCATAAAGACGGAAACACGAAGGGCATGCCGGTGGCAGTGGACAGGCAGCAGTAAGCCGAAGCAGGCATGGCGTTCCTTTGTGACAAGACATAAGTTAACAGATATAGAGATTTTTTCATAATTCGCTCCCTTAAATATATTTTTCAATAACTCATCCGGGAAGATCGGTATCGGTCAGCCGGGTGAGCCTTTTTATTGGAGGCCTGAAGCCTGCAAAGAAAGCCAGAGAGGAGCCGGATCTTAGTGCATATCCTACAAAATCAGGAAGGCAGATTTGTTGAAAACGGAGAAGATCCGCATTGCAGAAGGAATGGGGTTGAAAAAGTGTTATAACAGTTATATTATAACGATAGTCAAAAATATAACAGTAGACAAAGGAGCGTGTACGTGACAAAATAAAAGACAAGAAAAACAACGAGGAGCTTGATACAGAAGATGGATGAGGAATTATACCTGACGGCTGCAGACAGGGCTTATCAGATTATATCCCAGAAGATATTGGATGGGGAATTTCAGCCCGGCATGAAGCTTTCAAGGCGGAACATGGCCAGCGTGACGGGAGTCAGCGTCATACCGGTCATAGAGGCACTTAAGCGTCTTGAGGAAGACAGCCTGGTGGAATCAAGGCCCAAGTGGGGCTCCTTTGTCACCGTACCGACCAAAAAGAAGATACTGGAATCCTTTCAGCTGCGTGAGGCCATAGAGTGCCAGTCCGCAAGGATCATGGCGGAAGCCATGACAGAGGAGCAGAAGGAAGAGCTCTGGACCATAGCTACCAAGCTGGACACGGTCCCCTACAATGCGGAGACCATGATGGACAGCCGTGACTATCATCTGAGCTTTCATCAGAGGCTGACCGAGTTTACCGGGAACCCCAGGCTTATGGATACGCTGAGGAAGATCAATCTTTTTTATGTGCTCTGCCGGGCCATAAGGGCAAATGCTCCGAAAAAGGACTACCCCCGCTACTGGCACAGATATCTTGTTGATGAGATATCCTCCGGAGATCAGGATCGGGCGGAGCAGGCCATGAGAGAGCATGTCAATGATTCCCTGCAGCTTATCTTAAAAGAAAACTGACTTGTTTATCAGGTCAGTTGTTATTTTAGCAACATATGTTATAACAGAAATAACAACAATAATTATAGATATAAAAATAACGAACTTTCCCCGGAGGGCGTAAGGGGCGCCATGGCCGGGATAGGAAGACATATCATCAACAAATCTTAGGAGGTTCAGGTATGAACGAGCAGAAAGAAGAGAAAGTTGTCTTTAAGAAGCTTTCAGGAAAACAGGCTATCATGGCGCTGGGGCCCGGCATAGTATACGTGCTTACAGCCATGGGAGCAGGAGACCTGGTGGATTCCTCAGTCGCAGGATCCCATTATGGCTACGCCCTCATGTGGGCGCTGGCACTTGCCATCCTTGTCAGATTCCTGGTAGTAAATATCATGGCAAGGTTTGAGCTCTGCAACACGAGACGCATCACCCTGTTCCAGGGCTATGCAGAAGTAACCAAATTCTTCCCCATCTTCTTTGCAGCATTCGGTATCTTCCTTGGACATACCACAAATGCTACCATGATAACCGGTGTAGGAACGGCCCTTGCGAACATGTTCGGCGTAGGAAGCCCCTTCCTCTGGTCAGTCATAGCGGTAGTAAGCTGCCTTTTCATCACCAGGGGAAATGTTTATCAGAAGCTGGAAAATGTCATGAAGGTCCTTCTTGCCATCATGACCGTATGCTTCATCGGACTTGCCATAGCTTCAGGCCCGGATGCGGGAGCAATGGTCAAGGGTACCATAGGATTTTCAATACCCGAAGGAACAGGCATGTTCGGAGCCCTTACACTTATCATGTCACTGATAGGTGCAGTTGCAGGTTCCCTTACCAACTTCCTTTATCCCCATTCCATGAAGGAAAAGGGATGGACAGATCCTTCTTACAAAAAGATCCAGAGAAATGAGCTCCTGTTCAGTACATTCATGCTGATCGTGCTTAACCTCAGTATCTGGGTAGTAGGCGCAGAGATCCTCCGTCCCGCAGGCATAGAGGTTGAGGAACTTTCAGACATAGCCCAGGCTCTTTCAATGAACTTCGGCAACATAGGAAGCGTTATATTCTATCTCGGAGTATTCGGAACCCTTTACAGCACCATCCTTGGCGTTGCAAACGGTTACAGCTCAATAGTTATCGACAACATTCATATACTTAAGCCCGAAAGAGAAGAGAAGTACGGAAAGAAGGCAGAAGATGATCCCCTTTACAAGTATCTCTCCCTGTTCTATCTTTTCACACCCCTTATCTGGGCTCTTCCCGGAATGCCGGATTTCGTAGTGCTGACCCTGATCAATAACATTTTCAATACGGTCGCACTTCCCGCCATCTCCGTTGGACTTGTGGCCATGTCCCTCAACAAGAAGAACCTGCCCAAGCAGTTCAGGAACAACCCTCTTGAGAATGTTGTCCTTATCGGAGCTGTCTGCCTGGCAATATACGGAGCCATCAAGATCGTTATGGGATTCTTTGCTTAAAATGAAGGCCCTGATCGCTGATGACCGGAGTGGAAAAAGATTTCGGGACCGTGATCTGCGGCCCCGAAATCCTGGTATTATATAGTTGAAAGGAAGACTGAAGATATGGCATATCGTGTGTTGATACCTCAGGCCGTCGCAAGGGAAGGTGTGGACTACCTTAAGGAGCGTGGCTATGAGGTCATAGACGGAAGCGGCACCACGGAGGAGGACCTGATAAGGGATGTAAAGGACTGTGATGCCATACTGCTCCGGACTGCCGTGGTCTCAAGAGCGGTCCTTGAAGCAGGGACAAAGCTCAGGATCGTGGCAAGGCATGGAGCCGGCTACAATAACGTGGATCTCAAGGCTGCAGAGGAGCTTGGCATATGGGTGACCAATGCACCGGATTCCACCACAAATACGGTGGCTGAATTTACCCTCGGAGCCCTGATCGCCCTTGCAAAGCGTTCCGTGCTGATGAGCAGTAAACTGCATGCAGGAGACTACTGGTATAAAAATACCCATAAGGGCACGGACCTTATCGGAAAGACCCTCTCAGTGGTCGGATTCGGAAGGATAGGCCGGGAAGTGGCAAAGAAGGCCCATTATGGACTTGGCATGAAGATCCTTGCCTATGATCCCAAGGGAAGGACAGAGGATACTCCCGACTATGTTGAGATCGTGGATTGGGAGAGAGCATTTTCAGAGGCGGATTTCGTGACTCTGCACATGCCACTTACCGCTACCAACAGAGGCAGCATAGGTGAAAAGGAATTCCTCATGATGAAACCTGAGGCCCAGCTTTTAAACTGTGCAAGAGGCGAGGTGGTGGACCAGAAGGCCCTTACGGCAGCGCTCAGAAAGGGCGAGATCGCAGGAGCATTCCTGGACGTGCTGGAGCAGGAGCCTCCGGCCCCGGATGATCCCCTTCTTTCCATGGAAAATGTCATCCTGACCCCTCATATGGCTTCCAATACCGAGGAGTGCATGGCACTCATGGCTACTCAGGCTGCAAGCCAGATCCACAGGGTGCTTTCCGGAGAGAAGCCGGACTGGCCTGTCAACAGGCCCGAAAGCCCGAGGGCGCTATAATGGCGCGGGCTGAGGCCCATATATTTTAATCAGACAGTAACCTATAATTTTATTCCCCCTAACATCAATGCCGCCGGGCCAGATCCTGGCGGCATTGACATTTTCATGCTTCTATCTTACAATTAAATCTCACGCAGCCGGGGAGATAGCGGTGCCCTGTATCTGAGATCCGCTTTAGCAGAGGTGATACCCTGCCGAGGGCAGTATATCGCATGGCAGTTTTCTCTCAGGGTCGTTGAAGCCGGGGTCCCGCGCAATAGGAATTTGTGAACCGTGTCAGGGCAGGAATGCAGCAGCACTAAGCAAAACCTCTTATGTGCCGCGGGAGTGCCTTAGCCGAGATCCTGAAGGGAAGATACGCATGTCTTATACCGTTCGAAGCAGGGTGCGTGATTTTTTATTGGATATTTTCAGGCAGTACTGAGGGAGTTTTCCATGGCAAAGAAGCTTTCGGATCCTAAAAATACCGCAGAGGTCATAAAGAAAAATGAATTTGCCTTCAAGAAGAAGTTCGGCCAGAATTTCCTCGTGGATGACCGGGTGCTTCAGCGGATAGTCGCAGGAGCCGGGATCACAAAGGAGGACAGGGTGCTGGAGATAGGCCCGGGCATAGGTACTCTGACCCAGGCCCTTTGCGAGGCGGCGGGAGAGGTCAGGGCCGTGGAGATAGACCGGGACCTGATACCCATCCTTAAGGAGACCCTGTCGGACTATGACAATGTGGAGATCATAAATGCGGATGTCATGGATCTGGAGCTTTCTTCCGTATTTTCCGGAAGCTTCAAGGTGGTGGCAAACCTTCCCTATTACATAACCACACCCATCATCATGCGGCTCTTTGAGAGCGGGGCCGATATCGAGTCCATAACGGTCATGGTGCAGAAGGAGGTGGCCGACCGGATGCAGGCGGCCCCGGGAGGAAAGGACTACGGTGCCCTGACCCTTTCCGTGGCATATAATGCGGAGGCTGAGATCATAGCCAATGTGCCTCCCAACTGCTTCATGCCGAGGCCGGAGGTAAGCTCCGCAGTCATAAGGCTTAAAAGGCATGAAAAGCCGCCGGTGGCTCCGAAGGATCCGGCATATATGTTTTCCGTCATAAGGGCTGCATTTTCCCAGCGAAGGAAGACCCTTCAGAACGCCCTTTCAAATGACAGGAGCCTTGGGGTCACGAAAGACCTTATCTCAGAGGCTCTTTCAGAGCTTGGGCTTGACCAGAGGATCAGGGGAGAGAGACTCAGCCTTTCCCAGTTTTCCGGGCTTTCGGATCTGCTCCTTGAGAAGAGAGCAGGCTGAGACGGACTAAAAATACGGGATGCCGAAGCTGCTTTCGGCATCAGGAGAGATATTATGAAGATATGCGGTTTCATGAAGACCACGCTCCTGGATTATCCGGGACACGTGGCATGCACCATATTTACAGGGGGCTGTAATTTCCGCTGCCCCTACTGTCATAATTCAGAGCTTTTGTCCATGGATCTTCCTTCGGAATATTCCGAAGAGGAGATCTTTGCGTTTTTACGGAAAAGAAAGGCCCTGCTCGAGGGAGTAGTCATATCCGGGGGAGAGCCTACCCTGCAGCCGGACCTTCCGGATTTTGCCGCCCGCATAAAGGAGGCCTTCGGGCTTGACATAAAGCTGGATACCAACGGTACCAATCCGGAAATGCTTGAGCTCATGCTTAAGCGGGGACTTCTTGACTTCGTATCCATGGACATAAAGAGCGGGCCATCCGGATATAAAAAGGCTTCAGGTACGGCTTCAGAAGCCATGCTTGACCGGATCAGGCAGAGCATGGCGCTCCTTATCGGAGGAGACATAAATTACGAATTCAGGACCACGGTGGCAGACGGGCTCCACGAGAGGAAGGATTTTGAGGAGATAGGCCCCTTTATAAAGGGCTGCAGGAATTATTATCTCCAGTGCTACAAGGAGAGCGATATGGTGCTGGACCTTTCGGCAGGGTTCAGACCGCCAAAAAAGGAGGAGCTCCTGTCCTATGCGGAGCTTGTAAGGCCATATGTGGGCAGGGTGGAGCTCCGAGGCATAGACTGAACCTGAATATGCTTGAATTAGCCGCCCCGCAATGATAAACTTAACTATATATCCGTTTGACATTTTTATGGGGAGAGGGGGATGATCGGGATGGATATAATCAGGGCCAGGGATTATGAGGACATGTCCCTTAAGGCAGCCGGGATAGTGGCTGATCTGATAAGGAAAAAGCCGGATGCGGTCCTTGGGCTTGCTACCGGATCTTCGCCCATAGGGCTCTATAAGGCGCTGATCGATATGTATCAAAGGGGTGAACTTGACATGTCCGGGGTCACTACGGCGAATCTTGATGAATACGTCGGGCTCTCTCCGGACAACGAGCAGAGCTATCGGTATTTCATGGACCATTATCTGTTCGATCATGTAAATATAGACAAGGCAAGGACCTTCGTCCCGGATGGCATGTCAGAGGATGCGGATGCCGAATGCAGGCGCTATGAAGCTCTGCTTTCAAAGATCGGGGAGAGGGATCTGCAGCTTCTGGGACTTGGGCTTGACGGCCATATAGGCTTCAATGAGCCTTCGGAAGCATTTTCAGACGTAACTTGCTGCGTGGAGCTGGACCAGTCTACCATAGAGGCCAACAAGAGGTTCTTCAGCTCAGCGGAGGAGGTGCCCGGGAAGGCCTATACCATGGGCATAGGCACGATCATGAGGGCAAAAAAGATACTTATGGTGGTGAATGGGGAAGCAAAGGCCGGCATACTTGAGAAGGTGATGAGAGGCCCTGTCTGTCCCGGCGTTCCTGCAAGCATACTGCGTTTTCACAGGGACGTTACCATAGTGGCCGATGAGGCTGCTCTTTCAAAGTGCCTTTAAGGCGAAAGGGGAAAAAAGAGATGATGAGAGTAGGTTTTTTGACCAGCGGCGGAGACTGCCAGGCGCTCAATGCTACCATGCGCGGCATAGCGAAGGCTCTTTACACCATGTATGATACCGAGGTGGAGATCATCGGTTTTGAGGACGGCTTCAGGGGACTGATCTATGGAGACTACCGCAAGATGCAGAAGTCAGACTTCTCAGGCATACTTACCAGAGGAGGCACCCTTCTCGGAACCAGCCGCACTCCCTTCAAGTATATCGATGAGCCCGATGAGAACGGCCTCAACAAAGTGGAGGCCATGAAGAACACATATAAGAAGCTTCGCCTGAACTGCCTCTGCGTGCTCGGAGGCAACGGATCCCTTAAGACTGCAAACCGTCTTTCCCAGGAGGGACTCAATGTCATCGGCCTTCCGAAGACCATCGACAACGACCTCTGGGGAACCGATGTTACCTTCGGATTCCAGTCAGCAGTTGACATAGCTACGGCTGCCATCGACAACATACATACGACTGCCGCATCCCATGGCAGGGTATTCATAGTCGAGATCATGGGACATAAGGTAGGCTTCCTGACATTGAACGCCGGCATAGCAGGCGGAGCGGATGTCATCCTGATCCCCGAGATCCCCTATGACACGAAGAAGGTCATTGAGGCGATCAGGGAGAGGAACAAGAGCGGAAAGGCATTTTCCATACTGGCTGTGGCAGAGGGAGCCATCACCAAGGAGGATGCAAAGCTCGGCAAGAAGGAACTCAAGAAAAAGAAGGAAAAGGGCAAGGTATATCCCTCCATCTCCTACGAGCTGGCAGACCAGATAGGAGAAGCCCTCGGCACAGAGGTGCGGGTGACCGTTCCCGGACATACACAGAGGGGCGGCGTGCCCAATGCCTATGACAGAGTCCTTTCAACAAGGCTCGGAGCCGAAGCTGCCATGTGTATAAAGAGAGGCGAGTTCGGTGTCATGATGGCAAGGACAAAGCAGAAGATCACCGCAGTGCCCCTTGCAGATATCGCAGGAAAGCTTAAGACAGTGGATCCCAAGTCCGATATCATCAAGCAGGCAAAGGCTGTGGGCATCTGCTTCGGAGACTGATGAAACGTGGCGTATCAGGCATTATATCGTAAGTGGCGTCCTGCCGTATTCGAGGATGTATGCGGACAGGATGCCATAGTTACGACTCTTAAAAATCAGATAGCGGCAGACCGGATAGGGCATGCCTATCTTTTCTGCGGGACGAGAGGCACCGGAAAGACCACCCTTGCCAAGATATTTGCAAGGGCGGTCAACTGTGAGCATGCGGCAGAACGCGGGGGAAGCCCCTGCAATGAATGCGCCGTATGCAGATCCATCCTCTCCGAAAGCTCCATGAACGTGTTTGAGATAGATGCGGCATCAAACAACAGCGTGGAGGATATCCGCAGGATAAAGGAAGAGGTAGAGTATCCTCCCGTTGAGGGAAGGTTCAAGGTCTATATCATAGACGAGGTGCACATGCTCAGCACCTCGGCTTTCAATGCCCTTTTAAAGACTCTGGAGGAACCGCCGGCCTATGTGATCTTCATACTGGCCACCACGGATCCCCAGAAGGTCCCGGCCACCATACTGAGCAGATGCCAGAGATACGATTTCAAGAGGATACCAAGCTCCGTCATCGCAGCAAGGCTTTCAGAGCTCTGTGCCGCAGAAGGAAAGAAGGCGGAGGACCGGGCCATAAGCTATATCGCAAAATGCGCTGACGGCTCCATGAGGGATGCCCTGAGTCTCCTTGACCGGTGCTTTTCCTTCCTTGGAGACAGGGAACTGAGCTACAAGGATACCCTGGAGGTGCTGGGAGCTGCGGACATTACCGTATTTTCAGAGCTTTACCGGGCGATCTGCAGCGGAGACATAGAAACGGCGCTCAGGACGGTCGCTGATACGGTGGCAGGAGGGCGCGAGATAGCCCCATTCGTCAATGATCTCATATGGTACCTGAGGAACGTGCTTCTTAGCATGAGCGCAGGGGATGCTTCCGATATACTGGATGCCTCCGAGGAGAACCTCCGGAGATTCAGACAGGATGCTGGCCTTGCGGATAAGAAGCGGCTCATACACATCATGTCCCGGATGGCCGAGCTTTCCAACAGACTGCGCTTTGCGCCTCAGAAGAGGACCCTTCTTGAGGTGGAGCTGATCATGCTCTGTACGGAAGGAGATCAGGTTCCCTGGGATGAGCCTGCAAAGGCAGGGCATAAAAAAGCTGAATCTTCGCCTGGAAAGGCAGTGCCTGAACCCGTAAAGACAGAGGCCGGGGCGAGGAAAACCGGGCCCGAGCCCAGGACAGAGCAAAGGCCGGAAAGCAAGACAGAGCCTTCAGGGAAGGCAGATGCCGTATCAGGAAAGCCTGAACCCGCGCCGATCCCCGTTTCTGTTTCCGAAGGCGGAGACATCGTGGATACCATCAGAAAGAACTGGAGCGCTTTGGTGCCTCAGCTTTCCGCCTCCAACAGGCATGTCTATGAAAATGCCATCGTAAAGAAGGAAGACGGCAGGCCAGTGGTGGTGTTCAGGACGGCGATCAGCTTCAAGATAGCCTCCACGAACAGGGAGGAAAACGGGCTTACAAAGCTTTCAGAGCTCTGCACAGAGCAGCTTGGGATAAGCTGCCGCTTCGGAGGGCGAGTGGCCAGAAAGGGAGAGATCGAGGCGGAGGCTGACAGGATAACCGACGAGGAGCTTGCAAGGATACATTTCCCGGTGGATATCGAGGACTGAATTATTAATAGATATTTTATGGACAAAGACTGATCCATTAGTTTAAAATAGCGCATTATAGCGTTTTTTGAGGAGCATCATATATGGCAAAGAGAGGCGGATTCCCGGGCGGCATGGTCCCCGGAAACATGAATAACCTTATGAAGCAGGCGCAGCGCATGCAGCGCCAGATGGAAGAGCAGCAGAAGGAGCTGGAGGAGAAGGAGTTCACTGCCCAGGCCGGCGGCGGAGCCGTAAAGGTGACGGTCAGCGGCAAAAAGACGGTGACCGGAGTATCCATAGATCCCGATGCCTGCGATCCCGATGATGTGGAGACCCTTGAGGATCTTGTGATGGCGGCTGTAAATGAAGCCCTTAAGCTGGCGGATGCGGCCAACAGCGAGATCATGGGCAAGCTGGCCGGAGGCCTTGGCGGTCTTGGCGGATTCGGAGGCTTAGGAGCCTGATGGATCTTTACGGAAGCCATATAAACAGGCTTATAGAAGAGCTTCAGGGGCTGCCGGGGATAGGATCAAAGACTGCCCAGCGGCTTGCCTTCCATATCGTAAACATGCCCAAGGAACGGGTGCAGAGTCTTGCCGATTCAATGACCGAAGCCAGGGAGCACGTAAATTACTGCCGGGAATGCTGTACGCTGACCGACGGTGAGCTCTGTCCCATATGCAGAAGCGAAAAGAGGAACCATCGCCAGATCATGGTGGTGGAGAATCCAAGGGACCTGGCTGCATACGAACGGACCGGCAGATATGAGGGCGTTTATCATGTGCTGCACGGCGCCATTTCCCCGATGCTGGGCATAGGTCCCAATGACATAAAGCTTCGGGAGCTCATGCAGAGGCTCCAGGGCTCAGACGGAGAAAAAAACTGCGATGAGGTCATCATAGCCACAAATGCCTCCGTTGAGGGGGAGACCACGGCCATGTATATTCTGAAGCTGATACGCACCCTGGGTCTTGACATAAAGGTCACAAGGATAGCCTCCGGAGTCCCGGTGGGCGGAGACATAGAAAATACGGACGAGGTAACGCTGGAGAGGGCGCTCCTTGGAAGGACGGAGATGTAATGGACAAGTACGAATTCAACATAAAGGTAGATCAGATAAAAAAGAGGGTGGACGAAGGTGATTTCCGTATCGCCATGAAGATCGCGGACAGCATAGACTGGTCCCGGGTACGCAACATAAACCTCCTTACCCTTGCTTCATCTGTCTATGAGGAGAACGGAGAGTATGATGAGGCCAAGGACAAACTCCTTCTGGCCTTTGAGAGGGCGCCAGTGGGAAAGAGGCTGCTCTACAAGCTCTGTGAGCTCTCGGTAAAGTCCGGTGACCTGGAGGAGGCCAAGGATTATTACAATGAATTCGTGGATGTCGCTCCTGAGGATGCAGGAGCCCATGTGCTTGCCTATGAGATACTCAGCAAGTCAGGAGCTTCATATGACAGGCTGATCTCGGAGCTTTCCGCATACACTGCGGCGGAGCCGGATGAAAGATGGCTATACGAGCTTGCCCGTGTCTATGATGAGGCAGGCTACGGAAGGGAGTGTGTCGCAGCCTGCGACCGCATAGCCCTCCTTTTCGGAGCCGGAAAGTACAGCGAAAAGGCCATGAAGCTGAAGGCAAAGTACGGGGATCTTACCAGGGCTCAGCAGGAGCTCATAAATGAAGAGGAAAAACCGGCAGACAGGGGACCCAGTCCCGAGGAGCTTGGAGACGAGCTTGCTGCCATCAGATATGAAAATGAAGACGAGGC
>DVNQ01000037.1 GCA_018714245.1 Candidatus Avilachnospira avicola
ATCCAGGCCTTTGTTCCCGAGGATAAGGCAGAGGAATATGCAGAGTACATGGACAGGGCCCTTGGAGAGGGAAGCGCCCATGTCATGAAGATAAGGCCCGTAGGAGCTGCGTGCATAAACAGGCTTACTGAGGGCTGAGCCTTTTTCTGATAAGAAATGCAGCTATATCATGATGCGTGAAATACCCCTGCGGGCATTGTGCCTGCAGGGGTATCTATATCTGGGTAGATTCAAAGTTATTTATATGGCTACTACTATGCCTCCGTCGCTTGCATATATGGTGGATACGCCTCTTGCGGCGGCAATATCTATGGAGGTGAAATCTGCGATGCCTGAAAGATAGGACTTTACGGACTCTGCTCTTTCGGGACAGTTGCAGTGGACTATGGCAGCCCTCATCGGGCCCTTGGCTACTGCCTTTGCCTGATCCACACAGATATCACACATTTTTTTTAGAGCCTTTTCAATGCTCCTTGCAGTATCGAACTTCTTGATCTCACCCTTGTCAGCAAATAGTATGGGCTTTATGTTGAGAAGTGTGGCAAAGCGTGCGGCAGTACCTGAAAGACGGCCGGTCTTTCTCAGGGTCTCCATGTTCTGAAGGACAAAGAAGGTCTTCAGATCAGCTGCCTTTTGCTCGGCAAGCTCCGCTATCTCCTTAAAGGGAAGCTTTTTATCGCAGAGGTCCTTGAGATATAGTCCCATACGGGTCTCGCCGGCACAGCCGGACAGGGAATTGATGACTGCGATGTTCTTGTCATGCCCGTGCTGCTCGTAGTACATGTCTCTTGCGATGCATGCAGCATTATAGGTCCCGGAAAGCTTGCCAGTAATGGTCACCACATAGACGTCATCAGCATCACACTCGTAGGCTCTGAGGAAATCGTTGGGTGAAGGACAGGCCGTACAGGGCCCCTTTTTGCTTTTTGCAATAAGCTCAAGAAACGATGCCTGATCAAAGGTCTCGTCATCCTTTATGTGGAGATCGTCCACCTCCAGGGTAAGTGGGACCGTGGAAAAGGTCTCCTTATCACATTCCATGGAAGGGGTAAGATCCATGCAGCTGTCTCCGATGATCCTGTAACTCATCTCTTTATTCTCCATAAATACGATTTTAAAAACAAAATAATGCGGTTTTGAAAACTATGTGTAGTTTACTAAAAATAGACGTGTGAGTCAACGGATAATTGGGCCGCCAAGACAAATAATCAGAAACGGTAAGGAAGCACGGCTTTACTTGAGTAAATACTGGATATGTTGTAAAATACCTTAAGATAAGGGCTGCATAGGAAAAATGAAAACGTGCAGCCGATCACATCAATATAAAGGTTTACAAGGAGGTAATCATGACCCATCATCAGTTCAAGCCCAGCGGAGTATGTTCCACTCTCATAGAGTTCGATCTGGACGATCAGAACAGGATCCATAACACCAAGTTCACTCTCGGCTGCGACGGAAATCTTAAGGCCATATCCAAGCTTACGGAAGGCATGGAAGCTGAAAAGGCCATAAGCATACTTAAGGGCAATCAGTGCAAGAACAAGGGCACATCCTGTGCGGACCAGTATACCAAGGCCCTGGAGGCAGCCCTTTCAGGAAATGCCTGAAAAATACACATGACAGATTAGGACCTGCCCTTTATGAAAAAAGAACATAAGGACACGCTGCCTGAATATAAGCCAATAAAGACCAGGGGAGCCATGTATGTGCTTTCCCCTTTCATTTTCTATGTGATCGGGGTCATCATCGTGGAGCTCCTGCTTTCTTTGGCATTTTTCCTGTTTTCCCTGGCTGCGTCCTCCCTAGGAAACAGCCTGCTCTTATCCGTGGACGCCTTTCTGTACAGGAATGAGGAGATGCTCATCCCTGCCATATCAGGAATCATAAAGATCCCTCATTTTCTCAAGGACTTTTATCGTGAGGACTGGGAGATAAGGGTAGAGCTTGATAAGGCAAGGACGGGACAATATGTTTTCAATATGGATGAAGCCAAGCTCTGGAAGGGGAGAGGCTCCATAGGGAAAAGCTTCAGTTCCCTGCAGAAGCCGGCTCTCATTATCCTGCTTTCAGTTCTTGCCTGCATCTGCTTCAATCTGCTTACGGGACAGATCATGGAGTTTATGCACATGACCTATCAGAAGGTGTCTCTGATAAGTGACGTAGGAGGAGTTGGAGGACCGGGAAGTGCGGTGGATATCACCGGCGGACACAGTACGACGGAAAATATAAATCTGATCGTCCTTGTCTTCAGTACGGTTATTGCTGCTCCCTTCATAGAGGAGCTGGTATTCCGGGGCATCATTTTCCAGCGCATGAGGGATAATCATGGCTTCCTGTCTTCGGCGGTGCTTTCCTCAGCTGCTTTCGGGGTCATTCACCTGAATATGACCCAGTTCATCTTCGGATTTATGATGGGGATCTTGTTCTCCCTTATTTATGAACGGTATCACAGGCTGAGCGCATCCATACTTGCACACATGTCGGCAAATCTTTTCAATCTGGTACTTATGATACCTGCCGTATCGGCATTTTCAGGTGAAGTTACGGGGACAGAGGCCGGTTCCCTGATCTTTATGGCTGTTTCCGGGATCATTATGATCCTTGCAGCAGCAGTACTTGTAAAGAAGATCGAAAAGAAGGATTACGTGGTCTACAGCCACATTGCAGGCCCGGATCTTGGAGGTGAATCATGAAGCTGCTTTCGGTAGCCATACCCTGCTACAATTCAGCTGCATATATGAGAAAATGCATAGACTCAATACTTGTTGGCGGAGATCGGGTGGAGATACTTATAATCGACGACGGATCCCAGAAGGATGATACCCTTGCCATCGCCAGAGAGTATGAGGAGAGATATCCCGGTATTTGCAGGGCCATACATCAGGAGAACGGAGGCCATGGCGAAGCCGTAAATACGGGACTCAAAAATGCGGGAGGCATATATTTCAAGGTGGTTGATTCCGATGACTGGCTTGACAGGAAGGTATTTCTGTCAGTGCTGGACCGTCTGGAAGAATTTACCGAAAAAGAGAAACAGCTGGATCTTTTCATATGCAATTTTGTATATGATAAGGTGGGGCAGAAACATAAGAAGGTCATGTCATACCGGACAGCCTTCCCTAAGGACAGGGTATTTTCCTGGAAGGACGTGGGACATTTCATGCTCGGCCAGTATATACTCATGCATTCGGTCATCTACCGTACCGATCTGCTGAAAGGCTGCGGCCTGAGGCTTCCCGACCATACATTTTACGTGGACAATATTTACGTATATTATCCCCTTCCCCATGCAGAGAGGCTTTACTACATGGACGTGAATCTTTACAGGTATTTTATCGGCAGAGAGGATCAGTCCGTACATGAGGATGTGATGATCGGGCGCATAGACCAGCAGATAAGGGTGACCAAGCTTATGCTCGGCTATTATGACCTTTCTGTCATCAGCCCCAAAAAGCTCCGCAGCTATATGCAGAGCTATCTTCAGATCATGATGACCATATCCTCCATCCTTGCCATCCGTTCCAGGAGCAGGGAGAATATGGAAAAGAAAAATGAACTCTGGAGCTATCTTAAGGACACGGACAGGAAGCTTTATCGGAAGCTGAGATACAGCCTGTTCGGGATGGGAGTCAATCTTCATACCGGGCTTGGAAACAGGCTTGCAGAATTCTGCTATAAGGTAACTCAGAGATTTTATGGATTTAATTAAAATAATCCTTGACATTTTAACGGTTTTTAAATATACTGTTTAGGCGTCGTGAATGTGACGCCAAGGGGTCTTAGCTCAGCTGGGAGAGCATCTGCCTTACAAGCAGAGGGTCATAGGTTCGAGCCCTATAGGCCCCATAATTTTCGGATGTATCATGCGAAAGCATGTTTACATATAGAGGTATCGTGCCTTTGGCACTTTACATATATGGCGGAATAGCTCAGTTGGCTAGAGCATACGGTTCATACCCGTAGTGTCGAGAGTTCGAATCTCCCTTCCGCTACTTATGAAGAAGCGCAGAAGCGCTTCTTTTTTATTTCAGAATTCGGACACAAATTTGGTTTATGATTATTTACCGCTCATGGACATAAAAGAGGGGCAGAAACAGAAAAAAAGGTGGCTAAACCTTAAATATTCGTGAAGAAAGCCTGCATATACTTGAAGGCTTTCCGTTCTGATGCTATAGTACGCCCATGATGGAGACAGGCATATGCAGGGATGCAATCAGATTGGAGTGATCGCTTTTGAAGGATCTTGAAGAATATAAAAGAAAAAGACGGTTCAGCCTTATGGCTGTGGCGGTATGTTCAGTGATATACCTTTTGTGGTTCTTTGTTCTTGAGCGTACCGTAACCAACAATTATCACCTGATACATGTGGGTCTGGATGATTATATACCGTTTTGCGAGTTTTTTATCATTCCCTACCTGTTCTGGTTTGTTTATGTGGGAGCGGTATGGACATATTTCTGGTTTACTGACATGGACACATTTGTGCGCATGAGCAGATATCTTTTCCTGGGTATGTTCATAAGCCTGTTCATATGCACCGTATATCCGAACGGGACAGACCTGAGGCCGGACATAAATACGGATAAAAACATATTTACGGCCCTCTGCGGTTTCATATGGGGAGCGGATACGCCGACCAATGTGCTTCCGAGCATACATGTGTTCAATTCCATAGGAATACATACTGCAGTAATAAAAAGCAGAAGATTCAGGGATGACAGGAGAGCGAAGGCCATTTCCCTTTTTATCTGCATCATGATATGCCTGAGTACCCTGTTCCTTAAACAGCACAGCTGCGCGGATGTACTGGCTGCCGGGCTGCTCAGCTACTGTATCTACGGTCTGGTCTATGAGCCTGTTACCGCCGATGAGCTAAGGGAACGCAGAAGGAGGATGCTGCCTGAGCGCTCCGAGGACTGACGGAAGAGATCCCTTGGAGAAGACTGATTTCCTCAGGGGATAATCTGACGGGATGAAGTTCATTTTTACAAACTTTTTATAAACAGGGCGATATATTTGTGCTACAATCCTCTCGAGAGAATCGAGAGGATTTTTTATGTATTATTTTATCGTAAATCCCAATGCCGGCTGCGGCAGGGGACTTGCAGTCTGGAACGATACAAAAAAGTATCTTCATAAAAAAAACATAGAATATGAGGCATACCTTACAGCGGAAAAGGGTGATGCCCGAAGAAGATCCAGGGAGCTGACAGAATCCTTCTGCGGCCCCCTCTACCTTGTGACGGTAGGAGGGGATGGGACAATCAATGAGGTTATTGACGGAGCGATCCTGAGGTCTGACGTGGTCTTCGGATTCATTCCTGCAGGCTCTGGAAATGATCTCACCAAGGGGCTGGGCCTTTCCTCCGGGATCAGAAGATCCGTAAGGAGGGCCCTTTGCGACGGGAGGATCGATAAACTGGATTACGGAGTCATAAGCTGCGGAGATGAGGACCGGGGATGCATAAGGAGATTTGCAGTAAGTGCAGGCATAGGCTTTGATGCTGCGGTCTGTCACTCCATAATTGAGGACAGGGAACAGGGCAGGCCTTCCCTTCTTAATCGGGGCAAGCTGGGATATCTTTTCACCGGTATCAGGGAATTTATCTCGACAAAGCCGGTAAAAGGCTATATCATACTTGATGACAGCAAAAAAGTGGAGTTTAACCACATACTGTTCATATCTGCACATATCTGTCCCTTTGAAGGCGGGGGATTCAGGTTTGCCCCTTCGGCAGATCCCAGGGACGGAGAGCTGTCTGTATGCGTGGTAAGCACAAGAAACAAGCTGAAGCTCATATTTGCCCTTCTGCGTGCCAGAGGCAAGAGCCTCAGACAGAAGAGCGGAGTCAGGTTTTATCAATGCAGGGAGCTCAGGATACATACTGAAAAGCCTCTTGCGGTACATACGGATGGAGAAGACTGCATGCACCAGACGGATCTGACGATAAGATGCATTCCGGGGCAGCTTCAGATGGTGCACTGAGAAAGGCGGATAAGGCGGATTTCTGTATTTTGCGGTATAATTGATTTGGTACGGAGCTTATGAGGATAGGACACGGATACGATGTACACAGATTTGCCGAAGGCAGGAAGCTGATACTCGGCGGTGTGGAGATAGGATACGAAAAGGGGCTTTTGGGTCATTCGGATGCGGATGTCCTGACACATGCAGTCATGGATGCGATGCTGGGGGCCTGCGCCCTTGGTGACATCGGGAAGCATTTTCCGGATACGGATCCTGAGTTTCTCGGCGCTGACAGCCTAAAGCTTCTTAAGAAGGTTTCAGAGCTGGTCCGTAATGAGGGCTATGAGCTTTGCAATCTGGATGTGACCGTGCTCTGTGAAAGGCCAAAGCTGAGGCCATATATAGATGAAATGAGGAAAAGGCTTTCCGGGATCCTTGATACAGAGATCGGAAACGTAAGCATAAAGGCAACTACGGAGGAAGGCCTTGGATTTACTGGAGAGGGACTGGGTATAGCAGTGCATGCGGTATGCCTGCTTGACAGGATCTGATCCATTAAGGACACCAGGATGTAAAAGAAATCACTGAAAGGGAGAAAAGAAAGAGAGTATGAAGATTTTCGATACCATGCAGCGCAGGAAGGTTGACTTCGTTCCGATAGAGGAAGGAAAGGTACGCATGTATGTCTGCGGGCCCACGGTCTACAACCTCATACATATCGGCAACGCACGTCCGATGATCGTTTTCGATACCTTCAGGCGTTATCTTGAATATAAGGGATATAAGGTCAACTATGTCTCAAATTTTACGGATGTGGATGACAAGATCATAAATGCTGCAAAGGAAGAGGGGGTGGCTCCTGAGGTCATATCCGAACGCTATATCAGGGAATGCAAAAGGGACATGGAGGATATGAACATTGAGCCTGCCACCGTACATCCCCAGGCTACGAAAGAGATAGACGGCATGATCGAGATGATCCAGAAGCTGATCGATAACGGACATGCCTATGTGGCTTCTGACGGTACGGTGTATTTTTCCGTGGCATCGGATCCGGATTATGGAAAGCTGAGCCATAAGAATATGGATGAGATGATGTCAGGCCTTCGTGATCTTAAGGTCAGCGGTGAGGAACAGAAGAAGGACCCTAACGATTTCGTGCTCTGGAAGCCCAAGAAGGAAGGGGAGCCCTACTGGGATTCTCCCTGGTGCCAGGGACGTCCCGGATGGCACATCGAATGTTCGGAGATGAGCCGCAAGTATCTGGGAGAGACCATAGATATCCATGCCGGAGGAGAGGATCTGATATTCCCCCATCATGAAAATGAGATCGCACAGTCTGAGGGCGCCAGCGGAAAGCCCTTCTGCCATTACTGGATGCATAACGGATTCCTGAACATCAACAACAGGAAGATGTCAAAGTCTGAGGGCAATTTCTTTACCGTAAGGGATATCACATCCCAGTACGATCCCATGGTGCTGAGACTTTTCATACTCAGTGCCCAGTACCGCACTCCGCTCAATTTCTCAAAGGAGCTTATGGATCAGGCTAAGGCTGCCTATGAGCGCATACTTAACTGCACCGATAAGCTTAAGGAACTGTCATCAAAGGCAGAAGAGAAGGAGCTTTCTGAAGAAGAAAAGAAGGGCATGGAAGCCGTAAAGGGATTTATCAGGGACTTTGAGGATGCCATGGAGGATGACAATAACACGGCAAATGCCGAGTCAGCTGTTTACGAGATCATACGAGTGGCAAATGCAGGCACCGATGCAGACTCCTCAAAGGAGTATGTGGACTGGCTCCTTTCTGTCATACATAAGCTTGTGGACGGAGTCCTGGGCGTAAGGACCGACAGAAAGACGGAGATGCTTGATGAGGATATAGAAAAGCTCATCGAAGAGCGTCAGGCAGCAAGAAAGGCCAAGAACTTCGGAAGGGCAGATGAGATAAGGGATCAGCTGCTTTCCATGGGCATAGTCCTTGAGGATACCAGAGAGGGAGTAAAGTGGAAGAAAGCATAAATCAGTATATTAGTAAGGATAATGTGTCAGATGAAGGCCCGGAAGCAAACCGGGCCTTTCCTGAAATAAGCAGAAAAGAGGAGCTTTCAGGCCTCGGGCTTGCATATATAGGAGATGCGGTATTTGAACTCATGGTAAGGCTCTATATGGCTGAGCACGGATCCATGAGAGTGGAAAAACTCCATAAGAGAGTGACGGAAACCGTCAATGCCGGAACCCAGTCAAAAATATCCTACATACTGAGGGACAGTCTTACGGAAGAAGAAATGGAGGTATTCAGGCGGGGGCGCAACCAGAAGTCCCAGACTGCTGCAAGGCATCAGAGCATTACGGATTACCGCAGGGCTACGGGACTGGAAGCCCTGTTCGGATGGCTCTATGTGCATGACAGAAAGGAAAGGCTCAGAGAGCTCTTCCTGCTCGCGATGGAGGGCCTTGATAGGGGAGAAGGCGTGCCTCCCGTTAAGGAAGCGCCGGATGAAGGGGAAACAGAAGTTTTACATGATATTGATGACTGAATGGGGGTATCGTGATATAATTATCATTAAGGTTCATGCCTGACAGAAGGCCATATAGGGTCAGAGAGAAAGGGCATGTTCAGATTATAAAAAGAAGGGGCGTATATATCATGAAGGACAATGAGATAACAAGATATGCGGAATCTCTGCAGGACTATATGGTGGAGATGAGAAGGAAGTTCCATGAGCATCCTGAGCTTTCAGGAGAAGAGCATGAGACCAGGAAGATACTTATTGAGGAGATAGAGAAGATGGGCCTCAAGTACAGGCTCCTTCCCGGAACAGGCATCATCGCATTTATCGAGGGGGCTCAGCCCGGAAAGAACAAGCTTCTCCGTGCTGATATAGACGGACTTCCTGTTCAGGAGGAGGAGGTCAATCTTTCCGGTCATGAAAAGGTATGTATCTCCAAGGAGCCCGGACGCTGCCATGCCTGCGGACATGATGTGCATATGACGGTTCAGCTGGGAACCATGAAGCTCCTTACCCATTTCAAGGACAGGGTAAAGGGAACCGTTTACTGCTGCTTCGAGGAAGGCGAGGAGACCAACTGCGGAATAGCTACCATGATGGAGGCTCTCAAGGACTATCAGATAGATGAGTGCTACGGCATGCATGTATATAATCTGCTTGAAGCCGGTAAGGTGGATATACAGGCTGGTCCCCGTATGGCAGGCATGCTCCGCTTCGGCGTGAAGTTCAAGGGCAAGGCAGGTCACGGCTCAAGGCCGGATCAGGCTCTCAATCCCATCACTCCTGCAGCCCATGCTCTGGCTATGGTAGATTCAGCCATGGTCAATAAGATAACTGCAGGTGAGACCGTGACCATGGGCTTCTCAAAGTTCGTGGGCGGAAGTCAGTACAATGTCATCCCTGAGGAGGCAGTGCTTGAGGGAAGCGGCAGGTACTTCAATGTAGAGGAGGGCGAGAAGGCCTTCAAGTTCGTAACGAAGATAATGGAGGATACGGCCGACAGCTTTGGCTGCGGAGTAGAGTTCCTCGATACCCATAAGATAGCCCTGCTTCCTGTAGTCAATGACGCTGAGGTAAGCGAGAGGGTACAGAAGGCTGTAGCCGAGACCTGCGGTGAGGACTGCCTTGGCCATGCTGAAAAGTGGTTTGCATCCGAGACCTATGGCAGATATATAGAGAAGCATCCCGGAGTGCTGGCCTTCCTTGGCATCAAGAACGATAAGCTGGGAAGCGGTGCAGCTCATCACAACGGCAAGTTCGATGTGGACGAGAGCGTGATGCCCCTCGGAGTATGTGCAGCAGCAAGCTTCGTGCTTTCAGACTAAGGGCGTATAAAGCGGAGAATTTATGACTACATTCTGGCTTATCGTATGTATAGCTACAGCCATAGCGGAGATCATGACCCTGGCCATGATCTCCATTTGGTTTACTGCAGGAGCATTTGCAGCCATGGTCTGTGCCTTTTTCGGGGCACCGGAAATGCTGCAGATAGTAGTATTTGCTGCCGTGTCGGTCATTACCCTTACCCTGTTCAAGGTAAAGGGGCAGAAGATCACGGGCAGGCTGAATACTCCAACCAACGCTGACAGGGTCATTGGCCGGGAAGGACTGGTGCTTAAGGCAGTCGATGCTCTCAGGGATGAGGGGCTTGTAAGTGTCGATGGACAGGAATGGAGCGCAAGGCCTGTGGACGAGAGCCGGTCCATACCGGAAGGTGAGACTGTGATCGTAAGGCGGATACAGGGGGTAAAACTTTTGGTGGAGCCCAAGGCGGATAATGAAGCATAAAGGAGGAAAGCTTATATGTCGTTTCTCATTTTACTTATACTGCTGATAATAATCATTTCAAGCTGTGTAAAGATCGTACCCCAGGCCAATGCCTATGTGGTGGAAAGGCTGGGCTCCTATCTTGCGACCTGGAACAATGGAGTCCATATGCTGATCCCCTTTGTGGACCGGGTGGCAAAACGGGTCAATCTTAAGGAACAGGTGGCCGATTTCCCGCCTCAGCCGGTCATCACAAAGGACAACGTGACCATGCAGATCGATTCGGTGGTATTCTTTTTCATCACGGATCCGAAGCTATATGCCTACGGCATAGTAAATCCCATGGCTGCCATTGAGAACCTTACGGCGACTACACTCAGGAACATCATAGGAGATCTCGATCTTGACGAGACTCTTACATCCAGGGAGATAATCAATTCCAGAATGAGGGAGGTATTGGACAAGGCCACGGATCCCTGGGGCATAAAGGTCACCAGGGTTGAGCTGAAGAACATAATCCCTCCGGAAGCCATTCAGAATGCCATGGAAAAGCAGATGAAGGCAGAGCGTGAACGCCGTGAGAGCATACTTCGTGCTGAGGGTGAAAAGAAATCCACCATCCTTGTGGCAGAAGGAAAGAAGGAGGCGGCCATACTTGATGCGGAGGCGGATAAGCAGACTGCCATACTTCATGCAGAGGCGGAGAAGCAGAGACGCATAGAAGAAGCCCAGGGACAGGCTGAGGCCATAAGGCTGGTGCAGGAAGCAAATGCCGACGGCATAAGGATGCTTAAGGAAGCGGGAGCTGATGAGGCTGTGCTTCGCATAAAGAGCCTGGAGGCCTTTTCCAAGGCGGCAGACGGAAAAGCCACAAAGATCATCATTCCCAGTGATCTGGCTTCACTGGCGGGAGCTGTGGGATCCATCGCAGAGGTGGCGAGCTCGGGAAGCAGGGAGCCGGAGGCCTGAATGGTCTTCAGACTCTGTTATGCAGTCATTTTACTGAAAATTCATAAAATTATCAGCACTCACCTCTTGACAGTGCTAATAATCGGTGCTATAACATAGGCGTAAAGAGAAAAGAAAGGGCTTTTGGAAAGAGGATCTGTTGGATCAAGGCCAGGAGCCGGTTTTATAGAGGAGGTTAGCATTATGTTAGTACCCAGCATTTTTGGCAGTAATCTTTTTGATGATTTTATGGATTTTTCATTTCCCGATATTGATAAGGAGCTTTATGGAAAGAGGGCTCAGAAGATCATGAAGACAGATGTAAAGGAGCTTGACGATGCCTATGAGGTCATGGTGGATCTTCCCGGATTCAATAAGGAGGACATACATCTGGAACTCAATGATGGCAATCTCACCATCAGTGCGGTAAAGTCCCTTGATAAGGAGAATGAGAGCAAGGGCAATTATATAA
This sequence comes from Candidatus Avilachnospira avicola, assembly GCA_018714245.1. Taxonomy (GTDB): domain Bacteria; phylum Bacillota; class Clostridia; order Lachnospirales; family Lachnospiraceae; genus Avilachnospira; species Avilachnospira avicola. The sequence goes on from DVNQ01000037.1 coordinate 11,669, forward strand.
GACGTGAGCGTGTCGTAGGCAATATGCAGAGGAGCTTCTATGTGGGCGAAGCCCTTACGGAGGAAGATATACGTGCTAAGTACGAGAACGGCATACTTACTCTCATCATCCCTAAGAAGGAAGCCAGAAAGGCTCCTGAAAAGAAGTATATTACCATCGAATGATCTTTCTTTTACAGAAGGAAATTCCATACACGGAGAATGAAGACAGGACGGCAGAAACCGTCCTGTTTTTCTTTGTATAAAAAACTGCCTCAGCACAGGGGTGGAGCAGTTTTTTGTCTTGTCCTAACTTTTTTATCAGAATCTGAAATAGATGAAGGGATTGAAGTCGGCTCCCATCATGTAGCACACGCTGAAGAAGAACAGCAGAAGAAGCAGCATATCAGACAGGGTCATAAGGATCTGATTGCCTGATATCAGACCTTTAAGCCTGGGTACCACCGGACAGCTTCCGATCAGGGATACTGCAAACATGAAATAGAATTCGTTGTCGAATATCCTAAGTATGTCCATCACATTGAAATTCGAGAAATCAAAGGAAAACATGGACGAAAGATAGGACATGGCTGCAGGAAGGGTCTCACAGCGGAAAAATACCCAGCCAACCAGTACGATCAGGAGAGTATATATGTGCTGTACTATGGAAGGAAGCTTTGAAAGCCTGTCTCCCAGAAAGGCCCTCTCAAGGACCAGAAAGACTCCATAATACAGCCCCCAGATCACGAAATTCCAGCTGGCTCCATGCCAGAAGCCGGTAAGGAGGAATATGATGATTTGGTTTCTGTAGGTCTTCCATTTTCCGCAGCGGCTGCCTCCCAGAGGGATATATACATAGTCACGGAACCAGGTGGAAAGGCTTATGTGCCAGCGCCTCCAGAATTCCCTGACGGACCTTGAGATATAGGGATAATTGAAATTCTCAAGGAAGCGGAAGCCCAGCATCTTTCCCATGCCTATGGCCATGTCGGAATAGGAGGAGAAGTCCATGTAGATCTGGAGTGCATAGCAGATGACTCCGATCCATGCATATGCGGTGTTGACCTTTCCGTATCCGAATATGGTATCAGCTGCATAGCCCATGGAATTTGCAAGAAGGATCTTCTTCGAGAATCCCACGATAAATCGGGTGATACCGTCATGTATCATCGCCGCATCCGCCTTACGCTCATTTATCTCCCTCTCCACATCTATATAGCGGACTATGGGGCCGGCTATGAGCTGTGGAAACAGCATGATATAGAGGGCAAGATTGACGAGGCTCTTCTGTACCGGTACCTTGCGCCAGTATACATCGATGACATAGGACATGATCTGGAAGGTAAAAAAGGATATGCCTATGGGAAGTGTGATGTAGGGAAGGCTCACATCCGGATCTATGCCGGCGAACCCAAGCAGTGAAAGCAGGGTATCGGCAAAGAAATTGAAATATTTGAAAATGAAAAGTATGCCTATGTTCCATATTACGGAAGCTATGAGTACGAGCTTCCGGCTTTTTTCATTTTCGGTCTCAAGAAGCCTTCCGAACACATAGTTGGCCACGGTGGAGATCATGAGCAGTATAAAGTATCTGACACCTCCCCAGGCGTAAAATATCAGGGAGCAGAGCAGCAGGGCAAGGTTTTTGGGAGCCATCCTGCCGGTAAAGCTCATGAGTATATAGAGCAGAAGCGTGAACGGAAGGAAGATAAATATGAATATGGGGGATACAAATACCATTTATGAAAGTACCTCCGGGTGTTCCATGATATATTCGATGATGCCGAAGCCCATGCTGGGGATATGGGCCTCATTTACCTCAAAGATCACGATATCTGCGGCATCAAGCTCCGCGGCAAGATCCATCTCGGAATAGTCCGAAAAGGTCTCAAAGGACGTCAGGTCATCCCGGAAAATGTTTGTATTTTCCACATAGGTAAAGCCGCTGAAGTACCCGTTCCTTATCAGGGTAGTAAGGGACTGGCCCATGAAGCTGCCGCCCCGGCAGAAGAGACGGGGACGTTCGCCCTCATGAGGCTCGCAGGTGAAATTGGCCTGATAATATGGAGCATCATAGGGATCCAGAAACAGGTTCAGGGAATCGAATATATCGGCATCGGGATAGACGGGCTCCGGAACTTCCACGCATTCCATCTGTCCCTTTGAAAAGCTGAAGGAGCTTTCCTCATCAAGCCAGGCTGCCATGTCTATGATGACCTGAGTACCGAGAGGCCAGCTCCAGTGAGTGCCGGTCCTGTGGTATAGCCTGTAGGGGAAGCTGTCCTTTATGGTATCGATATAACTTATGGAGTCATAGACCTTGAGGTCATAATCCGAAAGGACCTCCTTGAATATCTCATAATTTCCGGGCATGTCGGTAAATGCCGCTCCTGCCTTGAAGCGATCCGGCACGTCCTCTTCATAGTACCTTACCTTGGTGGGAGTTATGAAGATGTACATCTCCTTTCCGGATTCGGAGAGCCTGTCCCGGATAAAGGTAAGATTGTCGCAGAGCTCCCTTACGTAGGCTTCCTCTGCGGGAGGATAGATCTTTTCGTATTTGCAGACATATTCATCCTCGAAAAGATTATCATTTTTGCCGATGACGATGTTCTGATTGGGGGATTTTTCAAAGGCGGAAAAGATGGACTGGTTGCGCACCTTTATCATTACATCCCTTCCGGGCAGCTCTTCGGTCACATAGGAATCAAGCTCCGACTGAAGGCTTCCGTCCATCAGAGCCTCCGACGTAAACTGAGGCGCAGCTGCAGCTTCTGTGACTCCCGAGAGGCTGATGCCGAGACGGGAACCGATACGGTCAAAAAAATACGGCATAGCAAGTATGCCGGTAAAGCCCAAGATCATCAGTATGTTACGAAACAGCTTCATGCCTGATAAACTCCGTTCTGTCTGAAATATGATGATAAGAATATACAGCCTAACATGTGAAAACGCAACCTTTTCATGCTCCTCCGAAGCGGAAGAGGATCCCGCAGAGGGCAGAAAAGCCTATCCATACGATGGGGTGGATGCGGGAGGTTTGCTTTACGAAGCGGGTCAGGACAAGGAGAAGCGCGGCAAGCAGCAGGGCCTTAAGCTCCAGATTTTCAAAGGAAACGATGCTTTCCCTGAAAAATGAGGCGCAGGCCACGGAAAGCCCGGAGGCAGCTATCAGCCCTGCTGATGCGGGACGCAGGCAGCCAAATACGCTTTCCACATATACATTGTCCCTGAAAGCTTTCAGAAAGCCGGCTATGATAAGTATTATGATGATCGATGGAGTTATGAGGCCGAGAGTGGATATGACGGCACCGGGGATCCCTGCGACGGTAAATCCCACATAGGTGGCCGAATTGACTCCGAGAGGGCCCGGAGTTGATTCGGATACGGCTATCATGTCCATAAGCTGAGGATGGGTGAACCAGCCGGTCCTGTCAGCCATATCAGAAAGGAATGGGAAGGTTGCAAGGCCTCCTCCCATGGCAAAAAGGCCGGTCCTGAAGAATTCGCAGAAAAGTCTCAGATATATCATAAGCTTACCTGTCCTTTCCGAACTGTACCAGAGCGATGCCGATGGCAGCTGATATAAGCACAAAGATCACGGGGGATATGTCAAAAAACAGGGATCCCAGGGTTACGGCGCAGAATATGAGAAGACCCAGCCTTCCTTTTACTGCGCTTTTCCAAAGCTTCAGCACCGCATTCAGTATCAGTACGCAGACGCATACCCTTATGCCTGCAAAGGCGTTTATTACGGCGGGAAGATGTGAAAAGGTGGAGATGACCCCTGCAAGCAGGGTTATGATCACAAGAGAAGGAAATACGACACCCAGGGTGGCGGCTATCCCTCCGATCACTCCGCAGTATTTCTGCCCGATAAAGGTGGCGGTATTGACGGCTATGGCTCCGGGAGTGCATTGGGCTATGGCAAAATAATCCGTAAGCTCCTCGTCGGTGGCCCAGTGTCTGTTATCGACTATCTCACGCTGAAGTATCGGAAGCATGGCATAACCGCCTCCGAAGGTCATGACTCCCACCTTCGAAAACGAAGTAAAGAGTTCAAAAAGTATTTTTGTCATGGAACTCCTCCTGTCTCAGAATAGTACCGGGATAATATTAGCACAGAAGATCCCGGATTGAAAATAAGCTTTGGCATTATTAAGGAAGTATTCAGTTGAGTAAAGTTCTGTCAAATTGTATAATATTATGAGGACTTTATAATGATAATGAGGATGCCTGGCATCCGATTCAGGAGAAACAGAACATACATGAAGATAAAGCTTGCAAAATATATAGCAAAACTGCTGGTATCGAACGGCATAACCCAGTGCTTTTCCGTTACCGGAGGCGGAGCCATGCATCTGAACGATGGCTTTGGACATGATCCCGGCATGCACGTTCTCTACATGCATCATGAACAGGCCTGCGCCATAGCGGCGGAAAGCTATGCCCGCATCTATAACAGGCCCGCATGCCTCTGCGTGACCACGGGTCCCGGAGGCACCAATGCGATCACCGGAGTGGTAGGTGCCTGGCTGGATTCCATACCCATGATCGTCATTTCCGGACAGGTCAGATATGACAATACCGCCAGATGGTCAGGCGTAGGCATCAGGGCCATGGGAGATCAGGAGTTTGATATCACAAGGAGCATAGACTGTATGACCAAGTACAGCAGGATGGTCCTGGATCCCATGAGCATCAGGTATGAGGTGGAAAAATGCATCTACCTTTCACAGACCGGAAGGCCCGGCCCCTGCTGGCTGGACATCCCGGTAGATATACAGGGCATGTATATCGATGATAAGGACCTTGAACCCTTTGATGTGGAAGCCTACGAGATGGAAAGAAACCGCAAGCTCCACGAGATAGAGGATGTGGAGGACAGGGAGAGCCTTCTGGAAAGGAACAGGTATGCATTTTCCGATATGGAGGATGGGCTCCTGGGAGTATCCTTCCTTAAACAGAAATGGCAGAACCCCTGTGAGATCATAACCAAGGACAGCCCCGTGGTCATGGATATCATAAACAGGATAGAGGCTGCGGAAAGGCCGGTATTTTATACAGGAAACGGCCTGAGGATAGCAGGAGCCCATGATCTTTTCCTGAAGGTGGCTGACCGTCTCGGCATACCTGTGGTCGTAGGTTGGAACGGTATAGATATCATTCCCAGCATACATCCTCTATATTCGGGACAGCCGGGAGGAAGAGGAGATCGGGTCGGAAACTTCACCGTACAGAATGCGGACTTCATACTGTCCATAGGCTCAAGGCTCAATATCCGGCAGGTGGGCTACAATTTCCCCACCTGGGCAAGGGAGGCCTACACCATGGTATGCGACATAGATGAGGAGGAGCTCAAGAAGCCCTCGGTCCATGTGGATGTGCCTATCCACGCCGATGCCGGAGATCTGCTTTCTGCCCTTCTTGAAAAGCTGGATGAGCTTGGATATACGGGACACGGCAGCGAGTACGCTGACAGCGACAGGCTGAGGAGGCTTGGATATACTGCCGGAGACAGCATAGTATTCAAGGGCGGAAGAGGGCTTCCGGGCATGAACTGGTGGGAGACCTGTGCTTACTGGAGATCCCATTACGGTGTATACAGGGATGAGTTTGCTGCCCATGGTTCCGATGAACCGGTAAACATATACGAGTTTTACAATGTACTGAGCCGGGCCCTTTCCGAGGACCAGGTAACGGTGGTAGGAAACGGGACGCCCTGCGTGGCAGGGGCCCAGGCCTATATAGTCAAGGATGGCACAAGGTTCATTTCCCAGGATGCCATAGCAAGCATGGGCTATGACCTTCCTGCGGCCATAGGAGCCTATGCCGCCTGCCATGAGATCACGGGAAAGACATACCCTCATCTCTATGACAGGGAGCCTGAGATAGAAAGCCCGGAAGAGAGGAATGAAAGACAGCTTACTGACAAGGCCTATGCCCTGGGACAGCTTGAGGCTGCCAAAAAGGATCCTTACTGGACCGGGACGAGAGAGCATTATCCCGCCTATCATGAGCATGACGTGATCTGTCATACTGGAGACGGCTCCATCATGATGAATCTTCAGGAGCTGGAGACCATATCCAGTCACCGGATGCCAATAAAGATCTTTCTGATCAATAACGGAGGATATCACAGCATCCGCCAGACCCAGCAGAACCTTTTTTCTGATGAGCCTCTTGTGGGAGTAGGCGATGACAGTCACGATCTGGCCTTCCCTGATTTTGAGAGGATAGCCGGTGCCTTTGGCATAAGCTACGTAAGGGCAGAGCATAATACGGATCTTGCAGAGGCCATAGGCAGGACCCTCAGGATCAAAGGCCCCGTCCTCTGCGAGGTATTTGTTTCCGTGGATCAGCCCTTTGAGCCCAGGTCTGCAGCCAAGAAGAATCCGGACGGCAGCATTTCCAGCCCGCCGCTTGAGGATATGGCACCCTTCCTTTCGGATGAGGAGATGGATGCAAATATGATAGTAAAGAGAGTGGAGACCTGATGAGAGCAGTTGTGACAGGTGCAGGAAGCTTCCTTGGAAGCTATACCGTAAAAGCTCTTAAGGAAAAGGGCCTTGAGGTGACAGAGCTTCGGCACAGCTTTGAGGAGGAGCCTGAAAAGCTTCCCGCTGCCATAGACATCTGGATCCATTTTGCCTGGGCAGGAAGAGGCCCGGAGGGGAGAGCCGATAAGGACATCCAGGCCTACAACATCGGGATGTCCATGGCTGCCCTCAGGATGGCCCATGAGCTGCATGCAAAATGCTTTGTCTTTGCAGGGTCCCAGGCCGAATACGGACCGCAGAAGGACCTGCCGATAAGGGAGAGTGCAGGCTGCGCGCCGGTAAGTGAATACGGAAAGGCTAAGCTTGCCTTTTATGAATTTGCCAGACGCTGGGTCATGTCGATACCCTATGAGACTGATGATAAAGATCTTATGAGATATCTGCATCTTCGGATATTTTCGGTCTTCGGAGAGGGAGACAGGGAGGATTCCCTGATAAGCTCAGCCTTAAGTGAGCTTTCTTCGGGAAGGCCCATGGAGCTTTCCTCCTGCGGCCAGCTCTGGAATTACATGTATGTAAAGGATGCGGCAAGGGCCATTGTGGAAGCTGCTCTTGATTCTGCAAAGAGTATGGATCCCGAAGGCGGATCACCTGAAGGAAAGGATAAAGTCCAGGGCAGCCTCTGCAGCATCATGAACATAGCAGGAGAAGATGTAAGGCCCTTAAGAAGCTATGTGGAGGAGCTGAGAGACCTGCTTTCCAGCAGCTCAGAGCTCAGATTCGGAGCTAGGGGGCAGAACCTGGAAGGGGCCGCCGATCTTGCTCCGGACATAACAGGGCTTTTATCCCTGGGATTTCATGAGGAGTACAGCTTCTCCTCTGCCATAAGGGATATGCTGCACATGGATCAGGAGACGGGACCGGATATTGCATGACTAGGATAAACGGGAAAAAGATATTTATCACCGGAGTTTCGGGCTTCATTGGAAGCTATACGGCAGCAGCTTTCCTATCGGAGGGGGCGGAGGTCTATGG
>DVNQ01000038.1 GCA_018714245.1 Candidatus Avilachnospira avicola
GTGACGTATTCTACCAGGTTGCAGGCGGATCAGGAGACGGACTCTTCGAGGCATGCGTAGAGCAGGGCAAGTGGGCTATCGGCGTTGATTCCGATCAGTACGCTGCATACATCGATTCAGAGAACCCCGAGAAGGCAGAGGTTATCCTTACTTCCATGCTCAAGGAAGTTGGAAACTCCTTCATTTCTCTGTTCCACGACATCGAGGCTGGTGATGATTCCATGTGGGGACACACCATAAGACTCGGACTTGCTGAGGATTCAGTCGGATACGTTGACAACGAGTTCTATCAGGCAAATGTTCCCGAGGAGATCAGGACCGCCATCGAGGATGCAAAGGCAAAGATCGCTTCCGGCGAGCTTACCGTTAAGTCCTACTATGACTTTGCTGATGATACCGAATTCAACACATATGTTCAGGATGCTGGCTGATATCTGCACGGATAAAGCCTGAAACATTATCATTTCTGGGTTCTCCCGGGGCTTAGGCTTCGGGAGGCCCGATGATATTAAGACATAATTCAAATGATCTTGGCAGTGATGCTGTATAGCAGCTGCAAATATATTTAAAGGGGGTTAATTGCATGGCAGAAGTAATGCGAATGCAAGATATCACTAAGATATACCCGAATGGATTTGTCGCAAATAAGGACATTACCTTTGCCGTAGGGGAGCATGAGATACATGCTCTTGTCGGAGAGAACGGTGCCGGCAAAACTACCCTTATGAAGATACTCTTCGGTATGGAGGCTCCTCAGGAAGGTAAGATCTTCATCAACGGCAAGGAAGAGAAGATTGCGAATCCTCTGGACGCGATCGCCAAGGGTATAGGTATGGTGCATCAGCACTTCATGCTGGTTCCTTCACTGACTGTGGCAGAAAATGTTACTCTCGGTGCAGAGCCTATGAAAAATGGTCTCTTTGATTTCGATGGAGCCGTAAAGGCTACTCAGGAGATCGCCGACAAGTATAATTTCAATGTTGATGCTCTTCAGAAGGTCAGCGACCTTTCTGTAGGACAGATGCAGAAGGTTGAGATACTTAAGGCACTTTATAAGGGAGCCAAGCTTCTTATCCTGGATGAGCCTACGGCAGTTCTTACTCCTCAGGAGACAGAGGAACTGTTTGAGCAGCTTTTCAAGCTTCGTGACAGTGGAGTATCGATCATATTCATCTCTCATAAGCTTGAAGAGGTCATGAGGATATGCTCCAAGGTAACCATCCTCCGTCATGGAAGATGCATGGGAAGCATGGATATCGAAGGACTTAATGAGGCAGCCATCTCAAAGCTGATGGTAGGCCGTGACGTAGTCCTGAAGATAGAGAAGGAAGCTCCCACACTTGGCAAGCCTGTCGTTGAGATCTCGGATCTCGTAAAGATCAATTCCATCGGAAAGAATGTCCTCGATCATGTATCCTTTACCATACGCGAGGGAGAAGTTGTGGGCATAGCCGGTGTCGAAGGAAACGGACAGACAGAGCTCTCAGAGGTCCTTGCAGGACTTTCTGATTTCGCTTCAGGCGATATAAAGCTCAACGGCACTTCCATCAAGGGAAAGTCAGTCCGTGAGATCAGGGATCAGGGCATGGCTTATATCGCTGAGGACCGTATGGTCGAAGGCGTAGCCGGAGATATGTCCATTAAGATGAATATTGTGGCAGACAGGTTCACAAAGCCCGACTTCAAGAAGGGCATGTTCATGGATGCCAAGAAGATAAATGAGATCGCAGATCAGTATATCAAGGATTTTGAGATTCTCTGCGACAGTAAGGATCAGCCCGTAAGGATGCTTTCCGGTGGTAATATCCAGAAGGTTGTAGTAGCCCGTGAGTTTACCAGCGGTGCCAATTTCATACTTGCCTGCCAGCCTACCAGAGGTATTGACGTAGGTACGGCTGAAATGATCCGTAAGACCATAGTTAAGAAGTCAAGAGAAGAGGGCACTGCTACACTGCTGATCTCTGCCGACCTTAATGAGGTCCTTGAATGTTCCGACAGGCTTCTTGTCATGAGAAAGGGCAAGATAGCTGCAGCATTCCCCAAGGCTAACGAGGTTTCTGAGGAGACCCTCGGAGAGTACATGCTCGGAGTCAAGGAAATGACGCAGGAAGAGATGGAGGGGCTGTTATGAATAAAACACAAAAGATAGAAAGCATGATGGAGGTCGTTCGTATCGTAGTCGGACTGGTCATCGCTTATGCCATAGCCCTGGCCATCCTCTTTGCGATCAGCGAGGATCCTCTTTACATCGTTCAGCAGTTCGTACTTGGACCTTTCTCTTCACCGAGACGTATAGGTACGATCATCAATCCGGCCATACCGTTTACCATCTGTGGCCTGAGCATGTGCTTCATGTATGCAGTAAACAAGTTCAACCTGGTAGGTGAGGGCATATTCATGCTTTCTGCCTGCATGGTGACCTGGGTTTCACTGCTGCTGGCACCCATGAACCTTCCCTCTGTGGTCATGATACCCATCATGCTCATAGTAGCCATGCTTACTGGTATTGCAGTATCATTCATACCGGCGATCATGGACAGAAAGTTCAATGCAAACGTCGTAGTCGTATCACTGATGCTCAATTCAGTTATCCAGAGCCTTGCCACCTGGATCCTTCGTTATCAGATGAGGGATTCCTCCATAGCTTATCTTGGTTCCATGGAGACTCCTGAGAGCATCCAGCTTCCCAAGATCCTTGGAAGCTTCCGTATACAGGCAGGACTTATCATAGCCATCATCTGCGTTGTAATAGTTGCCATTCTTTTCTATAAGACCGCATTCGGATGGAAGATGAGACTTGTCGGTGCGAACCCCAGATTTGCAACGGCTGTCGGACTTTCCGCAGTCAGCATCTCCTTTATAGCTCAGCTTGCCGGAGGAGCATTTGCAGGTATTGCAGGAGCCACTGAGATGATGAGCAACTATACCAGATTCCAGTGGACCACTACCACACAGCACGGCTTTGACGGACTGCTCGTTGCCGTCCTTGCAAAGAAGAATCCCGTACTTGTGCCCATAGGAGCCCTGTTCCTCGCTTACATACGTATAGGAGCCGATGTCGTAAATACCAGCGGTGACATTCCGACAGAGTTCGTAACAGTCATCCAGGGTATCATCATACTCCTTGTAGCAGCTGAATCCTTCCTGTCCGGTACCAAGAACAAGCTTATATTCAAGGCAGCCGAAAAAGATGAGAAGGAAAAGGAAGCTAAAGCGGCTTAAAGGAAAGGAGAAGATTTATGACAATAGATTGGATCGCCTTTATTGCTGAAGGCATAAGGATGGCAACTCCCCTTGTATTTGCCGCTCTTGCAGCTCTGATATGCCGACAGGCCGGCATGTTCAACATGGGAGTTGAGGGTATGATACTGTGCTCGGCACTTGGCGCAGTTATCTTTGCCCATTATGGTGGAAGTGTCTGGATCGGACTTCTGGGAGGCATAGCAGTTGGACTTGCGACCGGTATGGTCATTGCGTTTGCCAGCCTTACCGGTAAAGCTGACCTGTATCTGACCTGTATAGCGTTTAACCTGATGGCGACGGGAGGCACGGTATTCGTCATGTACCTTCTGACCGGCGAGAAGTCAACCACTTCAGGCGCGTTCAGAAGCTACCAGATCCCTGCGATCGATATCCCCGTCATCAAGGATATACCGGTACTCGGACGTATCATATCAGGACAGTCACTGCTTACTTATCTTGCAGTAGTTGCCGTATTCGTAATGTGGTTCCTTCTTAAGAGGACAAGGGTCGGCCTCAGGATAAGGGCCGTAGGAGAGAACCCCAAGGCTGCAGAGTCCGTTGGTATCTCCGTAAACAAGATAGGATATATATCTTTTGCTATCTGCGGCGTGCTCTGCGGACTTTCCGGAGCATTCATGTCCATGAGCTGGGTAACCTTCTTCATGAAGAACATGGTAAACGGACGTGGATATATAGGACTTTCCGCCCAGAACATGGCAAACGGACAGCCTGTCGGATCTGCACTGGCCTCACTGCTTTTCGGTTTCACCGATGCACTTTCGACCACACTGCAGAATCAGACCAACTTCCCTGTCGAGTTCCTTGAGATGCTGCCTTATCTGGCTACGATCTTCGCTATCATTATCACCAGCGTAATAGCCATCAATAAGCGCCGCCGCATCGAGCAGGGTGCAGCAAAATAAATATAAAAAACTCTCCCCTTGGCTGATTGGCTTCGCGGCATAGGCCTGCGGGGAGAGTTTTTTATCCAAAAGAGCATTTGGCCAAGGCTCGTATTATATGGCTATTGTATGAAGCTTTCCTGCGAAGGCATGTGCTGCGAAGCGAACCGGCCGAGCAGGGAAACTTCATGCAAATCCTTGACAGGCAGTGGCAAACATGCTATCTTATGTAGGTATGCCGCATAAGAAGGGTATAAGTGTGTCCATTTTCGGATGCCACCCGTATTAGCGAGTTCAGGAAAAGGAGGAACCTTCAATGTACGCTGTAATTTCCACTGGAGGAAAGCAGTATAAGGTAGCTGAAGGAGACGTCATCAGAGTAGAGAAGCTTGGTGCCGAAGAGGGCGCAAGCGTTACCTTCGATAAGGTCATGCTGATAGGCGGAGACGAGCTTACCGTTGGAAAGCCCTATATAGAGGGTGCAACTGTAGCTGCTACCGTTACCGCTAACGGTAAGGCCGACAAGGTCATCGTTTACAAGTATAAGAGGAAGACCGGTTATCACAAGAAGAACGGTCACAGACAGCTTTTCACTGAGGTCAAGATCGACAAGATCTCTAAGTGATGATATTACGAACAGAAAGAGAGGTATGATTCATGGCTCATAAAAAAGGTATGGGTTCTACCAAAAACGGTAGAGACAGTAATTCCCAGCGTCTCGGTGCCAAGAGATCTGACGGTCAGTTCGTATTAGCCGGAAATATCCTTTACAGACAGCGTGGTACTCACATCCATCCCGGAACCAATGTCGGTATCGGTAAGGATGATACCTTATTTGCAAAGGTTGACGGTGTCGTAAGATACGAGAGACTCGGCAGAGACCGTAAGCAGGTTTCCGTTTACGCGGAGGCTGAGGCCTAAGCGCCAGCGCTCATTTCCTTTATTTCAGGATATGGGACAGATTTTAGTTTTTGATTTTTAAGGGCTGTGTTATTATAATAACATAGCCTATTTTATTATAAATATACACAGAACAGGATCAAGGATACATGTTTGCTGATACTGCAAGAATTTTTATAAAAAGCGGGAACGGAGGCAATGGCCACGTCTCCTTCAGACGCGAGCTTTATGTGCCCAACGGAGGACCTGACGGCGGCGACGGCGGAGATGGGGGAGACCTTATCTTTGAAGTCGATAAGGGCATGAATAATCTTTCCTCCTTCAGGCACAACCAGAAGTACTGTGCTGAAAACGGAAGTGAGGGGGGCGGAAAGCGCTGTCACGGAAAGGACGGGAAAGACCTGGTGATCAAGGTGCCTTATGGTACCGTGGTCAGAGAGGCTGAATCAGGACAGGTCATTATAGACATGTCAGGAGATCATCTGAGGGAGACCGTGCTCCGCGGCGGAAGAGGAGGCCTTGGCAATATGCATTTTGCCACCCCTACGATGCAGGCTCCCAAGTATGCACAGCCCGGAAAGCCCGGACAGGAACTTTGGGTAAGGCTCGAGCTTAAAGTCATCGCAGATGTGGGGCTTGTAGGATTCCCCAATGTGGGCAAGTCCACTCTCATTACAAGATCCTCCAATGCAAGGCCTGAGATCGCCAATTATCATTTTACTACCCTGAGCCCTCATCTTGGCGTGGTCGAGATGGGCTATGAGTCCTATGTCATGGCAGATATTCCCGGGCTTATAGAGGGTGCATCTGACGGAGCCGGACTTGGCCACGATTTTCTCAGACATATAGAGAGATGCCGAGTACTGGTTCACGTGGTGGATGCAGCCGGCACCGAGGGAAGGGATCCCCTTGATGATATCGAAAAGATAAACGAGGAGCTGCGGCGCTTCAATCCTGAGCTTTTAAAGAGGCCGATGGTCATAGCCGCAAATAAGATGGACGTCTGGTTCGATGACGGAAGCGTAAGTCCCGTGGAGAGAATCAGAGAGGTTTATGAACCAAAGGGGATAAAGGTATTTCCCATATCGGCAGCTACGGGCAAGGGAGTGCCTGAGCTTCTGAAATATCTTTTTGAGCTTCTTAATGAGATAAAAACTGAGCCCATAGTATACGAAAAGGAATATGATGTGGATTCACTTCAGTTTGATGAGCTTCCGATAAATATTTATAAGGAATCTGCCCATGTATACGTGGTAGAGGGCCAGAGAGTCGAGAAGATGCTGGGATATACCAATCTGGAATCTGAAAAGGGATTCAATTTCTTCCAGAATTATATGAAGGAGCAGAAGATCATAGACAGGCTCAAGGAGATGGGCCTTTCAGAAGGTGATACCGTCAGGGTAGCCGGCATGGAGTTTGAATATTATGAATAGTAAGCAGAGAAGCATGCTTAAGGGCATGGCAATGAATATCGATCCCATCTTTCAGATAGGAAAGGGCGGACTTACGCCCGAGATCACCGAAGCCGTATCTGATGCCCTTGAGAAGAGAGAGCTTGTAAAGATCAACATACTTAAGAACTGTGATGATGACAGAAACATGCTTGCGGAAGCCCTTGCAGGGCGCACAGGCTCAGAGGTGGTACAGGTCATAGGCAAAAAGATCGTTCTGTTCAGGTATCAGAAGGACCCCAAAAAGAGAAAGATCGAGCTTTCAGGAGAAAAGGATGTATAGTATCGAAGAGATCCAGCATATAAGACGTATCATGCAGGATAAGCTGGACCCCAAGAGATATGAGCATACCCTTGGAGTATCATTTACCGCTGCAGCACTCGCCATGGCTCATGGAATCGATATCCAGACGGCTGAAATGGCGGGACTCCTGCATGACTGTGCAAAGCGTTTTCCCGAGTCTGTACTTATCGAAAAATGCAGAAAGCACGGGATAAGGCTCTCAAATGAGGAGCTTCAGTCTCCGGCGGTAGTACACGCTATTTACGGAGCATATCTGGCTGAAAAGAAATATGGCATAACAGACAGGGATGTGCTTAATTCCATCAGGTTCCATACCACAGGAAGAGCTGGGATGTCCAAGCTTGAGATGATCATATATATCGCTGATTACATTGAGCCCCAGAGATCCCTGGCAGATGTGCTTCCGGAAGTGAGAAGGCTTGCATATCGGAACCTGGAGGACAGCATGTACGTGATACTCGGGTCAACTGTGGATTACCTTAAAGGAAAGGGATCCCATATCGCAAAGGACACCCTTACCGCATTTCAGTATTTTTCCAAGATATGTCAGAAAGGAAATTGATCAGATTATGGAAGAAAACAGAATAAAAGAACAGGTCAGGCTCTGTTATAAGGCCCTTGCAGACAAGAAGGCCACAGATATCACGGTGATCGACATAAGCGAGCTGTCAGTAGTTGCAGATTATTTCATCATAGCTTCCGCAGAAAATGTAAGGCAGACTGAAGCCCTCTGCGACAATGTGGAGGAAATGCTTGGCAGAGCAGGCTATGAATGCAGACAGATCGAAGGAAAGTCCTCCGGCAACTGGATACTTATGGATTACAATGATGTCATTGTGCATATATTTGATAAGGAAAACAGGCTCTTCTATGATATAGAACGTATCTGGAAGGACGGCCGCAGAGTCGTTGATATAAGCGAGCTTTGATCCTATGAGGATAGGCATAATGGGCGGGACCTTTGATCCCATACACAATAGACACAGGGACATAGCCATTTCCGCAAAGGAAGAGTATGGGCTGGACGAGATATGGTTCATGCCTGCTGGAGATCCATACTGCAAAGAAGATAAACAGGTAACCGATGCAGGACTGAGACTTGAGATGACAAGACTTGCGGTAAAGGAGATGCCGGATTTTTGTCATGTCTGCGATCTGGAGGTCAGGACCCCGGGCAACACATACACGGCAAATACCTTAAGAAAACTCAGGGAGCTTTATCCAGAGCATGAATTCTATTTCATCGTAGGGGCAGATTCTCTGCTTTATATGGACAGCTGGTATGAGCCCAGGGAGATATTTAGGAATGCCATTATCCTTTGTGCGGAGCGTCCGGGAAATGAGGAACTTGACAAGGAGATAGAGCGGCTCAACCGTAAATATGCCATGTTCGGCCCTGAAAGAGTCAGAAAGATACACTGCGGAGAAGAACCGATATCATCCACTGACATAAGAAAAATGCACGAGCGGGGAGGGGACATTTCTCCATTTGTTACCAGAGGTGTTTTGGACCTGATCGAAAAAGAAGGGCTCTACACCTGAAAAAGGTTGACATATACCCACAAAATGGCGATAATAATAAAAGATTTTATACAGGTCAGGAGTAAAGCATTATGAGTTTTCTCTCTAAGCTAATGAATGGTTTATCCGGAGATTCCAGGGAAGATGAGGATTACTTCCTTGATGAAGATTATGATGAAGCC
>DVNQ01000039.1 GCA_018714245.1 Candidatus Avilachnospira avicola
GAAAGGACCGTGGATACGGGCATAAAGCACGGGACGGTCACGGTGCTCATAAAGCACAGGCTGTCGGAGATGGATCCGAGCAAATATGAACTCCGGCCATATGAGGTCACGACCTACAGGGTGGACGGAGAGTATAAGGACGGCAGGCATCCGGAAAATGTCAGCTTTACCCCTTCTCTGACCGAGGACTTGAGGCGCAGGGATTTTACCATCAATGCCATGGCATACAATGATGAGCATGGGCTGGTGGATGAATTCCAGGGCCTTTCGGATATGGAGAAAAAGGTCATAAGGTGTGTGGGGGATCCGGATGAGAGATTTACAGAGGATGCCCTGAGACTGCTTCGGGCAGTACGCTTTTCCGCACAGCTTGGCTTTGACATAGAAGAGGGCACCAGGTCTGCCATGATAAGGCATGCGGACAATCTCAGACATGTGAGCAAGGAGAGGATACAGGCGGAGCTTTCAAAGCTGCTCTGCTCAGGCCATCCTGAAAAGCTGCTCCTGATATCAGAGGTTTGCATGCAGGAGGGCATATGTGCGGATTTTGGAAAGCTCGACATGGGAGTATTTTCTGGGCTTTCCAGGGATGAGGGATTTCCTGCCATACCGCTTGCTGACAGATATAAGAGATATGCGATCCTGCTTTCAGGCTGCGATGCGGGTTCAGCTGAGGCCATAATGAGAGAGCTCCGGATGGACAATGATACCATAAGGAAGGCATGCATCCTTATAAGGAAGCTGTTTTTGCCGATATCCTCAGATCCCTATGAGGTCAAGCTTTCGATGCAGGACATGGAACCTGAGCTTTTTAAGGATCTGCTGGAGCTGAAGGAGACATTTTCCGATACGGAGAGATACAGGCGATCCTGTGAAAATGAGGATGTGAAGGAGCTTTGCAGCATATATGAGCGCATACTCAGGAGGGATGAGCCCGTGTATCCGAAGGATCTTATAGTAAAGGGCTCGGATCTCATAAAGGCAGGCATGGAGCCGGGAGAGCAGATCGGGAAGATACTGAAAGATATGCATGATGAGGTGCTTCGGCATCCGGAGCACAATTCCATACTTTATCTTTTCAATAAATATTTTTATGGTGGTTGAAGGAGGGGTTTATGAGAGATTACAGATCCATCTATGAGAAATGGCTCAGCGATCCGTATTTTGACGAGGAGACCAAGGCTGAGCTCAGAGCCATAGCGGACGATGACAACGAGATCAAGGAAAGGTTCTACATGGACCTGGAATTCGGTACCGCAGGACTCAGGGGCATCATAGGTGCAGGCACCAACCGTATGAACAAGTATGTCATAAGGCGTGCCACCCAGGGACTTGCAAACTATATCATAAAGCAGGGCGGCAAGGACAAAGGTGTAGTCATCGCCTATGATTCCAGACATATGTCCTCAGAGTTTTCCGATGAGGCTGCCCGCACTCTTGCGGCAAATGGGATAAAGGCCTATCGTTTCGATTCTCTCAGGCCCACTCCCGAGCTTTCCTTCGCGGTAAGGGAGCTTTCATGCATAGCAGGCATAAACATTACTGCCAGCCACAATCCTTCAAATTACAACGGCTACAAGGTCTATTGGGAGGACGGGGCTCAGTTTACCCCTCCCCATGATAAGGGAGTTACCGAAGAGGTGCTTGCCATAGATGATTTCTCTGCCTGCAGGACCATGAGCAGAGAAGATGCGGAGAAGGCAGGGCTTTATGTCACCATCGGGAAAGAGGTGGATGACAGATATATAGCCTGCGTGGAAGATGCAATAGTCAATAAGGACGTCATAAAGGAGATGCAGGACAGCATCCGCATAGTCTACACTCCCCTTCACGGCACGGGACATATCCCCGTTACGAGGGTGCTCAGGGATCTTGGCTTTACTCATGTATATGAGGTGCCGGAGCAGGCGGAGCCGGATGGAGACTTCCCTACGGTGGCATATCCCAATCCCGAGGCCAAGGAGGCATTTGCACTTGCCCTTGAGCTTGCAAAGAAGGTGGATGCGGAGCTCGTACTGGCCACGGATCCTGATGCCGACAGGCTCGGAGTGTATGTAAAGGACCAGAAGTCCGGAGAATATATCGCGCTTACGGGCAATATGTCAGGAGCGCTGCTCTGTGAGTATGTGCTCAGTCAGAAGAAGGCAGCGGGAGCCATACCCGAGGACGGCCAGGTGGTAAAATCCATCGTGACCACGAATCTGCTGGATGCGGTTGCTGCAAATTACGGCTGCAGCCTTATAGAGGTGCTGACGGGCTTCAAGTGGATAGGAAGGGTCATCCTTAAAAATGAGGAGAGCGGAAAGGGCACCTACATGTTCGGCATGGAGGAAAGCTATGGCTGCCTGATAGGCACCTATGCCCGTGACAAGGATGCGGTATCCGCCGTTTCATCTCTCTGCGAGGCAGCGGCATATTATAAGAAGCAGGGCATGACCCTCTGGGATGTGATGCTCTCCATGTATGAGAAGTACGGCTATTACAGGGAGTACACGAAGTCCCTTGAGCTTGCAGGCATAGAAGGGCTTGCAAAGATAGCAAAGATCCTGGATACCTTCAGAAGCGAGGCTCCCACCGAGTTCGGGCCTTATAAGGTACAGAGGATAAGGGATTATAAGGAGGATACCGTTAAGGATCTTATCACCGGTGAGACAGGAAAGACCGGGCTTCCTTCTTCAAATGTCCTTTATTATGAGCTCAATGATGACGCCTGGGTATGCGTAAGGCCTTCAGGCACAGAGCCTAAGCTCAAGTTCTACTGCGGAGTCAAGGGCAGGGACCTTCAGGATGCCCTCAGGCTCGTGGATGAGCTGGATGCGGATCTTACAAAGAAGATAAATGACATACTCGAAGCATAAATAATATAATTGCTTGGGTATCACCGGCGTCCGGAGTAAAGTCTCCGGGCGCCATGCTGTATCATGAGGATACGGAGAGGCAGGATATGAAAGAATATGAATTTTCACAATGGCTTTTGCTGTTTTATATATTCAGCTTTTTCGGCTGGATATTTGAGTCGAGCTATGTTTCGATCATAAACAGGAAATTCGTGAACAGAGGTTTTCTGATAGGACCCTGGATACCGATATACGGATTTGGCGGAGTCATCATGCTGTTTGTGGCACTGCCCTTCTATTTTGACCCGGTGCTGGTATTCATAGTCGGGCTTGTGGCAGCGAGCACGCTGGAGTATTTTACCGGCATGCTGATGGAGAAGATATTTGCGGTAAAATACTGGGACTATACTGGAAAGAAATTTGCCAGCAAAAACGGATATATCTGCCTGGAAAGCTCACTTTGCTGGGGAGTATTTACCCTGATACTTACCTATGCCGGAAACAGATGGATAGACGGGTTCATATATGTGCCGCCCAGATCCTTCCTTCTTGTGATGGACAGCTTCCTGACCCTGGTATTTGCTGCAGACGTATACGTATCCGCAAAGACTGCCCTTCATATCAAGAACCTTTCTCAGCTTGTGTCCAAGGCAAATGAGGAGATGAATGATATGATGAACAGGATGCCTGAGAGTGTCCTGGAGCTTCGGAAGGCTTTTGAGGCTGCCCGGGAGGACGGACATATCACAAGGCCTGAATGGGAGCAGCTTGTCGGAAAGGCAGTCGAGCTCCTTGAGGGAGGCCTTAATGAGAGACGCACCGAGGCCATCAGGAAGTTTGAAGCCGTACTTGCAAAGAGGCAGAAGGCCTTCGGAAATATCGACATGCTTACAAAGCGTATGCTGAGCTCCAACCCCAGCGCAAGCTCCAGGCTGGAAGGTTTTGACATACTGAAAAAGCGTGTAAGGGAAGACCATAAAAAGAAATGATCCTAAGCCATAGGACAGCTTCCTGCTGACGGTGCCATAAAAGCGGCACCTCAGCCGGATGAAGCATACAAAAAGGCCCGGACGCATGTCCGGGCCATCTTTTTGTAGGGGGCCGGGCAGTCGGCAAAGCCGCCGCCCGGAATGAGTATGAAAAAGCTTTTTGAGTTATCTCTCTTTGATAACTGTCTATATATTATCGGTAAATTGTGACGGCGGTATGTACGTTCTCAGAAAAATGGATAAAATTTATAAACAAAGAATAAACTCAGTATGACGAAATTATTTACCGGTCCCTTCCTGCGCATATGCAGAGGCCGTAGACCTTCTGGACGCCCGCCCGAAGGAGGGCTTCGGTGCAGGCTTCAAGAGTGCTTCCCGTGGTATAGATATCATCCACTATGACTGCGGTACCGATGCCCTCGCAGGCTTGGACGTCAGCATAAAACGCCCCCTGAAGATTGAGGATGCGGCCTTCATAGGAGAGGCTCTTCTGGGCACGGGTATCCTGGCTTCTGAAAAGGATGTTTTCCGAATAGTTCAAGCCCGTATGTAAGGCTATGCTTCTGGCGAAAAGAGCGGCCTGATTGTAGCCTCTTTTTTTAAGCCGGTTTTTATGTACCGGTACGGGGAGGATGACATCAGGAGATATGAGCTCAAGATCATGACGGAAGCGCCTTGATGCAAGAAGGGAAAAGAGATCCGCGGCATCCTTTTTACCGCGGTATTTGATGTCGCTCATGAGATCCCTTTCCAGGGCCTCATAGCTGAGCAGAGAGAAATTTCTTTCAAAGAGGCGTATATGGCTCTCACAGTCTGAGCAAAGCTCCAGTTCTGCTCTTTTTTGGGAAATGGATCTGCCGCATTTTCTGCATATGGGGCCCCTTATGAAGGAAAGCTCCCGGAGGCAGCAGCGGCAGGCCAGGGCTCCCAGGGTATCAGGCGGCTCTCCGAAGGGAATGGGCTCACCGCATATGGGACATTTTCCCGGGAACAGCAGGTCAAAGAGGACTGTCTTCGCCGTCAGGAGCGGCATCCTCCCAGCCTTCACTTCCGAACAGGAGTTCTTCTGTCCCGGAACCTTCGATGTCATCATTTTTCTGAATCGGAGCTTTTCCATATACCTCCATCAGACGGTCCCTGAGTCCGCTGAACCGTCTGCTTTCATTTTCGTTGTGTTCCATCTCTTCAAAGATCCTGGGGAGGCCTACCATGCAGACGCATCTTCTGGCCCTGGTCACCGCCGTATAGAGCAGGTTCTTGTTCATGAGCATGTGAGGGCCTGGGTACATGGGCATGATCACTGCAGGGTATTCGCTGCCCTGGGATTTATGCACCGTTACGGCGTAGGCAAGCTCCAGCTCGGAGAGATGTTTTTTATCATATTCAGTGTATCTGTCATCATCAAAGACCACGGTCAGTATGCCGGAAAAACTGTCTATGTCATATATGACACCGATGTCGCCGTTAAAGACTCCGGCTCCAGTTTCAAAGCTGATGAATTTTGAATCCCGCCTTGTCCAGGAAAGGTCATAGTCATTTTTGATCTGCATGACCTTGTCCCCTACACGGAACAGCCTGCCGTCATGCTCGATCTCGGGCTTGTTTTTTGATGCAGGATTGAGATATGCCTGCAGTTCGATATTGAGGGACTCTACTCCGAGGGCTCCCTTCCTTGTGGGAGTTAGTACCTGAAGCTCTGAGGTTGGGGCCCCCACATATCCGGGAAGCTTATCGGTAAGCAGCTTCTTAATAGCTGAGATTATGGCTTCGGGGCCAGGACTTTTTATGAACAGGAAATCCCGGCTCTTCTTTGAGAGGTCCACAGGCTTGCCGTGATTGATACGGTGAGCGTTTACGACTATGTCGGACATGGCAGCCTGTCTGAATATATGCTCAAGCCTGACCGTGGTCAGACATTCTGAATCTATGAGATCGCATAGTACGTTTCCGGCTCCTACGCTGGGGAGCTGGTCCTTGTCTCCGACGAGTATCAGCCTGGTACCGGGAGTAATGGCCTTGAGGAGAGCATCCATAAGGAAGATATCCGTCATGGACATCTCGTCAACGATCACCACATCCTGATCCAGAGGGTCATTTTCATTTTTGAGGAAACGGGGATGCTCCCGCTCGCCGCCCTTTTCACCGGGCATGCCGGTATATTCGAGCAGCCGGTGTATGGTCTTTGCCTCACAGCCGGTGGCCTCCGACATGCGCTTTGCGGCCCTTCCGGTGGGAGCACAGAGGGCAATGCTCATGCCGTCCATGTCAAAGTACCTGATGATGGTGTTTATGGTTGTGGTCTTTCCGGTACCAGGACCTCCGGTTATGATGACTATGCCGTTTTCTACGGCTGCCTTTACGGCTTCCGCCTGTTTTTCATCAAGTTCTATATGCTCCTTTGACTGTATTTCTGAAAGCCTCTTTTTAAGGAGACCATCCTCGGACTCCCCTTTTATGTTGTAGGCCTTGAGCATAAGGGCAGTATTCTGCTCCATGCGGTAATATTCTGAAAGATAGATGTCTTCATGGGAGGCGCCGCTTACCACTATGCGCCCTTCGATCTGAAGGTCCATGAGGCAGCCATTGAGATCGTCGGGCTTGGTGCCGAGAAGATCAGAGCAGAGCTCAAGGAGCATCTGCTTCGGAAGATAGGTGTGTCCCTGGGACAGGGCCTGTCTGAGGACGTACTGAAGTGCGCATTTTATGCGGAAGGGACTGTCATCCGGCATGCCGGCAGCCTTTGCAATGCTGTCGGAAAGCCGGAAGCCTATGCCTTCTATGTCGTCTGCCAGTCTGTAGGGGTTGTCCCGGATGATGCCGTAGAGGGCGGGACCGTATTTTTCATAGATGCGGTTTGCAAGGCCTGGGCCTATGCCGTAGGACTGCATGAAGATGACCGCGTCCCTGAGGCCCTTCTTTTCAGAGGTCTGCTCATAGATGGAACGGGCCATGCGCTCGCTTATGCCTTTTATCTCTGAAAGCCTTTCAGGCTCTTCCTCCATGATGCGGAAGGTGTCGTCGCCGAAGGATTTTACGATGCGCTTTGCCAGAGCTTCGCCTATGCCCTTGATGGCTCCGGCGGCAAGATATCTCTCGATGGCATCCGCAGAATCGGGCATGGAGAGGGTATAGCTTTCCACGGAAAACTGCTTTCCGTAGACCGGGTGTATGGTATAGTTCCCTTCTGCTTCAATGGTATCGCCCTGATCTATGTATGGGAAATAGCCGACGGCGGTGAAGGATTCGCCCGCCTCGGAAAGAGACAGAACAGTGTAGTGATTGTCACTGTTCTGATATATGATGGATTCAACATATGCCCTGATCCGGCTCATAAGCTAATCAAGCCCTGTATCAGTCCTCATCAGCATTGTTCATGAGCTCTATGAACCTGCCGGTACCTATGGCCACACAGGAGAGGGGATCATCTGCCACTACGGTGCTGATGCCGGTCTTTTCCTCGATCAGCTGGTCAAGTCCGTATATGAGGGCTCCGCCTCCGGTAAGGACTATGCCGCGCTCGTAGATATCTGCGGCAAGCTCCGGAGGAGTACGCTCAAGGACATTATGTACGGCGTTTACGATCTGGGTCGCAGGCTCCATGAGGGCATCCATGGTCTCATCGGAGGTCACGGAAACCGTCTTCGGAAGTCCGGTCACCAGGTTGCGGCCCCTTACCTCCATGGAGAGGTTTTCGGGACGCTTGTAGACGCAGCCCACGCCTACCTTTATATCCTCTGCCGTACGTTCACCGATAAGCAGATTGTGCTTTTTTCTCATGAAACGGATGATGGCCTCATCAAAATCATCTCCTGCCACCTTTACGGATTCGGAGACCACGGGGCCTCCAAGGGAGATGACGGCTATGTCAGAGGTGCCTCCGCCGATATCCACGACTATGTTTCCGCAGGCTTTTGATATGTCTATGCCTGCGCCTATGGCAGCGGCCACCGGCTCCTCTATGATGGTGACATCCCTGGCGCCTGCCTGGTAGGTGGCGTCCTCAACGGCCTTCTTTTCGACCTCAGTGGCACCTGAGGGTATGCATACGGCTACCCTGGGCTTTCTTAAGGTCTTTCTGCCCACAGCCTTGTCTATGAAGTGCTTGAGCATCTTTTCGGTAAGGGTATAATCGGAGATGACTCCCTGGCGGAGGGGCCTTATGGCCTGAAGATTGCCGGGGGTACGTCCGAGCATGAGCCTTGCATCCTCTCCGTAAGCCACCACGTTCTTGGTATCCCGGTCAACTGCCACTACCGAGGGCTCCCGAAGAACGACTCCCCTTCCTTTTATATATACAAGAATGCTTGCGGTTCCGAGATCTATGCCTATATCGTTGGTCATAAGCGAAAACATCGCCATATGTATATTCCCCTTTCAGATAAACGGTTTAAAACGTATCAGTAATAAGTTTATCATAGTTTTTTTAAAACGGATATATCCTTTTGGGAAAAATGCCGGGGAAAGCAGGGCCTGCAGATGCATCGGAAAGAGGAGAAAAGCCCGGAAAATAAAGAATATTATGCGTTTTTTGGCTTGACGGGAGCAGATGCTTATGGTATGCTTAGACAGCATCAAAAGGACGAGGTCCTTTTTTTCTTGCACGGATTTTTGATTTCCGTATACAGGAACAATGTAAATGAAACTTTTGGGAGGTGAATAACCGTGGCTACAAAGCGCACCAAAATCATTCTTGCATGTACTGAGTGCAAGCATCGTAACTATTTCCTTACCAAGGAGAAGAAGCTCCACCCTGAGAGGATGGAAGTAAACAAGTATTGCAGATTCTGCAAGAAGCATACACCGCATAAGGAGACCAAGTAATGTCTGGTGAGACAAAATCGGAGCTTTCTCTCGGTCAGAAGATAAAGAGATTCTTCAAGGGTGTGAAGTCTGAGTACTCAAAGATCATTTTCCCCAGCAGGGAAACTCTGAGGAAGCAGACAGTAGCTGTCATTATCGTGGCAGTATTCCTGGCAGCGATCATCGCAGCCATGGACTTTGTATTCACATACCTTATGGGCATCATTATTTGACGGAAGCTGAGGCACAGAAATGGCAGATACCAATTCCGAAGCCAGATGGTATGTGGCTCATACCTATTCGGGCTATGAAAATAAAGTAAAGGTCGATCTTGAGAAGACTATCGAAAACAGGAACCTTCAGGATATGATCCTTGAGGTAGCCGTTCCGGTGCAGTCTACGGTCGAGCTTAAGAACGGAGTCGAGAAGAAAGTAGACAGAAAGCTGTTTCCGGGCTATGTGCTGGTGCATATGGTCATGAACGATGAGACCTGGTATGTCGTAAGGAATACCCGCGGCGTAACGGGATTTGTCGGACCTGGATCCAAGCCGGTCCCTCTTTCCGAGGAGGAGATCGCCATGCTCGGAAATAAGGAGCAGGAGGTCGTATTCAGTTTCGATGTGGGAGATACGGTAGTCGTAACCTCCGGAGCATGGAAGGATACGGTCGGAGCCATAAGATCTATCAATCCGTCCAAGCACAGCGTTACCATCAATGTAGAGATGTTTGGACGAGAGACGCCTGTAGAGCTGTCGTTCGCAGAGGTAAAAAAGCTTTAAGCATGAGAGGATGCCGGAAAGGCCCGGGGGCCTTCGGCAGCATCAGTATGTAAGCAAGCTTTTCTATACAGGTGGGAGGGTGTCATAACCCCCGCTAATACCACAAGGAGGTGCCTGATATGGCAAAAAAAGTTACAGGATACATCAAGTTACAGATCCCTGCCGGCAAGGCAACACCTGCGCCGCCCGTAGGACCGGCGCTTGGCCAGCATGGAGTGAACATCGTTGAGTTCACAAAGCAGTTCAACGCTAAGACCGCAGATCAGGGAGACCTTATCATCCCCGTAGTCATCACGGTCTATGCTGACAGAAGCTTCAGCTTCATCACAAAGACCCCTCCGGCTGCAGTACTTATAAAGAAGGCCTGCAAGCTTCAGAGCGGATCCGCAGTACCCAACAAGACCAAGGTAGCAAAGATCTCAAAGGCAGATCTTCAGAAGATCGCTGAGACCAAGATGCCGGATCTCAATGCTGCTGATCTGGATGCAGCAATGTCCATGATAGCAGGAACCTGCCGCAGCATGGGCGTAACCGTAGAAGAGTAAGGAGGGCGATCACGATGAAGAGAGGTAAGAGATATCTTGAGGATATAAAGAAGTTTGATCGCTCCGTACAGTATGACAGAGACGAGGCCATAAGGATAGTAAAGGGCAACGCCACTGCCAAGTTCGATGAGACGATGGAGCTTCATATAAGGACAGGCTGCGACGGAAGACGTGCCGACCAGCAGATCAGAGGAGCAGTAGTGCTTCCTCACGGAACAGGCAAGACCGTTCGTATCCTTGTATTTGCAAAGGGACCCAAGGCCGATGAGGCTGAGGCAGCCGGAGCAGATTATGTTGGAGCTGAGGAGCTGATCCCCAGGATCCAGAATGACGGATGGCTGGATTTCGATATCGTGGTAGCTACCCCCGACATGATGGGTGTGGTTGGACGTCTTGGTAAGGTCCTTGGACCTAAGGGACTCATGCCCAACCCCAAGGCCGGAACCGTTACCATGGATGTGACAAAGGCCATCAATGAGATCAAAGCCGGTAAGATCGAGTACAGGCTCGACAAGGCTAACATCGTTCATGTTCCCTTCGGTAAGGCTTCCTTCACCGAGGAACAGCTCCAGGACAACTTCCAGGCCATCATGGACGCTATCGTAAAGGCTAAGCCCGCTGCAGTTAAGGGCGCATACCTTAAGAGCGTTACCATGACTTCTACCATGGGCCCCGGAGTAAGGATGAACGTGGCCAAGATCTCAAACTGATCAATTAAAAGTTGACATACGTTTTATCGTATGTTAGCCTATATAGGCTATAACTGCCGAAGACAGCAGGTGTCCCGTTTGGGGACGTAAGCTTTGCGCCTGCCGAGGACAGAAACTCATCAGAGATTCAATGGACCTCCATGTCATGCGGCACGGAGGTCTTTATTATTCGCAGTTATACCTTTGGCCGTCATACGGCCGCATATCCGGGCGCTGTCCTGGATGCAATCATCATATAAGGAGGTATAAGCATGGCTAAGGTAGAGCTTAAACAGCCTATCGTAGACGAGATCAAGGAGATGCTCGACGGAGCTCAGTCAGCAGTTGCCGTAAAGTATCTTGGCATCACCGTTGAACAGGATACGAAACTTCGTAAGGAGCTTCGCGAGAACGGTGTAAGCTACAAGGTATTCAAGAACACGCTGATAAAGAGAGCTGCCGAGGGTACGGAGTTTGCTGCTCTTGATCCTGATCTTGAAGGCCCTACGGCGCTTGCTGTCTCAAAGACTGATGCTACGGCTCCTGCACGTATAGTTGCAAAGTATGCCAAGGACATCCAGGCTCTTGAGCTTAAGTCAGGCGTAGTTGAAGGCCAGTACTATGATAAGGCAGGCATCAGCACGATCGCTACCATTCCCGGCAGAGAGGAGCTTATCTCCAAGCTGCTTGGATCCCTCAAGTCTCCGCTTTCGAACTTCGCAAGAGTTCTCAATCAGATCGCAGAGCAGGGAGGCGGCGCATCAGCAGCTGCAAACGATACGGCAGAGGAAGCCAAGGAGGCAGAGGCTCCCGCAGTGGAGGAAGCTGCAGCAGAGGCTCCCGCAGCAGAATAAGGAGCTCGGAAGAGCAGATCGTGAAGTTTCCGCCATATGCGGAGACGGTACAGGTTTTTTAGGATATAATTTACGGAGGATAATATCATGGCAAAGATGACCACAGCTGAGTTTATCGAAGCTATCAAGGAGATGTCTGTACTTGAGCTCAACGAGCTTGTAAAGGCATGTGAGGAAGAGTTCGGCGTATCTGCAGCAGCAGGCGTTGTTATGGCAGCAGCAGGTGGAGCAGCACCCGCTGAGGAGAAGACTGAGTTTGACGTAGAGCTTACAGAGGCTGGCGCAAACAAGATCAAGGTTATCAAGGTCGTTCGTGAGATCACCGGCCTTGGACTTAAGGAGGCAAAGGACCTCGTTGAGGGCGCACCCAAGATGGTTAAGGAAGCAGCTGACAAGGCTACTGCTGATGACATTAAGGCTAAGCTCGAGGCAGAGGGCGCTAAAGTTACCCTTAAGTAATCAAAACTCAAATATTGGCTTAAATAAAGGGGATTGCGAAAGCAATCCTCTTTTTTAACAACAATTTTAACAACATTTTGTGTCAGAACAACATGAAAACGCCCTCAGAGCAGTAGCTTTGAGGGCGTTATTTGTATGATGCATGAATATGATATCTATGCGGATTATTCCGGAGGCAACCCATTTTATATAGAGTACGGAGAAACTGCTGCTTCACGCGCGCGTAATAGCGTCAATAATTCATGTAGTACAGCAGATAACAGGCATATTGACAGTATACCCAATACCTAACTAATGTCTTTTTTATCTTTGATAGATTTAATTTGTATATGATTATCTAAAGGATAGCATTTATATTCTGGTAATCGAGTAAGTTCTTCTATCCTTTTCAAAGCTTCCAACTGACCTTTTTCATTTAGATGCAATAACAACTTATTAATTTTGGTAGGAATATCATTTTTAATTTCTTTAATAGGAGATTGTCCTTTAAATAAGTTGCTAAAATTTATATCAAATGTTTTTATATGTATATTATCTTCAGGTGGAAGTAAATCCTCTGCACTTAGATTGTAGTAGGTCGCTATTAGCTTTAAAGTTTTATAACTCGGTATACGGTTACCGTTTTCATAATTTGAGTAAGTTGAGTATTTAAGCCCTAACTTTTCTGCGGCCTCTTTAGCAGTAAGTCCAGATTTTTTTCTTAAATCCTTTATCAATTTTGCTGTGTAATCAAAGTATTCCTTATCTGTCATGTCATTGTACTCCTCATAAATAATATAGCACAGTATTCAAAGATATTCAATAGTATTCATAATGAATATTGACATAGCAGTTGGTTAGAGATAAAATATATTCAGAATGAATATTTAATATACAAGAAGGGAGTGAGTAAATGCGATTAGATACTAAAAGGCTTTACACAGCAATGGCAAGAGCTTGCATGACTGCTGCAGAAGTACAAGAAAGCTCAGGCGTTCCAAGAGGAACCTATATTAAAGCTGTTGCAGGGAAAAACGTTAGACCAGCTACGGCAGGTAAAATTGCAAAGGCTCTGCACTGTGATGTTTTGGAATTATTGACGGAGGAAGGGAATGCATCGTAAGCAATCACAAGTTACGCGAATGACAATATATGTAAGTGTCCAAACCTTAGCCGGAATGTTGGACTGTGGCAGGGCAACTGCCGATAAAATCGGGAAGGCAGCGGGGGCACGAGTGCAAGTTGGTAAATCTGTGCGTTACTCCGTCGCTAAGGTACAAGCCTACTTGGACGGTCTTACTGGAGATAGCCCGGCAGCCTAAAAAGGAGAAAAAACATGATAAAGAAAAATAGTGCCAGGAGCACGGCAATGCCCCACAGCACAAAAAACACGATTCAGCCGACCAAAGCTAACCGCATCTCAAGTATAACCGACCTGCTACCTCATGGCAAGGCTCATGCTGTCTCGATGTCGCACCTTGCGGACGTGTTCGGATGCAGCGAGCGAGATATCAGATCGATGATACATCAAGCTCGTTGCGATGGGGCAATCATCGCAGGGGATAGCTCGGGATATTACCTACCGGAAACGCGAGAGGAGCTCATGCGCTGGTATAGGCTTGCAAAGAAGCGCAGTCTCTCAGGGCTTAAGGATCTCAAAGCAGCTCGCCAGCAGCTACGGGAGCTTGAGGGGCAGCAGAGCTTGGATGTATGAGCAGGCAGAGGAAAAAGACAGTCTTTGTGCCCAAGTGTTATGAGTCTGCAAAGGGAGCAGGAGACACGAGCGCATCCATATATGAATCAATGCTCATACACCCTCAGTATAAAAGGCTAACATATCGCCAAAGGTCGTTATATGACTGTATGAAAGCTCAACTCTATGGTAAGTCAAAGCCTCGTGAGGCTGAAGCTTACAGGGATATCCCAGAGGTCAGAGCAAACGAAGCCTTTTTCTTTGGGATAGATGACGCTATTAAATATGGCTTTGCAACTGCAAAAAATCACGGAGACTTGTACCGAGATATTAAGAAGCTCATCGAATTGGGATTCATTGACAAGCTCTGCGATGGAAAGCGTGGGCAATGGCGTGCAGTCTACAGACTCAGTGATAAGTGGCATACAGACAGCTCATAAGAGCGCATACTCTATGGATATATTATATAGAAGGGGTAGTTTTCCTACCATGAAGAAACTGCTTGAAATGGCTAACTTTCGTTGAACGAGGTGGGAAAAGGTACCATGAAGAACTGTCATCAGGTGGGAAAAAGTACCATGATACAGGCTTATAAGGTGGGAAAAAGTACCCCTGAGAAAATGCGTGAACCACTCTACAGATTGGAGGATTTAATGATTAAGTATGAAGTCTTGGAACACATCAGCACGATAAGTAGGAACGGAGACAATACCCTTGAGCTCAACTTTATACGGTGGGGAGACAATGACCCTAAGTATGACCTGAGGAAATGGAAGCGCTCAGAGGATGAAGAGCGGGCATACAAGGGCATAGCTTTAACTGAGGACGAGCTCATAGCTTTAAGAGATGCGCTAAAAGGGCTCGACCTTTAAGATAATGAATGTGCAGCAGGTCATAAGCCTGCTGCTGATATCTAAAAATGAAGGGAGAAAAAATGAGACACAACGATTTTAAAGGTTATATTGAGGAATTGATAGCTATCCACGACGAGTATTCACCTATCCGTTTAAAGCTTGAGCGAGATTATCAGGCGGCAAATCAGGCGTATGCTGATATTAAGAGGGATGTCAATGCTTCGGAAGTAGATAAAGCCAAAGCGTTAGTCAGGAAAGAAGGTCAGGAAGAGGAATATCGTACCGGTGTTAGAAGGATACAAGAAGGTGTCAAGAAAAAGGTCTTTGAAGTACGGGAAGATTTTGAGAAGCACCTGAGCGATTTTTATAAGCCGGACGGTAAGCT
>DVNQ01000040.1 GCA_018714245.1 Candidatus Avilachnospira avicola
CGCCCTCAGCAAAATGCGTTTGGGCCTTGGTGTATATTCATTGTATGGAATAGTATTCAGGATACCGCAGAGCAGCCCTATCATACAGCCTATGACCGTGGCTACAAGAGCCAACAGAAGGGTGCTCCACATGCCTCCGAGATATGCACTTCCATAGTTTTCCCAGAGCAGCGTTATGTCGCTGCCAAGCTTTATTAATCTGTCCACCTTATGCTCCTCTTAAACCTCAGGCTGTATGGCGATTGCTTCTTCCATAAGGGAATTGAAATCACTCTCTGTCATGCCGCCAAGGACATCGTTCATGGCATCAAGAAGCTCTGTATTACCCTTTCTTACTGAAATGCCTATGTTGACATTTTCAGCTCTTTCCTCTTCGGATGCAAACTGAAAATCGCCATCGGTCCCTGAAAAATCAAGGATGACAAGATCAGGATCCTTCTCTGCTGCAGCCATGGCTGTCGGCATATCAGTACAGATAAAATCCACAGTGCCTGTCTGGAGGGACATGATCATGGCCGGTGCAGTCTCAGCAGGAGACGCAAACTCCGCTCCATCTATCTGAGGAAGGCATGAATCATACCAGATAGTTCCTGACTGGGCTGTACATTTCCCTCCGGCAAGATCAGCTATGGACTGGGCGTCGGCATAAGGACTATCCTTGGTAGTCACGCAAACTATGGTGGCATAATAATAGGGACCGGCCATATCCACCTGAGACATACGGTCTGCGGTCATGGACTGTCCTGCTATGCAGGCATCAAGTGTGCCTGACTGTACTCCCGGAACAAGTGAATCCCAGGCGCTGGAAACAACCTCAAGCTCCCATCCATTTTCCTCACATATCTTCTTTGCGATCATAATATCATAGCCATTTGCATATGAACCCTGTACATTGGATATGGGAACAGCTCCGTTCGAGTCATCCATCTGCATCCAGTTATAAGGAGCATAAGCACACTCCATGCCAACTGTCAGTATTCCATCCTCCACTCCGGTTCCTGCGGCGGTCTGGGAACTTTCGCCGTCAGCGGCATCCCCGGATGCCTCTGCACTTGCCTCAGCCGCTATGGATTCGACCTGCTCAGCAGCATCTTGTGTGCTGCAGGCAGTAAGTATGGCCATAAGACTCAGGGCCATACACAAATTAATAAGCTTTTTCATGATCTGTCCTCCTCATATTGTTTCGATAAACAAAAAATGAATCGCCTCGTAAAGCGATCCATAAAATACAAAAGCATGACCCATCAGGCCACGTATCGTTTCAATAGCGCTCCACAAGTACCTTGTGACAGTCCAGAACATGTTATGCTCTGTCCCAGCCCTTCAGGCTCAGGCTGCCTGTCAGGCTTCGGCGGTCTCCCCTTTCTCTTCCGACGGATGCCTGTCCTTGCCAGAAGATACTTATGAATCCCGCGCCTCTATTATTGCGATCCTGTTTTCCCGTATATTAGCAGTTTAATCCTGAAATGTCAACTTATAGAAAACCGTTTTTAAACCATATAAGCCTTTTGGAACTTCCTGTAATACGGAAAATCATATCTCCAGCACTGTACCGGCATGCACGCTTCTGTATGCCGGACAGCTTTCCGCAAACCTCCTGAGAGCCTTATCTCCCGTGCAATGACAAACCGCCAGCATCCTGAGCTCTGGCTTCCCGTTCAGCCAGTGTATAGTGCACGCAGTACGCTCCTCATCAAAGCCTTTAAGATGGGTACCGCCGATCACGCCTATAACCGGCTTTTCCAGCAGCCTTTCGGCTGTAGTGATCATATTTACTATACCGTTATGAGCGCATCCGGTCATCAGCAGTAATCCGTCTTTAATAGTTAAAGCGAGGCACATCTCATGGGCAAAGCTATCCGTATAAAGATTTCCGTCTCTAAGTACTTTTAAAAAAGGCGTATCCTGTTCAAATTGACAGGTCTTTTCTATAGATGGCAATATGCATATGCTTTTATCCTCTGGAAAGGGATAAAAGACGCTGCCCTTTATATATCGATGCGGTATCTGCATCCTCTCGAGCTCCTGTACTGAAAGTCCAGAGCCAGCGGAAGTCAGTCCTCCCTGGCCAAAATCAGCGAAATGCCGCTCGTATATCATTTGCTCAGAAAGATAAAGCATTGGAAGCTTTGCTCCTATCCTCCTTGCCTCTTCATAATATGAAATAAATCCCCGGCCATGATCGAAATGGTCATGAGAAAGCACTGCCATGTCAGCCTCATATATCGAAGCCCCCATGACCTCAGCATTATGAATGGCAGTATCAGAGCCGCCTGCATCCATCATAATCTTATGATCCGGAGTTTCAATAAATAATGACAGCCCGTCCTCCGGATCAAGCTCATCACGATCAACAGTATTTTCAGAAAGAATGCTTACTCTTATCATCTCATCCTCCATTTTTATAAAACCAAAATTTCAATCCCTGATTTAAAACTGTTTATCCCAGTTCAAACAGCACCAGACCGCCCTTTTCAGAAAAGCCCGTATCCCATAGTGAAGGGAAATCGAGCCACCGCTCCTCTCCATAGGTGACTGTCTTTATGATGGAATGCTCTCCTATGAACTGATGCCCCGTGATCAGGAACCAGTGCCATATATAATCGTCAAAAACAGGATTATTGTGGTCCAGTATAAGTATGGGGATCAGGTAACCCAGGGAAAGCTGCTTTCTTACCGCGGCTTCCGCTGTCTCAAAGCTTTCATGTCCTGACAGGGCCTTCATGCTCAGGTGCTTCCTTTTTTCTGAAGCATCAATTTCAGATGTGCTCTCAGCCATGGCAATATATTTTTCAAATCCATCTATATAGAGCTCTGTGGTGCATATACCACGGGACCGGGGCCTTAAGTAGGGCTTCACTATCCTGGAAAAATATATATAATCCTTCCTAGAGATGTCCCTTCTCAGCATAAAATCCTCTTCCGAAGAAAAAAGCCTGATAGGGCAAAGCCTCGTCCCGAAGTAGATATCAAAATATATACAGCTCTCCATGGCCGTTACGGCACCGCATCCGCCAAGCTTCATCCACTTGTCAGAAAATCCATCCTGGTCAAAGCCGGGCTTGCCGGAAACAGTAAAATAAGGGAGCTCGATTTTTTCTAAATTATCAGACATCTGCTTCATTCCTATTGTTATAATGTATGTTAAAATATTATAGCATAGACTATAATCTTGGCATAATGATTCTTAAAGGCATATTGGCTCAGATCATGGACTATGGATCTGAGCATATTGAGAAAGGAAAAAATGAAAACAGAGATCATTTCAGCCTTCGGGCATGAATCAGAGCTTAAGGAGCTCTTCAGGGAATATACAGATATGCTGGTTGAAGCCGATCCAAAGTTCAAGGCCTATCTTGATCTTCAGCATTATGATGATGAACTTAAGGATCTTAATAAAAAATACGGCCCTCCCGAAGGAAGGCTGTATATTGTGTATTGTGACGGAAAGCCTGCGGGCTGTATCGGCCTGAAGAGACTGAACGGTACTGACTGTGAGCTCAAGCGCCTCTATGTGAGGCCTGAATTCCGCGGTCATCATCTGAGCAGCCGACTCATAGATATCATAATATCCGACGCCAGGCAGATAGGCTACAAAAGAATCCGCCTGGATACTCTTCCTCCCCTCAAAAGTGCCATACATGTCTATAAAAAGTTTGGCTTTTGCGAGACTCCGGCCTACCTGCAAAGCCCGATGGAGGACTCCATCTATATGTGTCTTGATCTATGTCCTGTCACCTCCAATCAATGGATCGCAGCTCAGGATCAATTATCCCCTCAGATATAGCTTACGGTCTCTGAAAGTTCCTTCCTGCTTTCATGATTGGGAAGGGGCCCCGCTCCTTCAGCAGCAAAACCAAGATCCAGGAGCATAAGGATTTCTTCATTTTCGGGAAGCCCGAATTCAGCCTTAAGTTCGTCAGGATCAAAGCGGTTCAGCCAGCAGCTCTCGACTCCGCAGTCCTTTGCGGCAAGCATCATGTGAGTCGCCACTATGGCCGCATCCTCTCTTCCCGAATCATACTTTCCGCCGGGATACATATAAAGCTGATCCTTGTTGAAAGCCACGATCAGTACCGTAGGGGCACCATAGCGGCAGGGTGTATGCCTGTCTATCTTAGAAAGCCCTTCTTCGGACTGCACTACATATATCTTCTGCTCCTGCAGATTCTTTGCGGTAGGTGCAAGACGCCCAGCTTCAAGGATAAGCTGAAGCTGCTCACTGCTGATCTGCCGTCCGTCATACTTCTTGCATGAATATCTCGCTTTTATAAGCTCCTTAAATTCCATCCTCATACCTCCTATTGCTTATTTTCGGATTTGCCCATGAAAGGCTTATTCAGTCAAGTCCCCAGGCAGCATCCTTATATATGGCTCTTCCTACTCCTATCAGATCGGCATATCCCCCAGAAAGGAGCTCCTCGGCTTCCTCTGGTCTGGTCACCCCTCCCGTGGTCATGACCGGGATCCTGACTGCTTCCTTTACGTTCTTTGACATATCCTTAAAATATCCTGGATAGTCATGTCCCTCGATGATATATCCGTTCATCCCTCCGGAAATGTCTATCATGTCGGCCCCATAACCATAAAGGAGCCTGGATGCCTCTGCGGCATCCTCCTCACTGCTTCCTCCCTCCTGATAGTCGCAGCCACCAAGCCTTACAGCTATCGGAAATTCATCTCCCACAAGCTTTCTTGTCCTGAAAAGCACCTCCTTATGGAATCTCAGCCTGTTTTCCATGGAGTCAGGGCCATATTCATCCCTGCGTCTGTTTATAAGCGGTGAGTAGAACTGATTGAGAAGGTAGCCATGAGCTGAATGTATCTCAACTCCATCGTACCCTGCCTTTTTTGCCCTGAGCGTCGCATCAGCGAAAAGTTCTGCTATCCTGTGGATCTCATCAGTGCTAAGCTCCCTGCTTTCAGAATACTTGAAATGCTGAGCTGAAGAAGAGACAGTCTCCTGTCCCGTAAGTTCAGGATCAGCCTTTCCTCCGGCATGGTTTATCTGAGCAAAAACTTTTATGCCATTCCCCGCATCATGTATGGTATCAGTAAGCCTCTTAAGCCCATTGATGGCACCATCATCATCTATGGAGAGCTGTCCCCTGCTTGCCTTGCCCTGGGATGCGATATACATATGCTCCGTTATGATAAGGCCTATAAGAGGGTTTCTTGCTCTTTCCCGATAATACTCACAAAGGGCATCGCTGACCAGGCCGCCCTCTGATTTCTCAGTAGCCATCGGAGGAAGCACTATCCTGGTTTTAAGGTCTATGAGCCCAATATGAAGGCTCTCTGTTATCATCAAAGTGATCACCTTCCGATCCTGTCCTGCTTTTCAGCATCATTTATCTTTTTATGTGTCCACTGGTCTATCAGCTTGCGAAGCTCAGTAAGGTAGGGTGAAAATGCCGTATTATCCCTGCCATAGGTCAGCTGAAGCTCATATTCAAGGGGAAGCCAGGTGGATATGTCGGACTCATCATGGGCTATCAGGGCTTCAAGCTTATCGATCGCCTTATATGTCCTTGCTTCCCTGGACTCAAGCTTCATCATCTCATCAAGGAGGCTCAGCCATTCCTCCTTCTGGGGAGATGGAAATGCTGATACCCAGTCAAGGTATTTCTTTTCTTCCCTGCTTTCGTCAGCTTTCTCCTTTTTAAATACCGGTATGTCTCCTGTAAATGTTTCTCCAAGGTCATGTATCAGGCACATCCTGATGACCCTGTCCATGTCCACATCCTGAAACTCCTTCACCCCGGAAAGAAGCATGGCCATGAGAGCCATCCTCCAGCTGTGATCAGCAACACTTTCCCTTCTGTCATCGTCAGTATAGCAGTGTCTGGTTTCTTTTTTCAGAAGCGCTGCCCTTTCAAGTATGGAAAGCAGTTCCTTAGGTTCCATAATATCTCCTATATCAAGGCAGCGGGACAGCATATGCCATCCCGCCAGCCAGATCTTCAAAACCCGATATATCCGGCAGAGCCGGTATCAATTTCTTTCAAGTGCCATCCGGAGCACGTTGTTGCCTATCTTTCCGGAGGTGATATATTTATTGAGTATATAATATATGTCAGAACCCTCTTCAGGCTCATCACAGTACTGATATCTGATCTCCACGATCTCCTTATCGGCATCTTCAGAGGGCAGGCTGAAATAACCGGCCTTGTAGTAGGGCTTTGCCGAAGGAGAGAAATCATTTACTATGCCCTTTATTTCCGAAGGCAGGGCTCCGGGTATATTGACATTCCAGAACTCCCAGGGCTCGGTCTCCTTGGAAAGTATATCCTTTATGATGCCGGGAAGATATTCCCCTGCTGCAGAAAGATACTCAAATCCCTTTATGGAGAATGCCGCAGCAGGGATACCGTTTGCAAGTCCCTCCTGAGCAGCTCCCACAGTACCGGAATAAAGGATCTCCTTGCCGATATTGAAGCCGTCGTTTATACCGGAAAAGATATAATCAGGCCTTTTATCCAGCACAAAGTCAACTCCTGCACGTACGCAGTCAGCTGGAGTGCCGGTGATGGAATACGCCTTTACTCCAGAAACAGGATAATCCTTTATCCTGCAGAGTTCGAGTTTGCCGTGAACGGTCATATGCTGTGACATCCCGCTGCACTGGGATGCCGGAGCTACGACAGTGACGTCTCCAAAATCCTTTGCTATCCGGGCAAGGCAGGCTATGCCTTCAGAGCTGATACCATCATCATTTACTACCAGAATATGCATCATATGTCTCCTCTGATAATTATTTTTATCAACCAGGATATCATATCAGAATCAGATAAGGATTTCATCATCTATAATGTAAAAAATCTGTAGATTCCCGGAAAACTTAAATTCAGTATCTTCTGCGGAGGTCTGCCACAAGCTCACAGTTCTTTGTCCAGGGGAACTGATCTATGGAACACATCCTGCTTACCTCGTATCCCCTTTCCCTGAGGATCTGAAGGTCACGGAAAAAGCTCTGAGGCTTGCAGCTGATATATACCATCTCAGGCACGCCGTAAGAACATATGATGTCAAGGGCCTTTGGAGATACTCCGTCTCTCGGAGGATCAAGTATGACTGCATCCGGCGTCTCATCAAGGTTTCTGAGTACTTCGAAAACGTCTCCGCAGATGAATTCACAGTTTTTAAGCCCATTTAGCCCTGCATTTTCCCGTGCCGCATCCACGGCCTCAGGAACTATCTCAACGCCGACTGCACGCTTTACTGAGGATGCGATTATCTGAGTAATGGTACCGGTCCCTGAGAAAAGGTCAAAGCAGACCTTGTCCCTTCCAAGTTCTCCGGAAATGTAGGATACCGCCTTATTGTATATAAGCTCGGCACTCCTTGTGTTTGTCTGGAAAAATGAAAATGGAGTTATCTTAAAGCTCAGTCCGCAGAGTTCTTCGGTGATATGCTCAGTTCCAAAGAGGATACTGGTGCCCTCATTAATGATGGCATCTGCAGGCCTGTCATTTACCGTATGAAGTATGGAGCATATCTCTCCTTCTATACGGCCTTCCCTTTTTGCCCTCAGGATTTCCTCCGTAAAGCCTCTTAACACGTCCTCCTCATCATAGACATTTACGGCGTCAGAAGCCTTTATTATCCCTTGTGCCATAGCTTCCTTATCATAAAGCACCGGATCGTTTATCAGCCTGTGTCCCATCACGGGGATCAGAGGCTGGGAGGTGGTGACCAGATCTATGAGGATCTGCGAGGTATTTACGGATCTTCTGACCAGCAGATGGCGAAGATATCCTCTGTGGGATCTTTTATCCATATAGGTAAGGCCAAGGTCACCGAAGTAGGCCCTGGTCAGTCTCTGTATCTCATTGAAATCCTCATGAGTGATAAGACAGCAGTCAGTATCCACTATATCATAGAAGCTCTTTTTTCTGTGGAGTCCAAGTGTCAGAGGACCATTCTTTTCAGAATCTCCGAAGCTGAACTCCATCTTGTTCCTGTAAGCAAAAATAAGAGGGCTTCCGAGTATGCCCTCATAGATGTCCTCGCTGCACTCTGCCTCTTTCATGAGTCTCCGGATATCCTCATCCTTTATCTTAAGCTGCTCTTCATAAGTGCAGGTACTATATGTGCAGCCTCCGCATATGCCGCTAAGGCTGCACTCATGTCTGTTTGTAAGATCCATATCCCTGTTTCAGGTGAGGACTACAGATCAGTCCTCTTCTCCCTCATCCATCTTTTCGGCAAGCTCTTCGATGGGTGCTTCGGCAATGGCCTCCTCAACCGCATCCTCATCGAAATCATCATAGTCATAATCATCGTCATAGTCATCAAGATAATCCGGCTTTACCATACGATATACAAGATATACTATATATGCCGCAAATGCTATAACGGCAACGGCAGCCACAATGATGCCGATGGTCTTATAAAGCTTGCTCTTCTCTTCTTTTTCCTCGATCATCTCTTTTACCTTTATCTTTGTGATCAGATCGTCAAGGCTCTCCTTGGTGTCGCTTTTGAATGCTGCAAATCTGTCTGCAAATCTGTTATCCATAAAGCTGCCCTCCTCTAAATCTTTGATATGAGATGATTATAGCATAAAGAAAGTGAACAAAGTATCAATTTTTAGTTAATTTTGTATGAGACCAAGCCAGTAATCAGATTCAGAGCTTTTTAAGCTTTGCAAAGGCGGCAAACATCCTGCGGGTGCCTCCCTCATCAAAATCTACGGTAACCTCATAGTCCCTTGCGCCTTCCTTAAGCTCAGTTACAGTGCCGTCTCCGAACTTTATGTGTCTTACGCGGTCTCCGATCCCATAATCCGGACGGGTTCCGG
This sequence comes from Candidatus Avilachnospira avicola, assembly GCA_018714245.1. GTDB lineage: Bacteria > Bacillota > Clostridia > Lachnospirales > Lachnospiraceae > Avilachnospira > Avilachnospira avicola. The sequence goes on from DVNQ01000040.1 coordinate 8,804, forward strand.
CTGCTGCCGAAAGACCTTTTGTAAGAGAGGACAGCCCTGCAGCGGCTGCCGTCGTTTTTTTGTGTCCTGCCGTCCTGCTTCCGGATGCAGATTTATCCAGTGAGCCAAAAGCTCCTATGATCCGGCTTTTGCTTCCTACCTTTCCGGCCCCTATAAGTGATGAAACATCTCCATAGCCCGATCCTGACGAGGGTCCGAAGCCTCCAAAGCTCCGGGCAAAGGCATTGTCCTTTTTAAAGCCTCTTCTGGGTATCGGGTTATCATAGTCATCATCCTCATCCTCCCAGGAAGCGGCCTTTCTCCTTCTCATAACCTTTATCAGGTATTCGTCAGGTATCTCGTCGATAAAACGGGATATCCTGGTATATCTCATCTCTCCATTCACCATACGCTCAGCGGCAGAGGACATACGGAGGACCTTCCTGGCTCTCGTGATCCCCACATAACAGAGCCTTCGCTCCTCTTCTATCTCCTGCTCCGGATCATCGGAGTTTATGCTTGCCGAAGAAGGAAACAGTCCCTCCTCCATGCCGCAGAGAAAGACTCTGTCAAACTCCAGGCCCTTCGCTCCATGGAGAGTCATTAGCTTAAGCACGTCATCAGAATCGGAAAGGCCGTCAATATCTGCGATGAGTGAGACCTCCTCCAGAAATCTGGAAAGCCCGTCAAGCTCTCCCTCACTGTCCTGATAGTCAGCTGCCTTATTTATGAGCTCATCTATGTTCTCAAGTCGGGTCTTGCCTTCTATCTCTCCTTCTTTCATAAGCTCATCCGAATATCCGGTATCATCCCTTACGGCAGTTATAAGCTCCGTAACGCTAAGCTCCCCACTTACGGCTTTGCTGCGGAAGCCCTCTATAAGTTCATGAAAACCCCTAAGCTTCCTCGAGGCAGCAGCTCCCATATCATCAGCTTCGGAAATGGCCTCATACATACTTATGCCCCGTTCTGCAGCACGGGCCCTCAGGGCGTCAATGGTCCCCGGGCCTATGCCTCTTTTGGGTACATTGATTATCCTTGTGAGGGCAAGGTCATCGACTCCGTTTGAGATAAGCCTCAGATAAGAAAGTATGTCCTTGATCTCCCGTCTCTGGTAGAAATTGACACCGCCAACGATCTTATATGGCACATTGTGCTTTACGCAGGCTTCCTCAAACAGCCTTGACTGGGCATTTGTACGATAAAGGACGGCCTGATCCTTAAGTGGAAAGGCTCCATCCTCAGCTTCCAGTATGACTCCTTCGGCCTCTGCCCTGGCATCCGGATATTCCCTGAAGGTAGGCATCTCACCGTTTTCATTGCCTGTCCAGAGCTTCTTTTCCTTTCTGCCGTAATTGTTCCTGATCACTTCATTTGCAGCGTTGAGGATATTTTTGGTAGACCTGTAGTTCTGCTCCAGCTTGACCACCCTTGCTCCCGGAAATGATCTTTCAAAACTGAGTATGTTCTCTATGTCGGCTCCGCGGAATTTGTATATGGACTGATCATCATCGCCCACCACGCAGAGATTCCTGTATTTTGCTGAAAGCATGCGGACAAGCTCAAACTGGACCCCATTTGTATCTTGATACTCATCCACCATAATGTAATGAAATCTTTCCTGCCAGCCCATAAGGACCTCAGGAAACTCCTTGAAAAGCCTTACCGTAAGGAGGAGCAGGTCGTCAAAGTCTACTGCGTTGTTGCTCTTTAGCCTCCTCTGGTATTCCTCATATATACGGGCCAGATTCCGCTCATAATAGTCAGAAGCCTGGGACGTAAATTCAAAAGGGCTTATGCTGTCATTTTTCTTTGACGAGATCAGGGAAAGCGCTGCCCTGTCCCTGTAGGTCTTTGTATCCAGATTAAGCGCCTTTATGACCTCTCTCATAAGTGTGCGCTGGTCATCCGTATCATATATGGTGAAATCCCGGCCATATCCCAGCTTATCAATGTCTCTTCGGAGGATGGTGACGCAGAGGGAATGGAAGGTCGACACAAATACATCCGCTCCCTTTCCCGAAAGGAGCAGATCCACCCTTTCCCGCATCTCCTGGGCTGCCTTATTGGTAAATGTGATCGCCAGTATCTGCCAGGGCATGACTCCCTTTTCAATAAGATAGCCTATCCTGTGTGTCAGGACTCTGGTCTTGCCCGATCCTGCACCTGCTAAAATAAGCAGCGGGCCTTCGGTATGCTCCGCTGCTTCAAGCTGTTTATCATTAAGTCCCTTAAGTAAATCGCTCAAATCTGAAACTCCTTGGATCTTTTAAAAACTATATCTTAGCGGCAAACATTTTAGCATATTTCCCGCTGTTAATACAAGCTTAAATATGATATATAAATACTGTAGCGCTGAAAATGAAAGGAACATCATTATGGACAACAAAAAGATCTACGATGAGATGATCAGGTTCCTTGACACCATAAGCTATGTCAAGCCTGACAAGATCCCCTATATCGATATTTATATGGATCAGGTCACAGGCATCATGGATGAGCATCTGAAACGTGTAAAGCGCCATGAGGATGATAAGATCCTGACCAAGACCATGATCAACAACTATACAAAGGCCAAGATACTCCCTCCTCCCGAAAAGAAAAAATACAGCAGGGAGCATATGTTCCTGCTGCTTTTTATCTATTACTATAAAGGCATCCTGTCCCTGGAGGACCTAAAGACCATACTTGAAGATGTAAGGACCAGGTATTTCAAAAATGATGACATCTCCGTAGAGGATATCTATAAGGAAGTATTTTCCATGGAGGCCTGTCAGATGGAAGTTCTTAAAAAGGACATATCCCAGAAATTTGAGCAGGCTCAGGAAACCTTCAAGGATATAAAAAAAGAGGCCATAAACGAAGACAGCCTTGAGAGATTGCGCCTCTTCTCCTTTGCCTGCGAGCTTGGATTCGACATATATCTTAAGCAGCTCCTTCTGGAAAATATCTGCGACCGGCTTCATGGCGAAAAATAGACTTATATCCACAAAAGCAAAAGGGCCCCGAAGGGCCTTTTTATTATGATCAGAACAGATCCAGATGCTTCCTCTTGAAGCGTCCGTATACATACAATGAAAGCAGTAC
>DVNQ01000005.1 GCA_018714245.1 Candidatus Avilachnospira avicola
ATCAGTCCTTATATACGTCGGGATAGAGTGCCTTTACGGCATCTGCCCTGTTGATAAGCACGTCTGCCCATGCATAATCAGCAACGAATACGGAGTAGTCGTTAGGGTCCTTGGGGATGTTGGGCAGTATATTGGCCTGGTTCAGATGGCTTGAAAGGGCGATATCAACAGGAAGCTTTGCAAGCTCATAGCAGTCCTTTACGAATCTGTGAGCCAGCTCTACGGGATATCCGTCCTTCTTGAGCTGATCCTCCCTCATCATGGGATTTACTCCGAGGCCGCCGTGAAGAGCTACCTTATAGGTCTTTCCTGTCTCCTCATCCGTATCCTCAAAGAAGAAGCTGGTAACTCCGGGAGTATGTCCGGGGCAGAGCTTGGTCCTGATGGTGAAGTTGCCGAGTACGATGGGCTTATCGTCATCGTAGAAGTTGGTCACCTCGTAAGGATAGTCAGCATGCTTTCCTGCAAGCTTAGCTTCCTCTGAGTCCGCATCTATCCAGCTCATGACAGGCTTTCCGTCAACAAGGTCGATGGATCCTACCATGTTCTCATGCTTCTTGTGCTCGATCTCATCCTCCCTGGAAAGCCAGATCTCGGCTCCGGTCAGCTCATGAAGCACTCTTGCGTTGCAGGTATGATCATTGTGCCAGTGGGTAAGAAGTATCTTCTTGATATCCCTGGGATCATGTCCTGACTGACATATACGGTCTATGACAAGATAGCAGGTCTCCGCATTAAGTCCGGTATCGATAAGGATCAGTCCGTCTCCTGTATCGATAAGGAATACGCATACATTGTCCTGGCCGCCTACGTTCCATACATGAGGCGCATTTTTATAAGCCGGGATGGCATGCTCCCAGTGAACATTCATGCTCTTGTCCTCAAGACGTCCCGCGGTGGGCGCATAATAAAAGATCTTTTCCATCATTGCTCCTTTCTTGTTCCGCTGCATAAACTTTCTGCAGATATTTTAAACTAAAAAAAAGGATTTGTGAAATCGATTTATCTTATCGCCGTATAAGTAAAATTTTATTGTGCAAAATGACGGGATTCAATCGCCGACCGTTATATCATGGAACTCATACCCAACGATCCTTTTAAGCTCTGGCGGAGACATTTCCACCTGAAAGCCGATCTTTCCCGCACTGAAAAAGATGGTCTCCATCCCTTCCGCGCTCTGATCCAGCACGGTCCTGAACTGCTTCTTCATGCCTATCGGAGAGCAGCCCCCGTGAACATAGCCCGTAAGCGGCAGAAGTTCCCTGGATTTTATCATCTCTATGCTCTTTTCTCCCACCGCCTTTGCGGCCTTCTTGAGATCCAGCTCCTGAAGCACCGGTACCATATATACATAATGCTCTCCGGTGTGGCCTACGGTCACAAGAGTCTTGAACACTCTCTTTGGATCAAGCCCAAGCATCGAAGCCACTTCTCCTCCGCTTGGAGCAGTGTCGCCTGCCTCATATTCATAGCTTTTATATGCCGCCTTCTTCTGATCCAGAAAGCGCATGACGTTGGTTTTTTCAGCCTTTTTCATCTTTTCCGTCTCTTTTCTCTGTCACCATCAGCTGCTCAAAGTCCAAGCCCGTCCGCTACTCCCCTGAGAGTCTCTGCCGATCTGATCAGGCTTTCCGTCTCCTGCTTATTCAATGATATGGGCACATGAGTCTCCACCCCTTCGCTTCCGACTATGGCAGGCATGCTGAGTGCTATATCATCTATGCCATACTCTCCATGTATCATGGTGGATATGGGCAGTATGGATTTTTCATCCCTGACGATGACCTCACATATCCTCTTTACCGACATGGCTATGCCATAATATGTCGCCTGCTTCCTGGCTATGATCTCATAAGCGCTGTTCTTTACATTTTCAGCGATCTCCCTCATGGCCTTCACATGATCATAGTGGCCCCTCATCTCACAGAAATCATCTATGGGTATCCCGGATACATTTGCACTGCTCCATACGGCGATCTCACTGTCCCCGTGCTCCCCTATGATAAATGCATGCACGCTTCGGGAGTCAACGCCCAGATGCTCACCCAGCAGATATTTGAGTCTTGCCGTATCAAGCACCGTACCCGAGCCTATGACCCTGTTCTCCGGAAGCCCGCTCAGCTTCACTGCTGCATAGGTCAGTATATCCACCGGATTGGATACTATAAGAAGTATGCCCTTATAATCTCTTTTTGCTATCTCCGGTATGATGCTTTTGAATATCTCCACATTCTTATGTACCAGATCCAGTCTGGTCTCATCCGGTTTCTGATTGGCTCCTGCGGTTATCACTATGATCCCGGCGTCACAGATATCATCATAATCTCCGGCATATATCTTCATCTGCCCGGAAAAGGGTATGCCATGGGCTATGTCCATGGCTTCGCCTTCTGCCTTGCCCCTGTTTGCATCCAGCAGCACCATCTCTGAAAACAGCCTGCTCTGCATAAGCGCAAAGGCACTGGCTGAACCTACAAAACCGCATCCTATTACTGCAACCTTCCTGATATCTATCTCACTGTTCTGTGTGATCTTCTGTTCTTCCATGGTCTCCTCCCTTTCCTTATGATATGGATCACGTCCCTGTATAAGCCGTGATGCCCTGTTTTCGGTTATTGATATTTTATCCCAAATAAGAAGAATAATATATAGGCATTACTTTAATTTTACAAGAATATGGATTGAAATCGGGCAGAAAATATAGTATTTTTTATGACGTTTTTTAATCAGCCTCAGGAAGGAAGAACGGAAATGCGGGATAAGGATAAAAATGAAATGATCGGCGGAGTCACCGACATGACCAGAGGCCCGGTCACCGGGCACATACTTGCCTTTGCCATACCGATGCTAATGGGATATGTGTTCCAGCAGTTCTACAGCATGGTGGACACAGTTATCGTCGGAAAGTTCCTCGGAGTCCATGCCCTTGCCGGAGTAGGTTCCACAGGCGCCATAAGCTTTATGATCATAGGCTTCTGTACAGGCATCTGTGCCGGGTTTTCCATCCCGATATCCCAGAGCTTCGGAGCCAGGGATCATGTACAGCTAAGAAGATATATAGCAAACAGCATATGGATATCCATCGTTTTTGCCATCCTTGTGACCCTGCTGGTATGCTCCCTTACAGGCACCATACTTCATGCCATGAACACCCAGGATGACATATATCAGTATGCCTATGATTATATCTTCATAGTCTTTGCAGGCATTCCCGCCACCATACTTTATAACCTGACTTCCTGTATCATAAGAGCCTTCGGAGATTCCAGGACTCCCGTATGGTTCCTGCTCCTTTCCTCGGTGCTTAACATAGTACTGGATCTTCTGTCCATCGTTTATTTCGGAATGGGAGTGGAGGGTGCCGCATATGCCACGGTATTTTCCCAGCTGGTTTCCGGAGTGCTCTGTGCCATATATATGTACAGGCATTTTGAGATCATCCGCTGTTCCAGGGAAGAGCTTAAGCCAAGCCGGCATCATATCAAACGTCTCCTTTACATGGGGATCCCCATGGGCATACAGTATACCATCACTGCCATCGGCTCCGTCATACTCCAGACGGCAGTAAACGGCCTGGGCTACATGTCAGTGGCCGCAGTAACTGCCGGCGGTAAGGTCCGCACCTTTTTCTGCACCCCCTACGATGCCCTGGGCAGCACCATCGCCACCTTTGCTGGACAGAACGTGGGAGCAGGCCGTATGGACAGAGTAAAGAAGGGCGTCATAAGCTCCGCTCTCATAGGCTCGATTTATTCGATCCTGGGCCTTCTGATCATGATCATCTTCGGAGCTCCTCTTTCCCTTCTGTTCCTTGATGAGGCCGAAGCAGGCATTATCGAAATGACCAAATACTATATGGTCATTGACGCAGCCTTCGGTATACCCCTGACCTTTGTGAACGTATTCCGCTTTGCCATGCAGGGGATGGGCTACAGCGGACGCGCCATATTTGCAGGAGTCCTTGAGATGATCGGAAGAGGCGCAGTAGCCTTTTTCCTGATCCCCATCTTCGGATTTCCGGCTGCATGCTTTGCAGCTCCTGCAGCCTGGATCCTGGCAGATCTGTTCCTCGTTCCGGCCTGCTTCGGATGCATAAAAAAGCTTTCTCAAACACCTTAAAATAACAGGAGCGTCACGGCCCATCATCTGATGGATGAGCCCGTGGCGCTCCTTTTTTATATACGTAAATTATCTTCCTTTAGTCCTGAGCCCTGAATGTTATGTCTCCCGTGGAAGCATCCATGCTCTCGACTATGGCAAGTGACTCAAGCTTTATGCCCTTGCTTCTGAGCTCTGCCCCGCCAGGCTGAAAGCCCTTTTCTACCGCTACGCCGCATCCGCACAGATGCGCACCTGACTGGGAGATGATCTCCAGAAGACCGTTCAGAGCAGCTCCGTTTGCAAGAAAATCATCGATCACAAGGACTCTGTCCTCAGGCCCCAGGAAGCTCTTTGACAGTATGACATCATAGACCCTGCCGTGGGTATAGGACACTACCTTTGAGGTGTAAACGTCGCCGGCGATATTCTTGGTCTGGTTTTTCTTTGCAAATACCATGGGAACTCCGAAGACCCTTGCGACCTCTATGGCTATCGCTATGCCTGAAGCTTCGATCGTAAGTATCTTCGTCACGTCATCTGCTGCAAATTTCCTGTGAAATTCCTCTGCTATCGCTCCGATAAGCTCCGGATCGATCTGGTGATTCAGAAATGAATCGACCTTGAGTATATCTCCTTCCTTAATGACACCGTCTCTACGTATCCTCTCTTCCAGAAGCTTCATGCTGCCCTCCCTGTGATAACGGCACTGCTGCCGCCCTTTGTCGTTACAGCTTTACATTTTACATGCTCGGCCCTTTCCTTTCAAGAGATATCTGTCAATGGAGCCTCTCAGACTCCCATTCGATCACGCTTCCGCTATAAGCATCTATCTTGAATTCATATTCCATACCGTCATGATATAGCTCTCCCTCATATTCCAGACGGCCATCGTCAAAGTCAAGCTTCATGCGTATATCCCCGGCAGATGCTCCGGGAACCCTTTCCAGCACCAGGCTCTTTGCTTCATCTTCCGATATCTGGCTGCCGCTGCCTTCCTGGCCGCCTCCATAGCCCTGCTGGCCTCCGTTTCCGGCTTCTGAACCCTGGCCCCAGTTATGGCCCTGTCCAAACTGATGCTCCATATCCTGGTCCATTCTCCTTATCTCTCCGGTCACTGCATCGATCTCATAATCGTATTCGGCAAAATCTGATGTCATAAATTCCACGTCATATATGGCCTTTCCATCATCCCAGTCTCTTTCTACCAGTATGAAGGCTATGTCATCTTCACTTACTCCCGCATCGGAAAGAGCGACCTGCCTGGCCTCTTCCTCGCTAAGGCTTCCATCCCAGAGAGGCATATTGTTTCCGCTTACGCCTATATATCCTCTGTCAGCCGAGTTGTCCTGTCTCGTCGTTTCAGGAAGCGCTGCTTCCTGCTGAGTCTCCCTGCTCTTTGTGATGGGCTCTGCAGTCTCCTTTGTTTCCGCAGACTCCTTATCCTGTCCTCCATCTTCCTGCACGTCTGAAAGCGGCATGATCTTTTCTTCTATGACCGTTCCGGTAAGTGCATCCACCGCATACTCGTATTCACTGTCTCCTGCCGTAAAACGTACCTCATAATAAAAGGTCCCGTCCCTGCTGTCCAGTCCGGACACACTGAAATCGGCGTCTGCCATATCGATGCCTGCTTCCGCCACAGCCGCCTCCTGGGCAGCATCAATGCCTATGTAATCCGCCATGTCCCTCTTTTCCGAAGCACAGCCTGATGCCATAAGCAGGCATGCCCCGATAAGGGCAATCATTACTGTCTTTTTGCTGATCTTTGTCATTTTCTGTCTCCTCCAGTCAGTTTTATTGTAAAAATGCTGCCCCTTCCGGGCTCGCTTTCAACCTCTGCACTGCCTCCATGGAGCTCAACTATCTGCTTTACCATGGAAAGCCCCAGGCCAAGCCCCGATCCTCCCTTTCTTGAGGGATCTGCCTGATAAAACCTGCGCCATATCTTTTCCTGATCTTCCTTTGAGATCCCGATGCCGTCATCCTCTACTGACAGCCTTATCTCTCCATTATCCTGCTTAAGCCTTACCAGGATATGGCCCCCTTCCCTTCCGTACTTTCTGGCGTTATCAAGAAGGTTCTGGATGACCCGGGAAAACAGATGGGCATCCAGCCGGGCATGTATCCCTGGATCTATGTCCGTATCCAGACTGATGTCCCTTTCTCCCGTATCCTGTTCCTCACAAAGAAGCTTAAGCAGCTCGCTCAGATCCGTATCGGAAAGCTCCGCTTTTTTTGTCCCGAAATCCAGCCTTGTGATATCCAGAAGCCTGTCTATAAGGACTGACATCCGGTTTGCCTGTCTGCCTATGACCTCTATCCCTTCCTTATATTCGTCGGTACTCTCAGCATATTTTTCCAGATACGCACACTGAGCCATGATCACTGCAGTGGGAGTCCTGAGCTCATGGGAGGCATCGGAGGCAAACTGCTTTTCCGCCTCGAAGGATCTCGAAAGCCTTTCAAACATCTGGTCAAAGGCGGCGGCAAGACGTCCCGCCTCATCTGAGGCCTCATACTCAGATGCTATCCTCCGGTCAAGGTCCTTTCCTTCCGATATGCTGCCCGCAAGCTCCGTTATGCGCTCTATGGGCTTCATGGAATGTCTGGCTATCAGATAGCCCCCTGCTGCCGCAAGAAGTATCAGGAAGGGCAGGATAAAGAGAAAGACGGTCACGCTCCGTCCAAGGCTGTCCTCCATTTCAGGATATTCCGTGGCACCCCTTACCCAGATGCCATCCTCCCATCCCGAAGGGACATAAAGGTCAAATACCAGAAAGACCTCGTCGCCTCCCCTTACGGTCCTTATGGCTCCGTTTTCAAGGTCTTCTGAAACCGGAAAACCGGGCGGGGTCTCTCCTCCAAGGAGGGCCTTGCCATGATTATATATCATGGTATAAACTCCGTCCTTGTAGAAGCTGAAGCCCTGCATCAGACTGAGCTTTCCTTCGGTATAATCGATATTTTCAATATCCGCCCGTACCGTTCGTGAAAGCCTGTCCGAGGCTTCATTTTCCGAAACGCTGCTTCCTATTACTATGATAAGCCCAAGGCAGAGAGCAGCGATCATGGCCATGAAAGCCGTAAACCACAGGGTAAGCCTGAGCTTTATGGATGTCTTTTTCTTCATCGTCCCTCCGATCCCGGGTCCGGCTCCGGCTTCTTATCTGCTTCCCGGAGCACCCATCCCCGTCCCCAGGCAGTATGTATCAGTTTTTCCTCTGAGCTGCCGTCTATCTTTTTTCTGAGATAGCTTATGTATACATCCACCACGTTGGAACCTCCCTCATAGTCAAAGTTCCATACATGATCCTCTATCTGCTCCCTCGACAGCACTCTCCCCTTGTTAAGGGCCATATATTTCAGGATGGCATATTCCCTTGCGGAAAGCTCTATGTTCCTTCCCCCTCTGCTTACCTGCTGGCTTGCCGTGTCTATGATGAGATCTCCTATGATCATGGTGCTTGTTTTCTGCCCCGTCTTCCTTCTGGTCATGACCCTTATCCTGGCCAGCAGCTCATCAAAATCAAAGGGCTTTATCAGATAATCATCCGCACCCAGGTCCAGTCCCTTTACCCTGTCTGCTATGCTGTCCCTTGCCGTAAGGAATATGACCGGGGTATCATCCCCCTTCTGCCGAAGCTCCTTTACTATCTGATATCCGTCCTTTTTCGGCATCATGATATCAAGCACCGCTCCGTCATAATCCGCAGACTCAAGGTACTCCATGGCCTCTTCTCCGTCATAGCAGGAGTCAACGCCATAGCCTTCCTTTTCAAGGGCCCTGGATATGAGCCTGTTCATATCCTTTTCATCCTCTGCCACCAATATCCTCATATGCACCTCCCGGAACAGATCCGGTCTCTAATAGATATTTTAAATATCTCTAATGATTCTTTAATCTTTTATCCCTATGATAAGCGCATAAGATGAAAAAATCATTAAAAATCAGATAAAAATATCGGAGGTCAGATATGAAAAAAAGAACTTTGGCAATAGGAACACTTTCACTTGCAGCCGCACTTGCAGTATCCATGTCCGGCATCGCCCTTGCAGCCCAGATCAGCAAGGATCGGGCCGAAGAGATAGCGCTCTCTGATGCCGGCGTTAAAGAAGATGACCTGATCTACATATATTCAAAGCAGGACAGGGATGACGGAAGGCTAGTATATGACGTGGAATTTGTAACTGATGACTACATCGAATATGATTATGAGATATCCGTTTCCACCGGAGAGATCCTCTCAATGGACTACGACGCCGAGTATATCGATTACGACAGATATGAAAAAGAGCCTGAAAGGAAAAGAGACAGGACTCACAGAAGCGATAGGTCAGTAAATAACTCATCAGCCGACATCGGAAAGGAAAAGGCTGAGGAGATCGCCCTTGAGAAGGCAGGCCTCAGGGCATCCGAAGCAGATTACATAAAGATCAAGAAGGATTATGATGACGGCAGATATACCTATGAGGGCGAGATATATGCAGGCTCCTACGAATATGAATTCGAGATCTGCGCCGAGACCGGAAGAGTCCTTGAGTTTGAACGCGACAGCATATATGACTGATCTTTAAGCGGAGTCACATACGACCCTTTCTCTGAAAATGATACGGGCGGCAGCATTTATTGCTGTCGCCCCTGTCATTGTCTTTTCTCTATACCGGAAAAACGTGTTTTTCTCCTTATTCTTTCAGAAAAATGTGTTTTATTTCATTAAAAAACACCCGGAAAAATGTGTGTTGCAGCAGCTTCACGGTCAATTTGACGTAGAGCCTCGCTATTACTCGGATAAAACCGGCGACCGGAACACGCCATACGCTTTTCCAAGCGCGGGTATCGCAAGGATGGCGCAATCACCAATATCCCGCTGTATCTTGCCGGTAAAACAAAAGAGCTGCTCTAAAAGAAATTGGGCTGTTGCTCTATAGATGAAAAACATCTATTGAGCAACAGTCCCTGTGGGGAATGAACTTGTTATTCAATTTTACTGAGTTTCTATAGCATTCAGGATCTCTCCGATGTCGCCATTCACGCAGATGGATTTTCTTTTGATCTCATCAGGTGCATACG
>DVNQ01000041.1 GCA_018714245.1 Candidatus Avilachnospira avicola
CCTGCCCCGATATATAAAAGAAGCTTTGAGACCAGATCCGGATACTGCATAAGCAGGATCCGCTTTCTTTCTCTTTCCGCCTTCTTTCTGTCCTCCATAGGCTTGACATGCATAAGTGCAGCTGAAAGAGCTCCTAGGGCAATGATAAGTATGGGAGCAGGATCTGTTCCGGTCCCGTAGGATAATGGCCTCCCGTCAATCTCTGAGGGAAGGCTTACAAGCTCTGAGGCAGGATCTTCTCTGTCAGATCTTTCCATAAGCAGGGCAAGCTTTTCCCGCAGAGCCTCCTCAGAAGTAAGCTCCCTTGGTCTCAGCTTTATCTCAAAAAAGTATTCTTCGCTCATATCGCCATAGCTTAGAACTGCGCTTATCCCTGTAGTCCAGAACTCACTTCTGCCCTTTTCTGTAAGCTTTCCATCATATGTGATAAGCTCCGTATCTTCAGGGTACCAGCTTATGCGGATGCCCTCATATCCCTCCACTGTCCTCGGAAGATCAAGATCAGAGCTTATGCTGTCCGGGTTTTCATCCTTCTGACATATGATCCCCGGGATCAGTCCGGCAAGCTCATCAAACATGAGCTCTATCTCATCTTCCGTATACCTTCTTTCCGACACGGAAAAGCTTATGCCGTTGTCCTCTCCAAGCTCAGCCCCCTCAACATCCAGGCTGTACTCTCTGCTGCCTTCTCCATAAGAAGGCCTCCTGACATATCTTCCGTCCACAAGTATGTCATCTTTTCCTGGGCCTATGGCATAGGCTGCTGCAAGCAGCAGAGATACTACCATACACAGCAGTTCTTTTTTATGTTTCATGGATCCGGCCCCCTTATGATCAAAGTCTGATATCCGATATCTTTCTGGAGATAATTAATGAAGCCGCCATCATAATAAGTGCCGCTGTCATCACGGCTCTTCCGGCAATTCCGTTATACATGGGCCCAAGAAATCCCGATGAGCTGAGATCAATATAGAGGATGATAAAAAACGGGATGACTGACATGATATTCTGTTCAAATCGTACAGCCTGTGTCGCAGTCCTGATATCTTCCCTGACCTGGACCTTGTCCCTTATGACCCCTGCCGTCCGTTCCACGATCTCCCTGAGATCTCCTCCGCTCCTCTTTGACAGGTTAAGGACCTGTACAAAACTTCTGATATCATCGTTTGCACTCCTTATGGAAAAATCAGTCAGAAGCTCTTCTATACTCATGTTCAGCCTTATCCCTTTTGCAATGTGCGAAAGTTCTGACAGCATCGGGCTGGATCCATCGCTGCCCTCAAGCTTTTCCTTATATACCTCCAGAAAAGCATTTTCCAGTGAATAACCCGCACTTATGTATCCGCTAAGTGAAGAGAGGCTGTCCTTAAATTCGACTGAAAGCCGTTCATCTCTCCTCTTCCTGAATTCCATCCTGAAATAAAGAAAGGCTACGATACCAGTCACCGGCAGCAGCAGGAAAAAAGCTGCTATACTTTTGTAAAAGATATATGCAGTTATGGACGCGGCAGCCAGAGCGGTTATAAATACCGCACAAAGCTCCCTGCTGTTAAGCATGAAAGTCCTGTAGTCCGTCAGACCCTCATCCTTCCCTGATCGCAAGCTTCTGAGTTTTCCTGAGGTCTCCGACCTTAATAAGTCTTTTCTTTTCCGTATCATAAACATAGATCCTGTTGAGCCTTATCTTCCCCTCTCTGTATCCGTCAAGCTCAGATATCTCCGTTACCTTCCTCGTGCCGTCAGGCATGCGTTTCAGATGGACCAGTATGTCTATCGCAGACGCTATGCGGCTCCTTATGGAATCCATCGGAATGTCCATGCCCATAAGGACCATGGATTCAAACCTGCCTATCATGTCTTCCGTTGAATTGGCATGTCCCGTCGAAAGCAGCCCATCGTGCCCGGTATTTCCGGCGGTCAGCATGTCTGCTGCCTCGGCCCCTCTGATCTCTCCTACCACTATCCTGTCCGGCCTCATACGTAAAGCTGCCTTGATGAGCATAGACATGTTTATCTCTCCCTCACCTTCGCTGTTTTTGTTCCTGGTCTCAAGCCTTACTATATTAGGGATCCCATGAATCTGCAGCTCTGCCGAATCCTCTATGGTTATTATGCGTTCATTTGCCGGGATATGCTCACAAAGTGCATTGAGAAAGGTGGATTTCCCTGATGCGGTCCCTCCGGATATGAAAATGTTATATCCGCATCTTACCAGCCTTCCGAGAAAGTCCGATGCCTCCCTGCTTATCGTCCCGGATCTTATCATCCGTTCCAGATCTATCCGTTCCGGAAACTTTCTTATGGTAACTATCGGGCCATTAAGTGCTATCGGAGGAAGGACTATATGTACCCTTGACCCATCTTCCCTGAGCATGGCATCGACTATGGGGGATGAAGTATTTACCGTTCTGTTGATCCTTCCCACTATCTGCTGAATGATATCCTCCAGCTTATCCCTGCTCTGGAAGCTCCTGTTAAGACGCTGTACTCTGCCTCTCCTTTCCACAAATATATTGTCAGGTCCGTTTATCATGATCTCCGTTATACTGGCGTCATCCAGGAGCTCCTGCAGGATATCAAGCCTTCTGAATGAATTAAAAAGGCTTTCTCTGATCCTGAGCTTGTCACTCAGCGGTATATATATGTCCTCTCCTTCCAGGGAAATGGATTCATCTATAAAGCCATAGAGATCCTCATCCGTGATCTCTCCTGAGTTTCCTATACATTCGGATACCCGCATCCTGATCCTGGACTCGGCCCCTTTCGTCTCAGCTTTGTCCCTGATATCCATCTCCGAAAGCTCCCCTTCCATTAATTTTATCGTATATGCTCCGCATGAGCCCTTGCCCTGTCTCCGAACTCGCCGTAAAGGAGCCTGTCCAGATATGATGCCGCCGCACCGTTACTGCTCAGAGAGGCTTCCAGCTCAAACCTGGTCAATCTGTTCTTAAGTCTCAGTTTCTTGCTGAACTCCAGATAGTCCATGAATTCTTCCACCTTTGCCTTTCCCAGAGCATCGCTGCGTTCCGGAAGGAATATCTCATCACAGATATCCATCATCTCCTCAGCCATATGAAATATCTTCGGAAGGTCTATGACAATGGCTCCATAAGATCCGTTTTTTATGATCTCAGCCATAAGGGCCGCGCAGTCTCCTCCGCTTACATCCTTCATATCATCTGCAAACTGTACCGGAGGGATATATTCTATCCCACTGTAGATATGTACCAGTGAGCATATCCTTTCCGCATCAAGCCTGCCCTGCTTAAGGGAGAGAAAGCCATCAGAAAGGCTTACTCCGTATGAATCTCCGGTAACCTGTGAAAAGCCCGAAAATTCCTCAAAACTTATGAACAAGGTCTTTTTCTTCAGAGAAAGTACCTTGGAAAGCGTAAGGGCATAAGCACTTTTGGGAGCACCCGGATCCGGAGAATATACACCTGCCACATATGGCTTTTCCTTCGGAAGTTCCCTTCCGAGCTCCACACCCATGGCGCTGCAGCAGCTCATGACGCTTCTCATGATCTTTTCTGCAGACTGATACTTGGGAATGAGCGTATAGGTCTCCAGGCCAGGGCCTTCGGAATAGTTGAATACACTGTCATCATCAGTCTCATCAAACAGTCCGATGATCAGTTCCTCCTGCTGCCCCGGCGGGCTGTCCCTCACTCCGAAGCATCCCTTTTCCAAGTGTCCGTCTGTAAGCAGCACGCCTATCTTATGCTTGCTGGCAAAATTTCTGTATGCCGCTCCGGAATCAAAAGAAACTGCTGTAAAGGGCATGTTGCGCCTGTGGTTTGCGTAAGCGCAGAGCCTTTCCCCATATATCCTTTCTCCTGTAAGCACTGCCATGATCTTTTCCATACATAACCTCCATATCTATAGTCACTGCTCAGCTCAAAGGCGCAGCCCCGGCCGTCAGGCTATGAACCTAAGTATCGCTCCAAAAAACAGATATGCCACAAGCGGCACCTTCCTGTACCTTTTTATCAGTTTTCTGATCTGTCCCCCTGTTTTTTCTGCAGTCTCCCCTTTCTTTCCCCTCATGAAAACAAGGGCCCGTAAAACAGTATGCATAAAAGCCGCAGAAGATCCCAAAAATATGATCTCCAGTCCAAATGCCGACGGGAACGAATACAGGATAAGCATAAGAGCCTTTATGTCTGCCGCTCCTATTAGCTTCTGCCTGTAAAAGGGAAACAGCAGTGCCATGATCAGTAAGGAGCATGCGGATGCCATAAGTATCTCCTCAGAAAATGCAGTAATGCTCTCAGAACCCATAGCCTTTATCAGAGTCTCTGATACCGCTCCTGCCAGCAGGATGTGGTTTTTGACTCTGTATCTGCAGATGTCATCCAGCCCGCCGAAAAACAGGGTAATGCAGAGGGAAAATTCAGATAAAAATAATAGACTAGACAAGATAAGTCCTCGCTTTGGATAACAGAAAAGAAATGTCTGTCCGGGATAGATAAAAGAAATATTGAAAATAAGTAATGATCGGATGCCTCCTCAGAAGAGGATCCATAAGACAGCCCTCCTGAATACGGGCCTTATGACCTTTTAGATGGTGATTAAAATTTTAAGTTCGGTTTGAAAATTAGTCAAGTCATATTGAACAGTAAAACTGTACAAAAAAAGAAGCTCAATTTCTACATGTAAAAAAAGAGCTTCCTTTTTTGTATATTATGACCCGGATATTCTTATTCCGTTTCAGTATCTGTCAGACCGCAGCCTTCCTCCTTGGGTATCTGTTTTCTTCTTCCGCAGATCATATCTATGAGATTTGAAGATATGGTCACTGTTATGAGGGAATAAATGATCCTTCCCAGAGGGATATAACTCAGAGAGAGAAGCAGTACCGAGATATCGGTGATCAGATAGGAATGAGCTATCTTCCATCCCGTAACATGGGAAATGCTTAAAGCCAGGGCATCATCGCCTCCGCTTGAGCCTCCCATCCTTACTATGATACCGGCTCCTACTCCGACACATATGCCTCCCAGTACCGCTGCTATCAGAGGAGATCCCGAAAGATCCGGCAGCATATAGGGGAAGCTCTCCCATACCTTATAAAACATGGAGATGCTTGCCGTTGATACCACCGACCACTTTATAAAAGAGGCTCCCAGAAGCTTAAATGCCATGCCGTAACAGATAAGATCTATTACAGGGGTAACATATGCCGGGGAGATCCCGAACCACTCATTGATAAGCAGCATGAGTCCCAGGACTCCACCTTCGGTTATATTGGTACGTTCGTGGATATTGTGTATCCCGAAACTGAGTATGGCAGCTCCGGCAAGTATGCACAATACCCTGACAGCTATATCTTTTTTGTTGTTCCGCATTTATTCGATTTTATAAACTCTTCCGGGCTTACGCTCGGCGGCCTTGGGCTCCTCATCGGGATAGCCGATTATGCAGTTTCCTATCCCTTCATATTCGGACTCAATGCCCAGGCTCCTAAGTAACTCCTTTCCTTCTTCAAGTTCAAATTCTTCCTTTGCCCTGTGTATCCAGCAGCTTCCAAGGCCCAGGGCATTGGCCTCCAGCATCATATTTGCCATGCAGAGGCTGCCGTCATATATACGGGTAGGGCAGTCCTTTTTAGCCAGCACCACAAGCACTGCGGGCGCTCCGTAAAACGGATCCGTATCAGTCCCCATGATCGATGCATTCATCTTGGAAAGGCTGTCCCTTACCTTCTTATCCGTGATCGCTATGATGATGACAGGCTGTCTTCCCATGCCTGAAGGCGCATACAGACCTGCCTCTATGATCTTATCTATCATTTCATCCGGTACCTTGTCAGGCTTATATGCCCGGATGCTTCTTCTTTCCATTATGTTCCTCAAGATCTGATCCTGTTCCATATTTCATGCCTCCTTAATTAATATCTGTCCACCCAGGTCACGTTATGTTCATCCGCAGCCCAGTTGATATAAACCTTTGAAGAATAGGGCATCATCCTGCAGTGCAGATATCCGTTTTTGGATCCTCTGTGATGATATCCCACATTATACTTATCCTGATTCGAAGCAAGTACCCTCGTCAATGTCATATCGTCAGTGATGCCGATCTCCCAGACCGGTATATCCACATCCATGGAGCATTCCCCGGCATTTATGACTACCAGGGCCGCATTTTTGCCATACATGCGTCCATATGCTATAAGGGGCCCCTGTACGCAGAGCTCCTTCATGGATCCGTAGCGGAACACATCATGCTTGTGGATGGATATCATATATGTATGGAAATCCAGCACATGATGATTTTCATGCCCCCAGGGATAGGTGCGTCTGGAATCCGGATCGGTCCAGCCGCAGACGCCCGCCTCATCTCCGTAATAAACTGTCGGAGCTCCAGGCCAGGTCATCTGTATGGTGACCGCAGCACTGAAAAGCCCGAAATTGAGGCCCTCCGAAGCCGCATCGCTCCCGCTGGTCTGAAGCCGGCCTATGGTCTTGTTGGTCCTGGTCAGAAAACGGGAATGGTCATGATTGCTGAGCTCATTCATGGAGGAAAGTATGGATGAATGCTGCATATTGCACCATGCATATCTCATGGTGTCAAAAAAAGCCTTTCCATCTCCGCAAAGCTCAGGCTTTTTCCAATCGCTGTGTTTTTCTATACCGGTAAGATACCAGGTCACCGGTTCCATGAAGGCATCATAGTTCATGACCGTATCCCATTCATCTCCCTGAAGCCAGGATGAGGGATCTCCATAATGCTCTGCAAATATCACGGCTTCAGGATTTGCGTCCTTTACCGCCTGTCGGAATTTTTTCCAGAAGCCATGATTGAATTCTTCGCTGTGCGAAAGGTCCGCTGCCACATCCAGTCTCCATCCGTCTGCTCCATAGGGGCTGCTGACCCATTTTCTGCCTATGTCCATGACATAGTCGATAAGTTCCTCTGAACCCTCGTAATTGAGTTTTGGCAGAGTTTCATTCTTCCACCATTTTTCATAGCTTCTGTTGCCCGGCCATGCCGAAGGATCATCATTTTCAAACCTGAAATAATCATGGTAGATGCTGTCCCTTGTATGAAAGGCTCCGGGCTCATAGCCAGGCATATCCTTATAGATACTCTCTGCATCCATCATCTTGTTGAAGGATCCACAGTGATTGAATACCCCATCCACAATGACACGGATCCCCGCCCTATGGCATTTTTTTATAAACTCCGAAAAGTAACGGTCTGAAGCCTCCAGGTTTTTCCTGTCAGCCGACCTGGTTTTATAATCACCGTCATTTTTTATGACCGTATAATGAGGATCGATATGCTCATAATCCTGACAGTCATATTTATGGTTCGAAGGGCTTACAAACAGGGGATTGAAATAAATTGCTTCGATACCAAGTTCCTTAAGATAAGGAAGCTTCTCCTCCACGCCCTTCAGGTCTCCTCCGTAAAACCGTCCCACATCAAGGCTCTCTATGGGAGAATCCCAGTTCATCACCCGTTCAGACTGACCGTTAAGATATGCATACTCTCCTGTGCGGACGTCATTGTCTTTGTCCCCGTTATAAAAACGGTCAACAAAGATCTGATACATGACACAGCCCTTCATCCATAGCGGTACGTGAAATCCCGGAATTATGCGAAAATAAAAGCGCCTACCCAGGGCTCCGTCAGCGCCGAGCCTGGTATACAGACACTTTTCTCCATCCTTTATGATCTCAAAATAATACTGGATGGGGGAGCTTCCTGCGGTAATGGAGATCTCATAATAATCAAAGAGCTCATCCGAATCAGCCTTTGTCATCTCTGATTCTTCATCTTCCTCATCCTTCACCAATATAAAATACACGCTCTCCGCATCATCTTTGAGCGTCCTGAACCTGATCCTTATTATATCGCCCTCATCACAT